>CAYHPA010000131.1:0-9581 GCA_964358155.1 uncultured Chitinophaga sp.
AACCGGTGGTTTATTTAGACCCGGTTCCTGAAACGGCGGAAGCTTATACTGTTTCCTGTAATCTTGAAAACAGTTCAGTGGAACTGGTGGACTGGATGGTGAGCAAAGGGCATAAAAGAATAGGATTCATCAAAGGGCCTGATACGTTGATCCATTCAAAACAAAGACTGGATGGGTATTATGAGGGATTGAAAAAGCATAATCTGAAACCCGAGAATTCTTTTGTTGTTTCCACCGACCTGAGCCGTCAGAAAACGGAAGATGCCATGCATAAATTACTGGCGCTGAAAAATCCACCGACAGCTGTCGTTGCATTCAATGATTATGTGGCGCTGGATGCCATCCGCTATGCCCGCAAGCAGGGATTGAAAATAAATAAAGACATTTTTTTTGTGAGCTATGCCAACCTTCCTGTTACTAATTATCTGGATGAACCACCCGTTGCTTCAGTAGAACAATTTCCCTACCTGCAGGCAGAAAAGGCTACTGATATATTATTGAGGCTTATTCATTCAAAAGGAAAGGATGAAACTATTCCCCATAGAGTGATACTTGAGAGTAAGGTGGTCGTGAATCTCCGCTAAAATTTTTACTGCACATTATTTTCAAAACCGATTTTGCTGATAGGCTTTGTGAGGCTATTTTTGCGCCGGAGAGATGGCAGAGCGGTCTAATGCGGCGGTCTTGAAAACCGTTGACCCAAAAGGTCCGGGGGTTCGAATCCCTCTCTCTCCGCAAAAAGTCCCCGATCGGGGATTTTTAGTTTGCCCCTATATCTTGCATGAAACAGCTCAAGGCCCTCAACAAGTATTTCTGGAAGTATCGCATACGGCTGGCCATCGGCATTGTATTCGTCTTTCTTTCCAATTACTTCAACGTGCTGGCGCCGCAGGTTACCGGGTTTATTACAGATTTTGTGCAGCAGAAATTACCTGGGTATAAACCACCTTCCAAACAACCGGATTATGATACGCTGGTAGATAAATTGACCGCCTGGCTGGGGAGTTATGATTTTAGTGTTGGGAAAATAGTGGCGCTCTGCGGCACCACTATTTTATTGCTGGCCCTGCTCCGTGGCTTTTTTCTTTTCCTGATGCGGCAAACGATTATCGTGATGAGCCGGCATATTGAGTACGATCAGAAAAACGAGATATATAACCATTACCAGAAATTAGATACTGCTTTTTACAAAACCCACCATACCGGCGACCTGATGAACCGCATTGCCGAAGATGTGAGCCGGGTGAGGATGTTTACCGGTCCCGCCATCATGTACCTGGCCAATCTGATCGCCATCATTTCACTCAGTGTTTTTTTTATGCTGAAAAGAGATGCAGAACTGACGTTTTATGTATTGATACCCCTGCCCATACTTGCCGTTGCTATTTATTATGTAAACAATACGATAAATAAGAAGAGCGAGAGGATACAGGCTTCCCTGTCAGACCTTACCAGCAATGCACAGGAATCTTATTCTGGCATTCGGGTCATCAAATCATTCGGGCAGGAAAAAGCGATGCTTGGTTTTTTTGCAAAGAACAGCGAGGAGTACAAAAAAAATGCAGTGGGCCTTGCCAAAGTAGAAGCCATCTATTTCCCTTCTATCACTTTGCTGATCGGGCTGAGCACATTGTTCACTATCATGATAGGCGGACTTTATTACATCAATGGCAGCCACAACATGCAGTTGAGCACCATTGTGGAGTTTGTAATGTATATCAACATGCTCACATTCCCCGTCAGCGCCATCGGGCTTACGGCCAGTATGATACAGCGGGCGGCCGCTTCTCAAAAAAGAATCAATGAATTTTTGCAAACGAAACCGGCCATCCAAAATGAACCCAATGCCATTGCGCCTGCATGGCAGGGCAATATCCGGTTTTCTGTTATCAATTTTATTTATCCTCATACCGGCATTCATGCATTAAAGGATTTTAACCTGGAAATAAAAAAAGGGGAGAAGATTGCCATCGTTGGAAGAACAGGCAGCGGCAAATCCAGCATTGCCCAATTGCTGCTGCGCATGTATGATGCTACATCGGGGACGATTGAAATGGATGAAAGAAATATCCGCAGTTTCAATCTGAAAATGTTGAGGGAACAGGTAAGCTATGTGCCCCAGGATGTTTTTCTGTTTAGCGAAACAGTGGAGAACAATATTGCTTTTGGATTGCACTCGGCAGATAAAGCATTAGTAGAAAAAGCAGCCGGGAGAGCTGTAGTGGATAAAGAGATTGCGGGGTTCTCTCATCAATACCAGACAATGATTGGTGAAAGAGGGGTAACACTCAGCGGAGGACAGAAGCAACGTATTTCCATTGCACGGGCATTGATCAAAAATTCGAAGCTTGTCATCTTTGATGACTGTCTGAGCGCCGTAGATGCAAAGACTGAAAAAGAGATCATCAGCAATCTGAATGAATACCTGGAAGGCAAAACAGCCATCATTATCACTCACCGCATCTTTTCCCTTTTCAATTTTGATAAGATTGTAGTATTGGACAATGGATCCATTGTAGAACAGGGCACACACAGGGAACTGCTGGATAAAAAAGGCTATTATTCAGAGTTATATACCCGGCAGCAGGAACAGGAGGACGGTTCGGGGTTTTGAGTTTCGGGTTTTGGGTTTATCATTCAGTTTAATCAGGTATTTACCGGCTAAGGATTTTTTAACCCTAAACATTAAACCCGAAACCATTTCTCTCATTTGTCTGTATCAAAAACATCTATATATTTGTGAGCTTCTCCGAAGGAGCCCTTCGGGCAACAACCAAAGCTATTTTTTAACTGCTAAAATCTTACAACGTGGCGTACGAGAATAACGACCTGCCTAACGGCAGGCAGGCAAAGCAAATCGAGAGTATTTACAGCAAGCGCATCCGTGCAGGAAAAAGAAGGACCTACTTCTTTGATGTAAGGGCTACCCGTGGCAATGATTATTATCTCACCATCACTGAAAGCCGCAAACGCTTTGATGATAACGGGTATGACAGGCACAAAATTTTTTTATACAAAGAAGACTTCAACAAATTCATCAAAGCATTAGGCGAGGCTGTGGATTATGTAAAAACGGATTTGATGCCCGATTTTGATTTTGATGCATTCAATCATGACGAAATCAATGAGGAAGCAAACCACGATGGCGCCGCTGTAGCTGAACAAACTGCAGCAAGGGAAGAAGCAGTGGAACCGGCTCCCGTAGCTGAAGTTTCCGCAGGCCAGGATAAGGCAGCCGAGGATGTGGACAAGTGGTGAGTTTCTGACCGGAATGCCGCCTGAAAGGAGTTTCAGGGCGGGGTGCCGGGCACTCAGACTTAACTGATACAGTCTTAATAATTTATCCTCGGGATAATTTTTTTTAAATATTCCAAAAAAAACTATCTTTCAGCCCGGTTTATGCCATAGCTGCTTATGGCTGGATGTAATTCAACAATTAAAAATTCTATTATGCAACCAAAATTTACGCTTAACACAATGAGAAATGTGTTGACAAAAATCATTGCTTTTACAATGATTTTCTTTGTTTCAGCACAAGTCTCTTTTGGTCAAAAGACGGAGGCCATGCGCAATCAGGCGAGTATGATTGACGCTGACTTCAATCCTCCTGTTACCGAACCGGTCGAAAGATTCATTCCTAAAATGCTTCCTTCGGGGGTTATAGTTCAAAGGGTTAATGCACCCACTGTAATAAATGCACCCGGAACCATGAACAACGGTAATGCCCAGATCAGTTTTAATTTTACCAATACCAATGGTTTTGCTGTTCTTATTACTGATATAGCCAGTGTTTGTTTTGGCGGCGGTGCTATCACCGTTTCGGCATATTATAAACCCGGAGCTATTACTGGTAATCCTGGTCCTGCTACACCCGGCAATGGATGGACTTTATTTGGAACAAATAATATCACTGCTGTAGCCCTACCGCTTGGAACTGTGAATCCAACTCCGCAAACCTTTTTCACCGGACTTTCATTGAATATACCTGCCGGCGCCACTTACGGAATTATTATTGGCACCTCAACCCCTGTGCTGGGTTATATGAATTCAACAGCAGCAGGTTCTACTTTCTCCAATGGCGGATGTTCTGTGTTTGTAGGAGGCCCATCCGGATGGGGCGGACCGTTAATTCCCGGCAATCCTGTCAATAACCCCCGGGCTTTTATCGGAAGTGTAACATTTGACCAGGCAGTTTGTATTCCTAATAATGCCACACAGCCTATCATATCATCTGTTCCATCTAATACCTGTGCAGGATCTCCGATTACTTTAAGTGTTATTGCTGGTACGCTGAATGGAGCTGCTAACTGGGTATGGTATGCCGGCGGTTGCGCTGTTGGCGCCCCGGTTGGTACTGGTAACAGTATTTCAGTTTCTCCTATTGTTACCACCACTTATTTTGTTCGTGGCGAAGGTGGTTGCGCCCCTGCTCCCGGCCCTTGCGGTCAGCAGACAGTTACTGTAACACCATGTACATGTTTGACACCTGATGTGGCAACGATATGTTCCGGCTCAGTGCAAATGCTGACAGTAACGCCAAACCCCACTACCACGCAAACATTCTCAAATCCTGCGCCCATCACTATTAATAATTCGGGTAATGCAACACCATATCCTTCCAATATTGCTGTGGGAGGGTTACCAACTGCGGGTGTATATGTGCAGTCAGTTACCCTTACCGGATTTGGGCATACATGGCCAGGCGATGTTGATATCGCTTTAAGGTCACCATCAGGACAAATAGTTATACTGATGTCAGATATTGGTGATGCCGCTCCGAATGGTGTTTCAGGAAGAACAATCATTTTCAATGATGCAGGGCCAACATTGCCTGCTCCTATTCCCAGTGGAACATTTAAACCCACCAACGCTGTCGGTACATTTGGTCCGGAACCAGATCAATTTCCGGCCCCGGGTCCAGGCGGAGTGACACAACCTAATCCTGCATTAAGTATGTTCTCGTCTTCCAATGATCCGAATGGAAACTGGCAGTTATTGGTTCGTGACGACTTTGCCGGTGATGCGGGAACAATATCAGGCGGATGGAGCATTACTTTCAGGATTGTGCCTACCGCTTCATGGACATCAAGCCCTGCAGCGCCTAATACTATGTTTACTAATCCTGCTGCAACAGTACCTTATGTTGCGGGATCACAAGCAGATGCTATTTGGGTTAATCCTACTTCTACTACTACTTATACAGCTACATTCGCTGCCGGACCTTGCGCACCTACGCAAACCGTAACGGTGAATGTATTGCCAAGACCGAATATTGTTATTACGCCTAACCCTGGCGGTTGTGCACCAGTTACACTCACAGCCAGCGGAGGTATTGTATATACATGGACTCCGGGTACGGCTTTAAGCGCTACAACCGGGGCTACCGTAACGGCAACGCCGCAGAGCGATCAGGTCTATACAGTGCTCAGCTATGGCGCCAATGGTTGTTCTAATACAGCTTCTGTACCTGTTAAGGGTATTTCAATAGCTTCAACAATGGTGGTTACTCCACCAGCCCTGTGCTATATGGAAGAAAGCTTTAATGGAGCTAACCTTCCTGCAGGCTGGTCACAGCTTAACCTGAGTAACCCGATAGGTACCGGAAACTTCTCTACATGGCACCAGGGTACAACAGGTGGTGTATGGGCACCTAATTCTCCTCCTGATTTCAGAGAGGTAGCTTTCTTGTCAGGATCAGGTTTATCAGAAATCAGCAACTGGCTTATTTCACCGGAAGTGGTATTGGAGCAAGGTAATGTTCTTACCTTCTATTCCATTTCTCTTCCAGGCTTCCCCGACAGGATGCAGATTCGTTTGAGTACGAATGGTGCAAGTACCAATGTAGGTGCTAATGAGTTCAGTGTGGGTGATTTCACAAACTTGTTGCTGGATATAAATCCGGGATTAACATTAACCGGCTATCCTTCCACCTGGACTAAATTTACCGTAACTCTCTCGAGTGCATATCCTCCGGGTACAACCGGCCGGTTTGCCTTCAGATATTTTGTTCAGGGCGGTGGTCCTTTTGGAGCCAACTCCAACGTGGTTGGATTGGATGATGTGAAGTATTGCAAACCATTGCCTGGTCTTTGCCCGAATACTACTCAAAGTTTTGCTGTAAATATCACAGGTGGTATTTCTCCATATACTCTTGTATATACAAATGGTACAAGCACTACCACTTTCCCTGGCTATACCAGCGGAACGCTTATTCAGGTGTCGCCGGCGGTAACAACAACTTATACAGTTGTAAATGTTATCGGAGCCAATGGTTGTCCTGGAATTGGAAATACAGGCTCGGCTACTATTACTGTTATTCAACCTCCTGCTATTACCAGCCAGCCCGCAAGCGTTGCAGTATGCGTTGGTGGTAGCACTACCTTTACAGCCGGAGCTACTCCTGCAGTTGTTACTACCAGTTATCAGTGGCAGGTAAGCACAGACGGAGGCGCAACATGGATTAATCTGGTCAATAACGCTACCTATTCAGGGGTTACTACCACTTCACTTACAGTTACCGGAATAACTGCCGGCATGAACGGTTATCGTTATCGCCTGGTAGTAAATGGTCAGTGTCCGCCTTCACCTGCAATCAGTGCTTCCGCTACACTGCAGGTTAATCAGCCACCGAGTATTACGGCTCATCCTGCAAACGTAACAGTATGTACAGGCAGAACTGCAACATTTACTGCTGCCGGTACCACAGCAGTAGGAACAATAGCTTATCAATGGCAGCGAAGTGTAGATGGTGGTATTACCTGGGCTAATATAGCAGGTGCTACTTCTGCAACCTACAGCGTTACCGCCACCCTCACTATGACGGGTTACAAGTATCGCTGCGTATTGACAGTAGCTCCTTGTGCAGCTACTGCTACATCAAACGTTGCAACGCTTACTGTAAATCCGCTGCCAACTGTGGTGATTACAAGTGCGGACCTTACCATTACTCCTGGTCAGACAACTACTATTAACGGAACCAGCTCACCAGCTGCCGTTGCCGGTGGATGGTCATGGACGCTGAATGGTTCAGTAGTACCGGCTCCGCCAAATCCTCCTTCAACAGGACCAAGTATATCTGTTGGAATAGATGGACTGGGTGTTTATCAGGCTACCGCTACAGATGCAAATGGATGCAGCAATACTTCTAATTTGCTGACAATCGGAGCTGAAGCTTCTGATCGTCTCTGGATTTATCCAAATCCGAACGACGGTAACTTCCAGATCAGGTTGTACTATGATGGAAACAATGCTGAAAGAAGAAGGATACGTATCTACAATGTTGCCGGTCAGCTCGTAGCACAGAAAGAGTTTGACATGGTACAGGGTTCTCCTTCTTATCAGAGAATGGACTTTGCTCTGCCGAGACTTGCTGCCGGTACTTATGTAGCTAAGGTTACAGGTATGGTTTCCGGAAGGATTGTTTCAGGATTGTTTGTAGTGGCCCAATAAGAAAACGATTCCTCAATATTCAAAGCCGTTCCGCATTTGCGGAACGGCTTTTTTCTTAGCTGCATTTTTGGGAAAAGCAATCTCATGGCAACAGAAAATTGTTGCGTTCAGCTAAAATAAGTAAGGCGGATATTAGCGAAATTGAATATTGCCGTCGGCAGGATTGGGAATAGCTCCGGGTTGTTTGCGTTGGTATGCCCGGAGTAATAAAGGCCGGGTTGCTTCTGCAAGATTGGGTGTAAAATACAGATAGGTTTGCCCCGGTACTATATAGGGCATATTGTATCGGGGTAAAGTCATTACTTTATCACCGTTTGGTAAAGTATAAAGATGTGTTGGAGGAAATTGTTTGAATTCAAGTATGTATGGGTTCTGCAAATTCACTCCCGGTAGTTTCTTGCCTATAGCTAATTTTTGCAGGTGCCGATCGATATCGAAAACATCCTTCTGCTGTGCAGATGCAGAAGAGAACGCTGCGATGCCAAATACAAGAAATACTTTTTTCATAAAGAAGCCGAACAGCCCTAAAGATAGAATTTATTTTTTCATCTGCTTCCAGGCGTTGATAAGGCCATTGGTAGAAGCATCATGACCCTTTACCGGTTCGTTGTTTTGCAACTCTGGCAGAATTTTGCCGGCCAGTTGTTTGCCCAGTTCCACTCCCCATTGGTCAAAGCTGAAGATGTTCCAGATGATTCCCTGGGTAAAAATTTTGTGCTCGTACAAGGCGATCAATTCTCCCAATGAATAAGGCGTGATCTTTTTTACAAGTATAGAATTGGTAGGCTTATTGCCTTTAAAAATTTTATAGGGGAGTAGTTTTGCCATTTGTGCTGCTGATAACCCTTGGTTTTCCAATTCCATTTCGGCTTCATCTTCTGTTTTGCCATTCATCAGGGCTTCTGTTTGTGCAAAGAAATTACTCAGCAGCTTGGTATGATGGTCGTCAACGGGATTATGGCTTTGTGCCGGGGCAATAAAGTCGCACGGAATCAGTGAAGTTCCCTGATGTATCAACTGGTAAAATGCATGCTGCCCATTGGTGCCGGGTTCGCCCCATATAACAGGCCCTGTTGCGTATTCAACTGCCTCTCCGTTGCGGTCAATGCTTTTGCCATTGCTCTCCATATTGCCCTGTTGGAAATAAGCAGCAAACCGGTGCAGGTATTGGTCGTATGGAAGAATAGTTTCCGTTTGAGCGTCAAAAAAATTGCCATACCATATTCCTATAAGCGCCATCAATACAGGAATATTTTTATCAAATGCAGTATCCCTGAAATGATTGTCCGTATTATGTGCACCTTTAAGCAGTTGTTCAAAATTTTTATAACCGATTGTAAGGGCGATGGATAACCCAATGGCGCTCCAGAGGGAATAACGGCCGCCTACCCAGTCCCAGAACTCAAACATGTTGTTTTTATCAATACCAAATGCCGTTACTTCTTTTTCATTGGTGGATAGGGCCACAAAATGTTTGGCGATATGTTTTTCTTTCTTTGCTTTTTCCAGGAACCATGCTCTTGCTGTGCGGGCATTGGTCATGGTCTCCTGTGTGGTGAATGTTTTGGAGGCAATAAGGAACAGTGTTCTTTCAGGGTCTACTTTTTTTAGTGTTTCAGCAATATGGGTGCCATCTACATTGGAAACAAAATAAGTTTCAATACCATCAATCCGATATGGCTTTAATGCTTCTGTTACCATCAGCGGGCCAAGGTCGCTGCCGCCAATACCGATATTGATGATGTACTTTATCCTTTTATTGGTATAACCCCTGAATTTTCCACTATGCACAGCCTGGCAAAAGCTTTTCATTTTCCGGAGCACTTTTTTTATCCCGGGCATTACATCTGTTCCTTCGCTGAAGACTGGCTCCCCGGAAAAATTCCGTAATGCAGTATGAAGCACTGCCCGCTGTTCAGTTTCATTGATGATATCACCATTAAACATGGCTGCCACTCCATCTTTTAGTTTGCATTCGCTTGCCAGTTGCAGCAGCAATTGTATTGTCTTATCCGTAATAATGTTCTTGGAATAATCGAAAACCATCTCATCAAGGCATAAAGAGAATTTCTTAAACCGTTCGGGGTCTTGGCTGAACAGATCCCGCATATGCAATTCCTTCATCCCGGCAG
>CAYHPA010000132.1:0-9542 GCA_964358155.1 uncultured Chitinophaga sp.
AAATATTTTATATTAATTGGCGCGCAATTACAATTTTCCGGCAACATTTTGTATTTTTCCATACTGATGGCAATACGGTTGAACCTTTCCCGGTCATTTTGATTCATCATACGAATAGTGCCTTCTCCCGCCCTGCCATCTACAGCAATACCTTTTTTCTGCTGAAATTTTTTTACAGCATCGGCCAGCGATGCTGAATCGGCAGCCACGCTATCATAAGCGATAAAACCTTCCTCAAATAATCTCTTTTGAAGGATTTTTTTAAATGTAACCGGGTCTTTGCCGGGCAAAGGCACTTTAGTGAACTGTCCGTAGCTGGCGCTATCAAGAAATTTCTGAATCCCTTTCTTCAGCAATTTGTATTCCTTATGACGGGGTTCCAATGATTGAATGACCTGGCTGACAGAACCCTGCTGCATAAGCCATGTGAACTGGGCAAGGTAAAAAGAGTCGGAAAGGACAGAATCTTTTCTAAGTGTAACGCTATCGCTTGGCAACCTCCCCAGTTTTACATCTTTGATCATTTGGACAAACGCATCGGTCAGCATCATATCTGCCTTTGCCCAAAGGGAAACATCTTTGCGGTCGCCCCTGGTAAGACTGTCGTTGGCAAACCGGCCCCGTATATGCGTTATATCTTTAAGATGATAATCTTCCGGAAACAAACCCAACAACTGCGCCTTCTTAATGATATAGAAAATAGAATCCCCTGCGGGCAGCCATACTTCTTCTTTGCACCATACAGGAACAAAATTATTTTTTTCATACATCAACTTTGCAAGCCTGGACTGTGACAGAATCAGTGAATCGGATAGTTTGCCATTATTACCCGCAGCATCAGTAATAGATGATCTAATATAATCAACAGTTTGGGCCTGCAACTGTTGAGGGGTAGCCGCAATTGTATTCTTTGTTTTGCCGCTCTTATTATTACAGGCAGCAAAAACAAAAATGCATACAATAGCCGGAAGAATATGGTTAACCCTCATAAGCAGTGTGTGGCGGCAGCATATCAGGCTTTTGTCTTAAATTGACTGAAATAGTTCCGCCGGATATGATTACTAAAGTACCAATTCGTTTCTACTTTAAAGCAGCATTGCTGTTTATTTTATCAACAGGCCTGCTGATAAAAATTGCGGCCCAGGACAGCAGTTATACCCGCCCTCCCGTAACCAGCGACTGGGATGCATATAAGAAACAGGTGAAAAAAGACTCCCTTAAAACAATGGTAGAACTGAAAAGCAAAATACCGGGTATTGCTTATGATTTGCGTTATGCCAGCACAAATAATTTCATGCACCGTCTGATGTATCCATCGGGTACTAACGAAACATTTCTGCGATTATCCCCCGCCAAAGCTCTGAAGAAAGTACAGGCGGAACTAAATGTTATGGGATTCGGCTTGAAAATATTTGATGCCTACCGTCCTTATTCTGTTACAGTAAAATTTTGGGAGCTGGTGCACGATGAGAGATATGTGGCTAATCCATCAAGGGGCAGCGGCCATAATCGGGGTATTGCTGTTGATCTTACGATTATCAATACCAAGACAAGCAAAGAACTGGACTTGGGAACCGGGTATGACAATTTTACTGATACGGCTCATCATAGTTTTACTAACTTGTCGGAAGAGATTTTGCAAAACCGGGAATTATTAAAATCCACCATGGTAAAATACGGTTTTAAACCGCTGGATTCAGAATGGTGGCACTATTCTTTCCCGGGAAGTGATAAGTATGACATACTGGATATTGATTTCAAAAAGTTGAAAAAAGACTTATAAAGAAACTGTATCAATCACCGCATCTAAATTTATCGGCCCATAAATATGCGGAAAGGTATCTGCAGTGGATGGCGACCAGTCAAACACAAACTTGCTGGTCAGTTTACCGGTGTCAATTACCAATTTTACCAAATCAGCTTTCCCATCAAAATATCTTTCCAGAACCCCGGCTACCTGCTGCTCCTGTGAGCAATGAATGAATCCCTCGTTTTTTAATGAAGGATGCTCATAATATCCGATTTTTTTTGCAGTATTCCAGTCGCTGGCAAAAGCGATATGATAAATAATAGCCATTACAAAACTCTTTTTATTTTTTGTTCCGATAATAAAAGATCAGCCAGCACAATCGCCGTTACTGCTTCCAGTATCACCGGCACCCTTAATGCAATGCATAAGTCATGGCGGCCTTTTACAGAAACTGTTTCTATTTTTTCTGTTTCCCAGTTCAGTGTTGTTTGCTCTTTGGGTGTGGATGAAGTGGGTTTGATGGCAATGCGGAATACCAGTTCATTTCCATTGGTCAGTCCGCCCACAATACCACCCGCATGATTGGTCTTTGTTTTTCCATTCATGTTTTCAATCGCATCATTATGCTGGCTGCCGAACATTCTGGCTGCAGCAAAGCCGGTCCCGAATTCAATACCCCGCACAGCAGGAATGGCAAATACAATATGACTGAGCAATGATTCTGCGGAATCAAAAAAGGGTTCGCCCAAAGCGACCGGTAATCCATTTACCCTGCACTCAATGATGCCGCCAATGGAATCTTTATTGTCAATTGCTCTTTGCAGGCCTTTTTCCCAATCGGTTTCTCCGCCAATTTCAAGAATTGTTGATTCCACCTTTATCTCGCTGAGCAATTTTTTTGCAATAACACCGGCAGCAACCAATGCCACAGTCAATCTGCCGCTGAAATGACCACTGCCTCTGTAATCTTCAAAGCCACCGGCCTTTGCTTTTGCAACAAAATCCGCATGGCCCGGACGGGGAATGGCCCTTTGCTTTTCATAATCACTGCTCCGTACATTTTTGTTTTCAAATAAAATGGTGATGGGTGCACCCGTTGTTTTGTTATTGAAAATTCCACTTTTGAAAATGGGAAGATCGTCTTCCTGTCTTGGTGTTGTTCCTTTTTGAGTGCCGCCTTTTCTTCTTTCCAGATCAGGCAGAAAATCAGCAACAGTCAGCGACAGTCCAGCCGGGCAACCATCAATGACAATACCCACTGATTCGCCATGCGATTCACCAAAAATGGAAATGCGGAATATGCGGCCGAATGAATTCAAGGCTTATAAATTATAATGTTGATGTGGTAAAGATACAGATGCACCAAGAGATTTTAAGTCGTTGAAAAAATCAGGATAAGATTTTCTGACCGCACCTGCTTCTTCAATTATCGTTTCTCCTTCAGCTTTTAATGCCGCCACAGCACAAGCCATCGCAATACGATGGTCATGGTGCGAATGAACGGATGCTCCTTTCACTCCTTCTCCCCCATGAATTATCATCAGATCATCTTTCCCACCGGGTCCTGCGGACAATTCAATTTTGACTCCCATTTTACCAAACTCCCCTTGTAATGCTGATGCCCTGTTACTTTCTTTATGCAGCAAACGGCTTACACCTTTAATAGTTGTTGCCCCTTTGCAATAAGCAGCCAGCGCAACAAGGGGTGGGAAAAGATCCGGACAATCTGTTGCATCAAAATCAAAAGCATTCATTTTTGCAGGATGAATTTTTATTCCCTTCGCTTCTATGGCAATTCCTGCATTTGCTGACATCAATACATCAACGATGGCTTTATCAGCCTGGGAAGAAGTTATATCCAATCCCCTTATTGTTATCGGGCCGGCTATGGCTCCCGCCACTAATAAAAATGCGCCGCCGCTCCAATCACCTTCTACGGCATAGTTGATTGGTTGATTGGTTAATTGGTTAATTGGGCCTTCAACAAACGTAAACTCCTCATAATTTCTGTTTACAGGCACTCTTAATCCAAACCGCTTTATCACATCCAGTGTCAAATCAATGTATGGCTTGCTTTTAAGATTACGAACCTTTATCGAAACATCTTTCGCATCTGCCGCCGAATATGCCATCAGCAATCCTGTAATGAACTGCGAGCTTAATGAACCATCTACTTCAATATTCCGTGGTTGCAACGGGCCTTTTATCTTCAACGGCAGTTTACCATGATTGGATTGTATGCTCACTTCAAGTTGTGGGAAAAAAATATCAAAAAAATTCATAGGCCTTGTTGCAAGGCTTCCTTGTCCACTAATGCTAATCTCCTTATCGCATAATGCGATCAGCGGCGTGAACATTCTTATTCCCAATCCGCTTTCGCCGCAGTTAACTTCATCAGAAACGGGATTAACTCCATCACTTTCTATTGTCAATTTTCCATTTTCATTTTTTACTATTGCCCCCAACCGCTGAATAATGTCCAATGCCGCTTTATCATCGTTTGAATGACCCGGGTTATGAATAACCGTTTCCCCTTTTCTCAATAATGCTGCCGCACAGGCCCTTTGCATGGAACTCTTGGACGCTGGTGCATTAATACTGCCGGACAGTTTTGAAGGATGAATTGTAACTATCACTTTATAGCCCCCCGATGATTTTCTCCAATTGTTTTAAAGAAATACTTTTTACCAGCCCCCTTCCTATTTTTTCCAGCAACACATAATTCATCTCCTTCCGTTCCCGCTTCTTATCCATCTTCAGTACATCAAATACTTTTTGCTTGTCAAAAGAGGCATAAGTAGGAAGATTGTATTTCTCCAAAAGGCCAACGACTCTTTCTGTTTGTCTGAACCCTGTTAGCTTTTCAGAAATATGACAGGCATAGGTCATACCGATAGCAATTGCCTGGCCGTGCAGCAATTCATACTGCGTTTCCAGCGCATGGCCCAGTGTATGTCCAAAGTTCAAGAGCCTTCTCTCTCCTTTTTCAAATTCATCTTGCTGCACCACTTTGGTTTTGATGATAGCATTACGTTGTATCAATTCACAAATTGATTTCTGCCGGTTTTGATACTGTTTCAATGAATTTTTCTCCAACCCGGCAAACATCGCCGCATCTTTTATACAGGCATGCTTGATGATCTCTGCAAACCCATTTTCCCATTCCACCTGTGGCAATGAATTCAGAAAAATCATATCATGCAAAATGAATGACGGCTGACGGATAACACCCACCATATTCTTGTACATGCCCACATCAATGCCATTCTTGCCTCCAATAGAAGCGTCTACCAGGCTTAATATGGAAGTTGGAACAAATCCAAACCTCACACCCCGCATATATACGGAAGCGACATAACCGGTAATATCCGTGATTACCCCACCGCCAACACCCACCAGTGTTGTCTTGCGGCCGGCTTCCATCTCAATCAACTTCTCAATTACCGCATCCACTGTTGCCTGTACTTTAAATTCTTCGCCGGGCTTCAGGACAATTACATCCCAGCCTTTGAAACGTTTGCTATGGGCATTGTAAACATTCTCATCTGTTATCAACACCGTTGCCTTCGGGTCAGTTATCTTTTTCAGATGACTGATACCTGAAGCCGGGTAATAATCAGTAGATGAATTGGAAAACTTATTAGTTATTTTCTTCATTGTCCATTTTACTTTCTTATTCCTTATTCAAAACCGCCGTCAGGGTCTTCGACCCCTGACGGGATCTCAGCTATCCATTATTTTTTTCTGGTGACTGATACTCTCCATATGCACCGCATCAAAATATTTTGTGATGAACTCTTTGCTCAATCCGATCTTATCGCCTTTTGCAGTTGCCCTTTCAATAATTTCATTCCACCGGCTCGTTTGCAGGATGGTAATGCTGTTTTCCTTTTTGTATTTCCCTATTTGCTCAGCTATCTTCATCCGCTGGCTGAGTATCTGCATCAGTTCATCATCCAGCTGGTTGATCTGCTGCCGCAATTTTTCCAGTGCTGCATGATATTCTTCTGAGCTAATATCCTCTTTCCGCCAGATAATGCTGTCAAGCATTTCTTTCAAACGCTCCGGTGTCACCTGCTGCTTTGCATCACTCCAGGCATTGTCGGGTTCTATATGACTTTCAATCATCAGCCCATCATAATCAAGGTCAATAGCCCTTTGTATCGTATCTAATAAAATATCCCGTCGGCCACAGATATGTGATGGGTCATTAATGAAAAGCATCTCGGGGTATTTCAATTTCATTTCAATGGCAAGGTGCCACATAGGTGCATTGCGATACTCGGTATTTCCATAAGAAGAAAACCCACGATGTATCAAACCAATTTGCTTTACCCCTGCCCTGGCCACTCTTTCCACCGCACCGGCCCACAGTTCAAGGTCGGGATTAATAGGATTTTTTATCAATACTGGTACATCCACACCACGCAATGCATCGGCCAGTTCCTGCATACTAAAAGGATTTACCGTTGTTCTTGCACCGATCCATAACACATCCACATCAAAGGTCAATGCATCCTGCACTTGTTTGGCAGTTGCCACTTCTACAGTAGTTGGCAAACCTGTCAGTTTTTTTGCCTGCTGCAGCCAAGGCAATCCTTTTGCGCCTACACCTTCAAACATGCCGGGTTTGGTTCTTGGTTTCCAAATGCCGGCCCGAAGTATATCTATCATTCCTATAGCCGCTAATCGTTGCGCTGTTGCCAACACCTGCTCTTCGGTTTCTGCACTGCACGGCCCGCTGATGATGAGTGGTCGTTTGCTCCATGCTGCCTGAACCGCTTCCTTTCCTTGTTGTTCTGCTGTTTGCATTTTCGTAAAGATAAACCCCTATCCCCTAAACGGGAATAAAGGATGTATAAAATTATGTTGTCATCGCCTGTACTGCTATTATCACCTGTTGCAGTTTATCCTGAGCTCGGCGAAGGACACTCTTCATCTTCCTCTAATTCTATTGATCATGTTACACCCCTACGGGGTTACAAATCGTTTTCTTACTTCATTACCCCGGATTTCATCCGGGGCTACTGATATACCGCCCCTACGGGGCTTATTCGCCTCACTATTCATTTCCTTCTAATCTTTTGACTACCTAAATCCTGGTTCAGTCTATTTTATTATCCTCCTTATCTTATTCGCATTCTCAATCAATCTCAGCAAATATTCATTATCCTCCTTTTCAATACTCTCCTTAAATCTTTCGAGTTGTGCGATATGCTCTTTCAAAACATCCAGCACATTCTCTTTGTTCTGCATAAATATGGGCACCCACATGGCCGGGTTGCTTTTGGCAAGCCGGACTGTACTTTCAAAACCTGCGGAGGCTAGTTCAAAAATGGCCTGCTCTTCTTTTTCTTTTTGCAGCACCGTATTTGCCAAAGCAAATGAAGTGATATGGGAAATATGACTTACATACGCCGCATGCAGGTCATGTGCCCTTGCTTCCATTTCCAGCAGGTGCATACCGATCTTTTTGTACATCTGCTTCACCCATTCCAGTGCATCTGCATCACTTTCTTCTGCATTGCAGATAATGACAGCTTTGTTTTCAAACGCACCTCTTAAGGCTGCCTGTGGTCCGCTGTATTCCGTTCCCCACATAGGGTGAGTGGCCACATATCTTCCTCTCTTTGCATGATCCTTTATTGACTCAATCAGTTGTGATTTGGTGGAACCAAGGTCCAGCACAACCTGATCATTGATTTTATCCATGATGGAAGGCAATAAGTCAACTAATTTATCCACCGGTATAGCGAGAACAATAACATCTGAAGCAGCAATGGCTTCATCAATGTTCATTATTTCATCTACCAGTTCCAACTCCAGTGCCTGCGCCGCATGTTCAGCATTGGCGTCCACGCCAATCAGTCTTGCAGATATTTTTTTCTCATGCAGCTGAATAGCCAATGAGCCACCGATGAGACCGACGCCGACAATTGCAATTCGTTTTCTTTCCATAACCTAATTTTTTATCCGGTTAATAGCCTCCTGAATTTTTTCTTCTGTACTGCACAAACTTACTCTTACATATTTTGCGCCGGCACGGCCAAAAATGCCACCAGGCGTAAGAAACACATTCTTATTATATAATACTTCATCGCTTAGCACAAACCCATCCTTATATCCAGCAGGTATGCCCGCCCACACAAATAAGCCAACCTGCTCTTTGGAATACTGACAACCCAATAGGTTAAGTAATTCAAAAACCTTTTCCCTTCTGATCTTATATACCTTATTTACTTCATCATGCCATTCCTTTCCCAACGATAAAGCCCTGGCAGCCGCCAGCTGCACCGGCAGGAACATACCGCTATCCATATTGCTTTTAAACCGCAAAACTTCTTCTACTCTTTCCTTCGCACCGCAAAGCATACCTACTCTCCAGCCGGCCATATTGTGGCTTTTGCTGAGAGAGTTCAATTCAATCACACAATCCGTCGCTCCTTTCACACTCAGCAAACTCATCGGGGTATCATTTAGGATAAATGAGTAAGGATTATCATGAATGATAAGGATACGGTTTTTCTTACCGAATGCCACTAATTTTTCGAACAACTCCCTGGTGGGCAACTGTCCTGTCGGCATTTGCGGGTAGTTGACAAACATCAGCTTTACTTTCTTCAGGTTTTCCCTTTTCAGACTGTCAAAATCCGGTTCGTAATTATTTTTTTCCCTCAGTTTATACTCCACACATTTACCGCCTGCCAGCTTAATAGCGCTGCTATATGTCGGATAACCTGGGTTGGGAACCAGCACTTCATCTCCCTTATTCAGATAGGTCATGCAGATATGCATGATGCCTTCTTTGCTGCCGATCAAGGGCAATATTTCTGAGTCAGCATTTAATTCAACATCATACCACTTCTTATACCATTCACTTATTGCTTTTCTTAAAACGGGAGACCCTTTGTAAGATTGATAAGCATGTACGTTTGGTTTCGCTGATTCTTCCTGCAACAGCTTTATCACATCGGGATGCGGCGGCATATCCGGGCTACCGATACCAAGGTTGATGATATTTTTTCCGGCTTTGTTTAGCTCTTCTATCTCTCTCAACTTTTGAGAAAAATAGTACTCCCCAATACCTTTCAGTCTTTTACTTGTTTTCATGTCTTTAAAACAAGAATCCCCCGCCAGCGGCGGGGGACTCTTTATGTTGATTTTTAGTTGTTCTTATTTAATGTCAACAAAAGCATACCCGCCTCTTTGTAAAGAAGTAGTAATAATAATAGCTCCAGTATGCCTTTGTGAACGTCATGTAACAAATCTAACTTTTCAGCCTGTGAAATCCAACTAGTTTATCAATTATTTTCTGCCGCCGCCGGTATTAGCGTCGTTCATCCTGATCTTACGGCCCCTGTAATTCTTACCATCTATCGCTTTTATCATCTTTCTGCCGGCTGATGGTTCAATTTCTATCCAGCTTGTCATTTCTTTCATATCAATTTTACCCAGCACATCTTTTTTCAGATCACTCATATCGAGGATGAATTGTAAAAAGCTGGCTTTGTAAAAACCATCTTTGGTGCCCAGGTTCACAAACAGCCTCTGGTAATTTCCACCGCCACCAAAGCTTCTGCCACCGGTGTCCCTGTCACGATCTCTTGATGGCCTTTCTCTCGCTTCACCTCTGCGGTCAGTTCTCCTGTCATCGCCCCGCATATTCAGATCGGCAGCATTTTCATAATATTTCAGGAACCTGTCAAACTCCAACGCCGCCACCCGTTGCAAAATCTCTTCTTTTTCTATAGTCCCGAATTTTTCCCTCAGCATAGGCAGGTAGGTTTCATAC
>CAYHPA010000133.1:0-9487 GCA_964358155.1 uncultured Chitinophaga sp.
GTGGGGTTATTATATAATTATGCCTGGTTTGTAAATCATGAATGGCATTATAAGTACCTGCAGTTAATGCAGGTGCATTGTTGAATTTGGATTCTGCCACAGCAAAAGGCTTTCCTGCTTTTACCAGCACCAGGTCAGCCTCTGTACCATCTTGTGTACGGTAAAAATAATAGTCATACTTTTTACCCAATTGAATAATACTTTGTTCCAGCACAAAACCTTCCCACACAGCGCCACATTGAGGATGACCGAGCAGGTCATGCATAGTATAAAGCTTCAGCAGGTTTAAAAGTATTCCGGTATCCCTGATATATACTTTAGGGCTTTTTACAATTCTTTTTTTTGCATTGGTAAACCAGGGAGAAAGTCTTCTTATTAAAAATGCATTTTCAAGGTAATCAATTGTTTTATGGATGGTGGGCGAACTAACACCCAATGCAGTGGCCAGTTGGCTATAGTTGATAATTGATCCATGCAGGTGTGCCAGCATCTGAAAAAGACGTTGTACCAATTGTGGCGAGACACTGAGTCCCAGGGCTGGCAATTCCCTTTCTATATAAGTAGTAAGAAAGGATTGTTGCCAGAGCCTTGCATCTTCTGCACGGCGGGTAAGAAAAGGGATAGGAAAACCACCCCGCAGCAACAGTCTTTCCGTGTTGTATTTGTCAGCAACTTCATTAAGTATGAATGGGGACAGCTCATGATAATAAATCCGACCGGCCAGTGTTTCGGAGCTTTTGGCGAGCAGGTCCAGAGAGGCGGAGCCTAACAGCAAAAAACGACCTGGTTTACGATGGCTGTCAATTACTGAACGCAGCACCGGAAATAATTCAGGTATTCTCTGCACTTCATCTATAATGATGCAATCATTTTTATGCTGGTTAAAATAAGGAACGGGATTTTGCAGCAGGAACCTGTCATCCGGGTTTTCCATATCCAGGTAAATGCTTTTCTTTTTTAACCCTTTTACCAGGCTTTTGGCAATGGTGGTTTTACCCGCCTGTCTTGGCCCCAGGATGGCCAGGGCCGGAAAGAGGCGGAAGGTTTTGGTCAGTTGCTGTTCAAGTTGCCGGTTTATCATACCCTGCAAATTTAAAATAAAAATTTAGATTTGCAGGACTCTTTTTTAACCAACTTATTGAATTATTTCTTTCAGGCCGATGATCCAGTTCTCTTTGCGACCACCGCTGGTAACTTTTTTATACCGGATGCTGAAGCAATAGGTTTTTTAAAATCCATATCACGAATGCTCAATCACCACTTTACTGTTATCATACAGATCATACTTTACAAATATTTCTTCGCCAGGTTGAAATTTACTGACAGCGGCCTCGCCAATTACTCCTTTGGCTTTGCCGCTGAAGGAGGAAGAACTTTCCGGCAGCACCTCAACCTCCAATTCCACATAAGGATTATTGCCATTGACATAAGCACCAAGCCAGGTATATTTTTTTACTATAGCTCTTGCCGGCTTTCCGGTTCGCAGCAATTCATCATTATCTTTTTGCAATTGCTCCAGTTCGGCTTTTATAGCCCCTCCATCCGGCTGGGAAAAAGCTGATGCTGTTTGCCTGCCACCAGTAAAATCAATAACTACATTCTGCTCATTCTTTGGGTCAATCTTTACCGGAACTTCCATGCCCGGCATATAGGCATTGGGGTTTATCCTTGATACCAGCACACGGCATTGTGTGTTGTATTTCTGTCCAAAACTGTTTTTCACTTCCAATACCAGTTTTACTTGCGGGTTGTTATTGATGGTAACGCCGGTGTCTTTTACTTCCAGAATTTTTGCAGTTCCGGGTAATCCTGTTTTTTGCAAGCGGGATGTATTGAGCATTGGTTTGAAAAAAAGGCGCCAGAATAAATAAAACATACCGCCGAAAATTACCAGCATGCCCAGGCCCATCCAGATACCCGATTTACCGCCTGTGGCTACCACAGCGCCTACACCTACCAACAAACCGATGATGCCGCCGATAATGCCTATCCATATTCCGATGTTCATTTTCATCATAGTAAAAAGAGTTAAGAATTGAACCACATAGAATCATAGGTACATAGGTCGACACATAGTAATACATTTCTATGTGAATTTCTATGTTTCTATTGTGCCTATGTGGTTCAAAAATTTTATTACAAAGCTTTATAGTCTTTAAACAAATTCACTTTCGTTCCTTCCACCTGTGTCCGATAGTCCTTCCATTTTCCATCAAAAAAATTATTGATCTTCTGCACCGCATCAGCAGCTGCTTTTTCAGCATTGGTCAATAGTGTTTCTTCCTGCTGTCCCGGCACTACCATTTTGCTGAGGATATTTTGCTGAGCAAGCTGCAACTGGGTCATCACCGTTACCTGGAAAGGACTTCGGGAGATACCCTGCAGCTCAGATGATTTACCGCTGATGAATTCCCGGATGGATTTTATTTCATTTTTCATTTTTGCAGTTGTCCTTCTCAGCGAATCGGTTTCTTTTCCTTCCACGCCTTTCAATTGTCCTTCTATTTTCGTACAAACTTCTTCGGCCTCTGTCAGCCGGTCCATTCCCTCTGTAAGCTTATCAGCTCCTTTTCTTAACCGGGAAATCATTGTACGCTGTGCCAGTTTAATATCATTCCTGTTGCCGAGCCTTGGGTCATCTTTTACTGTTATCATTGTTGAATCAGATGCTCTTGCATAAGTTACTACTAACTTATATGTGCCGGGTAATACCGGAAAGCCTCCCGGCTCCGGTGCTCCGGGTTGCGGTTTAGCTGAGCCGGGCTGGCGGAATCCTTTTTCTTCCGTTCCCCAATACTGCCTGTTGAAACCGGTATCAATACTCCATCTCAATGTCCTTATCAATTCATTATTGCTGTTGTAAAGCCTGACCATGGCACTATCGCCACGACCGGAACCTGTACCAGCGCCAAATCTTGCGCCGCCACCTCTTCCACCAGCCCCGCCAAATGCAGGTGCGGCAGGTTGTTCTGTTGCCGCAGCAGGTTGTGGCTGCCTGGCTGCAGTATCTGCAGGCATCTTGGGTTTATTAATAAAGAAAGAAACTTCAGCGCCACGGCGGCGATTCTCCGCATCATACAAGCCGTAGGTGCTCCACTCATAACCATTCGCGGCTTTGTATTGTGCCTGGTAAGCATCCGGAGCAGCAAAGACAGTAATATTGCCGCTGATGCTTTTACCATTGTTGGCCGCCACTTTTCTCAATGGCCGGATATCATCCAGTATCCATAAAGCCCTGCCAAATGTGCCAATGACCAGGTCCGCTTCTTTTTCCTGTATGGCAAGGTCGTAAGTGGAAACAGAGGGATAACCATTTTTCCACTGTTCAAAAGAGGCGCCATTGTCAACACTTACCCATAATCCATTTTCTGTTCCTGCAAAAATGAGGTTGGGCTCAACAGGGTCCTGTATCATGCACAATGCATATCCTTTGGCTTTGTTTTCGTCAACCATTCTTGTCCATGTGGCGCCATAATCTTTGGTGCGGAAAATATAAGGTTTGAAATCACCACGGCGATAATCATTAGCCACCACGAACGCTTCACCTGCATTGTGACGTGAAGCAATGACCTGCGGTATCCAGCAGCCCAATGGCAAACCAGGAATTTTTCCGCGGAAGCTGGTCCATGTTTTTCCCCCATCTCTTGTCAGTTGCACATTACCATCATCAGTTCCTATCCAGATGGTACCCTGCTCTTTGGTGGAAGGTGCAATAGCAAGAATAGTGCAATGTGTTTCTGCGCCGGTAATGTCCAGCGTTAATCCGCCGGTGTTCTGGTATGCTTTTATTTTTACTGAATCATTGGTAGTAAGATCGGGGGAAATGGTTTCCCAGCTCACACCTTTATTTACACTTTTGTGCAGGAACTGGCTGCCATAATAAATAGTTTTTTTGTCAAAGGGATCCTGTGCAAGGGCCGAGTTCCAGTTCCAGCGCAATACCAATTTTGGATTTAAAGAAGGAGGTTTGATGAACCAGCTTTCACCGGTCTTCCAGTTTCTCCTGCTCACATTTCCTCCCTGGCTCATGCTATATACCCAGCTGGCATCTTCTGCATCAGGCATTACATCAAATCCATCGCCTCCTCCAATATTGCTCCAGTAATAATTGCGGATACCTCCATTGGTCCAGGTGTAGGCAGGGCCATGCCAGCTTCCATTATCCTGCATGCCGCCCATTACATTGTAAGGAAGCTCGTTGTCAACGTTCACATGATAGAATTGACCGGCAGGAAGTTTTTCATCAAATATCCAGTTCTTTCCCCGGTCTCTTGATATGCCGATACCGCCGTCATTGCCTTCAATGATATGATTGGGATCGTTTGGATTGATCCACCAGGCATGGTGGTCGGGGTGAATGCCGGAATACGGTATCATTGTACTGAACGATTTTCCACCATCTTCACTGAAAGTGATGGTGGAGTGCACATCGTAAATACGATTCTCGTTTTTTGGGTCAACATAAATTTCCTGGTAGTAAAAAGGACGGTCTGTAATTTCAGCGGCATTGCTGTTCACGAGTGTCCATTTAAAACCGCCGTCATCACTTTTGTATAAACCGTTTTTAGTGGCTTCCACTTTTGCATACACACGGCTGGGCATACTGCGGGCAAAGGCCACACCGATCCTTCCGAGTTGCCCGTCAGGCAGGCCATCTTCTTTTGCAAGTTTCTTCCAGTTCTTTCCGCCATCAACAGTAATGTATAAACCGCTGCCCACGCCACCGCTTTTTAAATTCCACGGAGTTCTTTTGAACTGCCACATGGCAGCAATCAGTTTATTGGGATTGGAAGGATCCATCACCAGATCGGCACAGCCGGTAGTATCGTTCACATAGAGAATCTTATTCCATGTTTCACCGCCATCGGTTGATTTAAAAACACCACGA
Organism: uncultured Chitinophaga sp.; assembly: GCA_964358155.1. GTDB lineage: Bacteria > Bacteroidota > Bacteroidia > Chitinophagales > Chitinophagaceae > JJ008. The sequence continues at coordinate 4,889 of CAYHPA010000133.1, forward strand.
TCATTGTGTTCTGCATAAGGATTGCCGATCGCTGCTGCATAAACAGTATTGGGGTTCACAGGGTCAATCACCACACGATGGATACAAATAGTTTTTTCAAGTCCCATCCGTTTCCATGTTTTGCCGGCATCCATGCTTTTAAAAATTCCGGCGCCAAGGTTGAGTGAATTACGGGGATTGCCTTCGCCGGTTCCTACCCACACAATATTGGGATTGCTTTGCTGAATGGCGATGGAGCCGATGTTCTGCAATGGCTGATCGTCAAAAACAGGCGCCCAGGTATGACCGCTGTTCTCGGTTTTCCATACACCACCTGATGCCGCACCCACATAAATGATATTAGGGTTAGCAACTACCGCATCAATAGCGGTGATGCGTCCGCTCATACCGGCCGGGCCGATATTGCGGGGTTTCCAGTTTTTAAACTGATCCAGTGTAACTTTTTGGGCTGATGAAGCAAGGAAAAAGAAAATGACAGATGTGAGCAGAAAGTGTTTTCTCATTGCAGTATTGTTTTGGATGCTAAACTTACTGATAAAGCAACGGGTGGCAAAAAACTTTGTATGAATGGCGGCGAATGATTATTCTACAAGGAATACAATTTTAGTAACCCATTTAGCCGTATCCTTTTCATTGCCGGGCCCGGCAATGTATTGCTCAATGGAAGGAAATTTCTCTTTCAGTTTATTTTCAGAAAGATATTGACGGATGCTGCTGTAGGCGCCGGGAAGTTTATCATATGCGCCATAGAAATTTACAAACACAGCTTTAGATGCAGGAATAGTTACCGACTGAACAATCGGACTGTTGATTTTTGTTCCTGAAGCAACAGGAACGGCCGCTGCAATATCCGCCTGCTGTGCCTTTTCGTCCCAGCCATAGATCAAGCCTGTTGCTGTGCCGGGTGATGCATTGATGTTTTGCGCCTCCTGGTAAACGATGGGCAGATGCTCTGCAAAAAACGAAAGCAGATCAGCCCATTTTACCTGCTGCCTTACGATGGCAAAGCTGGTAGCCGGAAAATTCATCGGCTGCACATCATAGGCTTTTGCATCAGTAGTTCCGGTAGTAGCTTCAATAGCTTTTTTCATAATGGAGAGACCGTCTTCAAAATCCTTCCCCATCTTTTTATCAAGGCTGAAGAAGAGATTAAAAATATTCCAGGGTCTTGGGGTGGCGAGTTTGAAGTTCCAGGTAACAACGGTGCTGCCGCCACTTGTTTCGATTAGTGTAAAAACAGATCCGGCGCTCCCTTTTTTTGGCTTAGTGAAGCTAAGATGATGCGCCACTTTTTTATTTTCTTCCAGCGAAACGATTTCAATTTTACCAGCGCCGGAAATATTGGGGTCACCGGTCCATGATGAATTGGCGCCAACGGTGCCATCCGTTCCGCTGAGTGTATATTTTGCCGATGAATCACTCTGGCTCCAGACAGAATACTTATTGAAGTTCTCCAGTTTGATCAATTGCTGATAAATAATTGCAGCAGGAGCATTGATGGTCACAGATTTTTCCACCTTCTGGCTGGTGGGCATCAGCATGGAGAGCACAATCACCACCACCAACACCGAAAGCAGGAAAAAGAAAAACGGCTTGAGAAACTTCATGGCTGGTATGATATTATAAACCGCAGAGACGGGGAGGCGCTGAGTAATTTTTTTTATTAAGAAAACTCCGGGTCTTTGCGTCTCTGCGGCGATTGTTAGAATGGCTTTAGTTTCTTTTCCTCCGGCTGCAGCATCACCCTGATGTATTTATTCAGGTTGATATATTTTTTGGCAGCATCCTGTATCATTTTTGAAGTCAGGGTTTCCGTTTGCTTTTGCTTTGTTAGTAATCCCGATGGATTATTGCCAAGATAATAGGCATCATAGAGGCCGCTCATCCAGAACTGGTTTTGTTTGATGTCCACTTCCAGTTTTCTTTTTTGCTGTTCTTTTATTTTTTCCAGGTCTTCAGCGCTTACGCCGTCTTTTATTATTTTTTTCAGCTCATCAATAGCTGCTTTGCTGAGGGTGTCAGCATTTTCCGGAGCGCAGGGAAATGAAATGCTAAAAGTTGAATAGCTGAAAGGTATTTTGCGGATATCGCCGGAAGCAGACACGCCATACACGCCGCCTTTTTCCTCCCTTAGTTGTTCTACCAGTTTTATACTCATTACTTCTCCAAGGCTACGCAATGCATAAGCATCTTTTTCATTATACACTGCCGGGCCGGTAAAGACAATGTTCACCTGGCTTTGCGGTTCGGCGCCCTTAGTGATTGATTTATCTACTTTGACGGCAGGCGGACGAATGCCCAGGTCTTTAAAATTCTCTTTTGCTGTAGCGGATGGCAGGCTGCCGATATATTTTTCCAGCAAGGGCTTTATTTTTTCTTCATCAAAAGAGCCGACAAACAGGAAAGTAAAATCACCTGCATTGGCAAAACGTTCTTTATAAATCTGGATACTTCTGTCAAGGTTGATTTTGTCAAAGTCTTCCGGCTTTGGCAAACCACCTGCACGGGGATGATTTTGTGTCATCAGTTTCTGAAACTCACCGCTGAAATATATCTGGGGATTGGCGGCTACATTGGCATACAATTGTTTTTGCCTTGTCTTAAATGATTCAAAGGCATCCTTGTCTTTCCGCGGAGAAGTAAAATAGAGATGCACCAATTGCAGCAAGGTTTCCGTTTCTTTCGGAATGGTATTGCCATTTAATCCTTCGCTGTACAAACTGATGCTTGCTGAAAGATTAGTGCTCTTGCCTTTTAGCATATTGCTGAGGTCGGTGGCGGAAAAATTGCCAACACCACTCTGGCCCACTATGGCGGCAGCATTGCTGGCTGAATAGTAATCGGCATCTTTTACAAGTGAATGTCCTCCTTTGCTGAATGCCCTGAAAAGAATTTCATCGTTTTTAAAATTGGTTTGTTTCAGTATCACCGTTGCCCCGTTGGATAATTTGATGGTAGTGGTTTGCAGTTCTTCATCGGTCTTTGCAATGGTAATTTTTCCAGGTTTTAGTTTTCCGGCATCCATCAGGTCTTTGGCGAGTATTTTTTCTTTGTAAGGCTCAATGGCCGCCACATCTACAGCAGCGAGTATGCTTTTTACTTCCTCGTCAGTCGGAATTTTTACGCCTTCTTTATCGGGTGCATTCAGCGTAACCACCATATTGTTTTTGGTGATCCACTGTGCAGCCAGCTTGTTTACCTCTTCCAGCTTTACCGAGGACAAATATTGTTTTACAAAATCATATTCCCATTCAATGCCCGGTATGGGTTCGTTGATGAGGAAATTATTGACATACTCATCCACATATTTGTAAGATTCTTCTTTTTCCCTTTCACTGAAAATGCGGTCATAAAAACTCTGCATTTGTTTTTTCTGCAGGTCAAATTCGCTTTGTGTAAAACCGAATAGCAGCACTCTTTTATTTTCTTCGGTCAATGCTTTCAGGGAGCGGGCCATGCCGGTATCACTGGTGTTGGCTGCCAGCTGGTAAGCGTCTTTACTTCTTGCATAGCTGTTGCCATAAAAAGAGCCGGCGCCAACAAAAGGCGGGTTGGATTTCAGTGTTATTTCACGAAGGCGGCTATTGAGCATGCCGGTAAACAGGCGGGTATTCATGTAGCGGCAATAGTCGCCGATGCTGGTTTGTGGCAGCAGATCTTTTTTAAATAGTATTTCCACAGAAGGGAAGGCGGTCTCTTTGTCTTTGGCTACTACCGATAATGTTTCTGCATGGTCAGGAACCGGAAACGATTCTCTTTTTCTGGGACTGGATGAAGCGGGTATGCTCCCGAACAGGTCTTTGATCTTTTGCTCCATATCATTCACGTCAATATCACCTACTATCACCACCGCCTGCATGTCGGGGCGGTACCAGTCTTTATAAAATCTTTTCAATGCGGCATGGGTAAAATGATCCAAACTTTCTTTGGTGCCGATAGGCAGGCGATCAGCATATTTTGAACCCATGTACTGCACCGGCAATGTTTGTTTCATCATTCTTTCATCAGCCCCGCGGCTCAACCTCCACTCTTCAATCACCACCCCTCTTTCTTTTTCTATTTCCAATGAATCAAGCGAAGCTTCATGTGCCCAGTCTTTCAGTATTCCCAAACCTTTGTCCAGCAAACCGGGTTTGTCTGTTGGTACGGGCAGTATATAAACAGTTTCATCAAAACCGGTGTAAGCGTTCAGGTCGGCGCCAAACTGCACGCCGATGCTCTGCAGATAGCTTACCAGTTCATTCTTGGGAAAATGTTTGGTGCCGTTAAAATTCATGTGTTCCATGAAGTGAGCGAGGCCCAGCTGGTCATCGTCTTCCATTACCGAGCCGGTATTGACTACCAATCGCAGTTCCACTCTTTTTTCCGGCAGACTATTATGGCGGATATAGTAGGTAAGGCCATTGGATAGGCGGCCAATCTTCACTTTTGGGTCCACCGGCATGGCCTGCTCCACATTGATCTGCGACCATGCTGCCGGAGCAAACACTGCTGAAGCCAGCAGGAATAACCAGAGCTTTTTAACCACTTGCATACCTTTTTTGTTTGGGAACGTAAATTTATCCATATGCCGTTGCTTGAAAAAATAAAAAATACTAC
>CAYHPA010000134.1:0-9475 GCA_964358155.1 uncultured Chitinophaga sp.
TTTTGCAAAAAAACAAACAAGTCCGTAGTGTATAAGGTAAACCGCCAGTCACGCCAGACAGAAAACATGGTCATTAACAAATTGTACTGATCCCCTTACTCTGACTCTTTGAAAACTGTACTGCTGATGGCAGTACAGTTTTTTTCAGGCAGTAAAATGTACATAAGACAGAGCCTTCTCCTGCGAATAGCAGCAATCAGTAACTTAGTCGGATGAAAGTTATTGTTACAGGCGGCACCGGACTTATCGGCAGCGAAGTAGTGAGGGCAGCCATCGCCGATGATGAAATTGACGAACTGATACTACTGCTGCGCAGCCAGCCGGAAATACAACACCCTAAAATAACGGTGGTATTACACAAAGACTTTACAAACTATTCAGGTCTTGCTGAGTATTTCAGTAAAGCGCATGCACTGATCTGGTGCCTCGGCATTTCGCAAACACAGGTAAGCAAAAAACAATATGAGGCCATCACTTACGATTATACCAAAGCCTGCATTGATTTTTGCAAACAGGTAAAACCATCCATCCGCTTTGTATTTGTAAGTGGTGATGGTGCGGACAGAACGGAAAAGAGCCGCACCTTGTTCAAACGTTTAAAAGGAAAAGCAGAAAATGCACTGTTGCAATCGGGCCTGCCCGACATTATCATTGCCCGGCCCGATGCGGTGAGGCCAAGGCATAAAAACAAAAGGGCGCCGTTAGCTTATAAATTGGTTTATCCTTTATTTCCACTGGTCGAATGGCTGGCACCATCTAAAATTATCTGGAGCGATGTGTTAGGCAAAGCATTACTGCAGCTGGCAAAGAATGGCTATGAAAAAGATACGCTGGAAAATACAGAGTTACAGACATTAGCAAAATAAGACAGCTGACAACACGATGAAATTAGATGTCCCCGGCCGGGCAAAAAAGCCTATCTTCGCCGGGTTAAATTGAGTTTTACTGCTCTTGTAATTGAATTTATTTCTGTTGCTTATTTCCTTTACACCTGCATTCTTCTCAAGCATTTTTTCCCATAATCTTTTTAAGCATGACAAACGAGCAGATAGAAAAATACATAGATGCCAAATCCCGCAAAGAGAATCCTATCAACATACATTTTAAAGACCGGCAGTCTGTATCCGGCGTATTCATTGAGCTGGCTGATTTCAGGGAACTGAAATCAAAGAACCTGTGGAGGGCTGTTAACAGCCGCAATTTTGAAGAATGGAAAAAGACCGGCGACCAGAACCTGAGCCGCATTTTCAACGGTATGTCTTTTACCCGTCTTTCAGACGATAAATAATCATCCATTTTTTTTGGAAAAACAACTGTCAGGAGTTCAGACAGGAGTGATGCAAAAAACTTACTAAGCCAGTTTTACATTCACTGCCATTGGCCCTTTGGGTCCGTGACCGATCTCAAAGGTCACTTTATCATTTTCATTTACCGGCGCTGACAGGTTGTTGATATGCACAAAAATGCTTTGCTGTGTTAGCAGGTCTTTGATAAAACCAAAACCTTTTTCGTGGTTGAAGAAAGTAACCTTGCCGCTGTGGGTCAGTTCGGCTTCTGTTGGCGGCACATATTCCGGCACGCCAATTTCAATATCTTCCAGTTTAAATTCTTTTCTTTTGCGGGGATCCGGAGGTGTATCGGAAATATTTCCGTTCTCATCTACATAGGCCATCATGCTGTCCAGGCTTTTGCCCTTGGAAGCATTTTCTTTTCTTTCCTTCATCTTTTCGGCTTTGTCCATCTTCTCTTTCATCTTTTTCTTCTGCCGTTCTTTCTTGTTCCATGTTTCGCCCATGTAGTAATTGTTTTAAGTGATAAATGCCCGCAATGATATGAGAAATGACCAAAGCCCGGGGATAAATGCTGCTTTGGGTGAGGCGAAGGTAGGTTATTTATCCCGATAAGGATTTTAGCCCTGAAACAATATTGGCTCATCCTAAGCCTCGGCTGAAAAATTTAATTGGAAGGCTTCGGTTCTTTACCACCGGGTAGCAACAGGTAGAACTCATAAGATGTCAGTCTTTTTTTGCCTCCATCCACAATCAGGTACTGATGCGGTAATACCTTATTGTACTCAAAAGCGCCAATGATAGCATCCTGAAAAATTTTAAAGGCTGACTCTGTTGTTGCAGCGTTTTTATATAAATAGATAAATGCAGTGCCTGCATTGGCAGTATCCTTGAATGCCGTAGCCGCAATAAATTTCTGCACCGCATTTTTAAGCTCCTGTCCGTTGGTGAAAGTTCCTGACACTACTAATTGTGCAGCAGGCAGCACCTCTATGGAAGAAGAAGCGGTGGATGCACATTTGGCCGGCAGGCCGCCAAGTTCCACTGTGGCGGTTACAAACATACCGGCAAGCCCTCCGGTATTCACCATGATCTTTGCAGTACCCTGCCCGGAAATGATCGTTCCGGCGCTGATGGCCCAGTTGTATGTAAGTGCAAGCCTTGGGTCAGCACCTTTGGTGGCTGCAACGAATACCAGTGTATCTCCTTCTGGTATTTCATAAAAAGGGGATTGAACCATGATGCCGGGGCAGTTTTGCGCCTGTGCGGAAGAAAGAATAACAATGGCAATTGTAAGGCCTATCAGCTTTTTCATCATGAGCAGTTTTGCAGATGAAGTTACAGCTATTCTGATTTATGCGAAATCATTGCTATAGCATAACTCATTGATAAAAACATTGCACAATTCCGCATCTCACTGACTTTTTTGCAGGAATCTAAAATTTTTCCAATGAGTTTCATGCAATTAACCTGTCAGTTAATAACTATTAACACAAACAGTAGCATCAGCCGGGATATGCTATCTACCTTTGCGCAAGTTTTGATAACGCAATGCCCCGCATCTTGAAATAACCGTAACCCTTCCGTACCGCAGAACATTATTTGTTCTGATTTTTCAGGCATTTCAGTAAAACATTTTTCATAAAATCCAGGTCCTGTAGGGGAATTGTATTGATTTAAAATGACAGCATGTTAAACAGGAAATTATATAAGGCAGGTTTTGTGATCGGGTGTTTGGTTCTCGTGGCCGCAGCATCCGGAAAGATATCTGTTTTGAAAAAAATGGATGCCGGATCAGCTGTTTCAGAAAAGGCACCGCTGCACCAGTTTGATTCCAACGGCATCTGCACCTGCATTCCCTTCACTGCTAAAGAAGAACTGGAACATGCACCAAAGCTGCAGCTGCATAAAAGCGTAGAAGAATTTGTAAAAAAATACAACAGCAAAAACGGGAAATTTCTTGATATGGCGAAGGCAAAAACTGAATCCCGTTTTATACTGATTGATTCCATACTCCGGGAGAATGAAGTGCCAGCTGAGTTAGTGTACCTTGCTTTTATTGAATCGGGCATGCAAAAAAACCCTGTCTCCCGTACCGGCGCTATCGGCCCATGGGCGCTGATGCCGAAAGCTGCACAACAATATGGCCTGAAAACAGGACGCAACGATGAGCGGTTGAACTACGCAAAGAGCACTGCCGCTGCTGCAAAACTGATGAAGGATATGTATGCGGATTATGACGACTGGTTACTTGTTGTTGCAGCTTATAACTGCGGCCCGGGCTGGATGAAAAAAGCCATTAAAAGATCAGGCAGCAAAGACTACTGGACTTTGCAGCAGTATCTGCCAACAGAAACGAGAAGTCATGTAAAAAAATTCATCGCTGTTCATTATCACTTCGAAGGACATGGTGGCCCCTTGACTATGACCAAAACTGAAATGGAAGAACATATTGAAGCAGTAGCAACATACATTGCAAAACGACAGGAACAGCAGCCGGCTGACAGCATTGCTTTTACCGGAACAAAATAATCAGCGCCAGAATACGGGAGACAGCATACTTATCTATGCATGATATGAGTAACAACGGCATGACACCCATTAGTGTGGTGTAAGCAGTTTAAGTGCAACTACCAAAGCCGGATCGTTTTCAAAATTGAACTCATCCCATTCCGCAAAAACTTCGGCATCGGGCCGAACACCACGACCCTGCCAGCTGGTATGGGATTTTACCGGATCGAAACGTTCATTGGCGATCCATACTCTCGACCCGTCTGATAAATCATAACCTCGCAGTGTTTCAACACGGCCGGAAGTGGTTTGTCCCACTATTTTGGCACGGCCAATATCCTGCAATGCACCGGCAAACACTTCACCATAGCTGACCGTATTGTTACTAACCAGTATCACCAATGGCACTTCCTGCGAATTCTTAACCGGGGCTGCAACAATATCAAGAGGCCGTTGACTTGTGCGACTGACGAAGTGCCCCATTGTACCGGAGGTGAAATAGCTAAGTAGCGAACTAAGAACCTTGCCTGATCCTCCACCATTCATTCTATTATCGAGGATCAATCCATCAAGTGGCCCAAAATCTTCAAGCGCCTTTTTAACTTGCTCAGGAATTGTGAGATCAAGAAATGTAGGCAGAAAGATGTAGCCGATACGGCGGCCATCTGTGCTGGGAACAAGCCTGGCATACACTGGCATTGGTGCCGTGACCCCGGCACGGATCACTGTTACTTTGCGTGGCTCTTTCCCGGGGGATTTCACAGTGAGAGTTGCCATTGTACATTCCCGTCCCCTTGTGTATGGATATGCCGTATCATTTTTTACTAATGGTAAGCTATCTACCTCCAATACAATGTCGTGTTGACGTAAGCCACTGTGCTCTGCCGGTGAACCGGGCATAACTGCCAGGATGGTGACCTGTTTTGATTTAGCCATGAGTTGAAAAAGTGCGCCTATGCCAACAAAACTATTCTGGCCCTTCAACTGTGCTTCCATTGCCGCAACCTTTACCGGCGATTCAAATGAAGAATGTTTATCACCCAGCCTGCTGATGAACTCTCTCATCATTGCGTAGAATTTTTCTGTTTCAAGACCAGCTTCCTCTTTGCGCCGGAATTTGGCAATTGTGTCAGGCCAGCTAAGACCCCTGAAATCGGGATACAGGTAAACTTCACTAATAATCTTTGCCAGCTCATTGAATAATTTTAGTTGGTCACTTTGAGTAACGGGTGGATTTGGTTTTGTATCCGTTAAAGTTTGTGCAAGCATCTCGGTACGGGACATTTTGCTGATGGCTTTGCCAATACAGCCGGGTGGGATATAAACCGGGTTCACTTGCCCCCAAACCGCAGGAGTAATGAAACTGACAATTATAATGGCAGTAACCACAAACAAATCTGAAGTGGCAAAAAATTTTTTCATGATAGGCCCACTTAAGTTAGTGAATCCCTATAATATCGAATGGCGATTTTTTTGGGAAAAGCAGCAAAGGCCGAATGAGATGTAAGAATGAAGTAAAAATCAAGGCTAAAGCACCGGAAGATGCTGCTTCTGCTAACCCCCGCTTTTGCCATAGGCATCCCTTGGGGAAAAGCCGGGGTTAATGGAATATACTGATGAAGGACTTTAGTCCTGAAAGGTTGTCTGTCGTTGCGGTTGATGAAGACAGCAATGATGGCCTGGTGCGCTATAGTTCGTTCTTCTTTCTTTCTTCCTCCAGTTTTTTTACATAGGCTTCCATCAATCCTTTGTAAGCGCCGCCAAAAAATGAAATACGATACTCTTTCGATGTGGCCCTGTCTATTACTCCGTAAGAATAATTACTGCTTGGCCCCTGCCGCTCAAAACCTGTGCCCTGACCCCTTACCCACTTCCCTGCCTGGTTGTCAACATAAGTAATAAAGGCATACCTGTACTTTGCCGTATCACTGTACCTTTTGGCACCCTCTTGCATTTCATCAATGATGAGGTAATTGCCGGTATAATATTTTTCAAAAGTTTTTTCAAGGCAGTTATTGACCTGGAAATTACCGGTATTAAAAACAAGCATGGTTGTTTTCTTCTTTCCAAAACTATCCGGTATGGCCTGCCCTTCTTTTGCTAATAACTTGCCTTGTGCAAGCGAGGAAACAGCATAGAAGCTTGCAAGAAGCAGGATGATAACTGATTTTTTCATGCTTAGTTTATTAGTATTGCGCTAAAATAACAAAATTTAGTCAGGGCTAAAGCTGTGAAGATGCTGCTGCTGCTAACCCCGGTTTTTGCCATAGGCATCCCTTCGGGAAAAGCCGGGGTTAAATGAATACACTGATGAAGGACTTTAGTCCCGAAGTGGTTATCTGTCGTTGCGATTTTACGCCGCTGTTGTGTGTTGTGCTCTGCCTATTCGTGTCGTTGGTGTTTTGCTATGCTGCTTTGCCAGCACACAACACGCAACGACGGCGTGATATTTTTTGGAAGACCGGCAAAGGCGAAAGACATAGACGCTTTTGCGCCGCTGTCGGTGTTGTGCCCTGCCTTGTGCTGTGGCCTCACCAACAGCCGGATATAGTTCCCTCTATTCGTGTCGTTGGTGTCTTGCTATGCTGCTTTGCCAGCACACAACACCTAACGACGGCGTGAAGGCCGAATGAGATGTAAGAATGAAGTAAAAATCAAGGCTAAAGCCCGGGAAGATGCTGCTGCTGATAACCCCGGCTTTTGCCATAGGCATCCCTTCGGCAAAAGCCGGGGTTAATGGAATATACTGATGAAGGACTTTAGTCCTGAAGCGATCCTCTGTAGTTGTGGTTGGCGTAGATACTTCGGCAAGCTCAGTACAGCACCACGGTGTGAATACACTTTCTAATCTAATAATCTTGATTTCTCGTACTTAATGTAAGCATTCCATTTTGCTGAATAAATATGCATAGAATACTCTTTAGCTGATTCAAACAGTTTTTCATTAAATCTGTAGCCAAAAATTATTTTTTCAATTCTTAGTCTTGGCAAAAATTCTTTCATCTTTTCAAAATCGTCATTAGCAATGCTCGGATTTTTCTGCTGATTGATCTTTACTTCCAATGGAAAACTAATACAAGAACTTACAATACCATTTGACTTAATAGCCGTCCTAAGAGTGTCCCGAAAAATTGGATTATTGTAATCCCTTTCCTGATTATATCCATTATGGTCATAAAAAACACTAAGTCTAGACTCTCTCTCTATGCTCCAAATTTTCTTTTTATGATATAATAATAACTGGGCTAGCAACTTAGGGATTCGATCTATACCTTTACCTATATACTCATTTGTAAGGGAAATTGCTTTTATAATTTTCTGACTTAACTCATTCTCAGAATCATATATAACATTACCCAGCAAGCAAGAGTTCCAATCTTCCCTGCTATTAATCACTTCAAAAACAATTCCCACACCGAGCCCATTATCACCGTATAGTCTCCACAAATTAAAATCATCCCCCTCATTGTCATTATACCTACAAAATGAACTGACGAATAATCTTTTTTTAAAATATTCAATCATTTTTGGATCAATCCTTAATTCATGCTCCTTTATTAAATGATTGAATTCATAGGGATCATTCAAATTATGCAGATTGAATAGCCGCAGTTCTCCAGAATTAATAATTCCGCAAAAAGAATCTAGTGTAGTATAATGAATAAATTTTCCAGGTTTTGGAACACTATAGTCCGAATTTCGTATTGCGTTTTGGCCAATAAGGAATTCATATTGTTGACTACTTATATTCCCATCAATTGTGGACCTATGACTTTCGCCAAATTTAAAAAAAGGGTAAATTTCAAAAATTTTTCTCTCTAACTCTTGAAATAATAGTTCTCCTTGTTTTTCTGTCATAGACAAAGGTTAATATAAAAATAGCTAAAGAAAAAGTCCCAACTCCCACTATGGCTTCTAATTTACTTCTTCTTTCCCTCTTTTTGTGATTCAGGTATCTCATTCCTAAAAACAACAGCCTCGCCAAACACATCCACCAACACCGGCTTCCCCTTATCAATATCCCCCGCCAGTATTCTTTTTGAAAGCTGGTTCACAATTTCTTTTTGTATCAATCGCTTCAGCGGCCTTGCACCAAACTGCGGGTCAAAGCCCTGCTCGGCCAGAAACTCCAGTGCATAATCGCTGAATTGCAATTGTATGCCGCTTTCGGCCACTAATTTCTTCAGCCCGTTCAGTTGTATCTGCACAATGCCCCTTATCTCCTTCTTCATCAGCGGGCGGAACATGATGATCTCATCCACCCTGTTCAGAAATTCGGGCCGTATCGTTTGGCGCAGCAAGGCCATCACTTCCACTTTCGCTTTGTCCGTCACTTCTTCCACATTACTTTCCTTCACTTTTTCAAATGCCTCCTGTATCAGGTGGCTGCCGATATTGCTTGTCATGATGATGATGGTATTCTTAAAATTCACTACCCGGCCTTTGTTGTCGGTCAACCTTCCATCATCCAAAACCTGTAACAATACATTCCAAACATCCGGGTGTGCTTTTTCTATTTCATCCAATAAAACCACACTGTAAGGTTTGCGGCGCACGGATTCTGTCAGCTGCCCGCCCTCATCATAACCCACATAGCCGGGAGGTGCGCCCACGAGGCGGCTCACCGTATGTTTTTCCTGGTACTCACTCATGTCAATCCTCGTCATCATGCTTTCATCATCAAACAGGTATTCTGCCAATGCTTTTGCCAGTTCGGTTTTACCAACGCCGGTTGTTCCAAGAAAAATAAATGAACCGATCGGTTTCTTTGAGTCCTGCAATCCTGCACGGCTTCTTCTTATGGCATCTGCCACGGCAGTGATGGCTTCGTCCTGTCCCACCACTCGTTCATGCAGGTGATCTTCCAGCTTCAATAATTTTTCTTTATCGCTCTGCAGCATTTTTGTTACCGGTATGCCGGTGGCTTTGGCAATGCTTTCGGCAATGTCTTCGGCGTCCACTTCTTCTTTCAGCAAACGCTTTTCGCCGCTGTCTTCTATTTGTTTCGTCAGTTCTTCAATCAGTTTTTCCTGTTCCTTTATTTTACCATAGCGTATCTCCGCCACTTTACCGTAGTTGCCTTCCCTTTCGGCCCGCTCCGCTTCCTGCTTCAACTGCTCTACCTGTTCCTTGCCGGCCTGCACTTTTTCCACCAATTCTTTTTCCTGTTTCCATTTTGCTTTGTAGGTATCTCTTTCCACCGACAGGTTGGCTATCTCGGTATTCAGCTCATGCAGTTTCGTTTCGTCATTCTCTCTTTTGATGGCTTCCCTTTCAATTTCCAGTTGTCGTATCTGCCTTTCTAATGTATCCAGTTCTTCGGGCATACTATTCATCTCCAGGCGGAGTTTGGCAGCGCTTTCATCTATCAGGTCAATGGCTTTGTCGGGTAAAAAACGATCGGTAATGTAGCGGCTGGATAATTCCACCGCTGCAATGATAGCTTCGTCCTTGATGCGCACATGGTGGTGCGTTTCATACCGGTCTTTCAATCCACGCAGGATGGAGATGGCATCTTCTATATTGGGTTCATCAATTATTATTCTCTGAAAGCGTCTTTCAAGGGCTTTATCTTTTTCAAAAAACTTCTGATATTCGTTTAATGTAGTTGCACCAACAGCCCTTAAATCTCCTTTGGCCAATGCCGGTTTTAAAATATTAGCAGCATCCATCGC
>CAYHPA010000135.1:0-9417 GCA_964358155.1 uncultured Chitinophaga sp.
ATTTCATGCTGACCAATTTTGTAGCCGTGCCACTGTCAAGCATTATTTTGTTGGGAGAAATATTTCTATGTGCCTTTGCCTGGATACCTCCCATTGCATTAGTGACAGGCAAACTCCTTGCATGGATGATCGGGCTGATGAATACATGGATTGAGAAAGTGGAGTTGCTTCGTTTCTCGTTATTGGATGGTTTGCAGGTAAGCATCTGGCAGGCAGCGCTGCTTATCATCTTCGCCGCGGGCATCAGTTATTGGCTGATGGAGAAAGCAAAAAAAGGATTGCTGATCGGGCTGGTGGCTTTGTTTGGTTTCTCAGCTTTACGTTCGTATTCATTTATTGAAGCCAACAGTCAGCAGAAAATCATTGTATATAATGTATCGCAGAAAAGAGCCATAGATTTTGTTGACGGAAGAAAATACCTGTTCGTGGGTGACAGCGACCTGCTGGTGGATGATTTTGCCCGCAATTTTCACCTGAAGCCCGGCAGGATACTCTTTCGCATTACTGCTGCTGATTCGCTACAAGGTTTCCAACAGGATGGAAATTATATCCGGTATCATAACAAAAATATTTTACTGATCGATTCAACAGTAAATTATTCTCCAGCGGATAAAAAGCCCGTTATTGACCTGTTGGTCATTTCTAAGAATCCCCGCATTTATATTGCCAGGCTGACCACAGCACTGGATATTAAACAGGTTGTTTTTGATGGCTCTGTGCCCTCATGGAAAAGTATTTACTGGAAAAAAGATTGCGACTCACTGCATATTCCTTATTACGACGTAAGTACGAAAGGCGCTTTTGTGATGAACCTGCAGTAACTTATCTTTGCCACCTCGTCCGCCATAGCTTGAGCGACGGAGGACTCTACGACCAACTTGCCTTCAACTTTCATTTATCTATGAACAAAAAGATTCAGTCGGCCCTCATCTCTGTTTTTTACAAAGATGGGCTTGAGCCAATCATTAAACAATTACAGGAACTGGGCATTACGATCTATTCCACCGGCGGCACACAAAGTTTTATTGAAAAGATGGGTGTAAAAGTAATACCGGTTGAAAGCCTGACTTCTTATCCATCCATTTTGGGCGGCAGGGTCAAGACCCTGCATCCATCTGTATTCGGCGGCATATTGGGAAAAAGAGATGATGAAACCCATGTGCAGGAAATGAAGCAGTATAATATTCCTGAAATTGACCTGGTGATCGTTGATCTGTATCCTTTTGAGGAAACCGTCGCTTCAACAACCGATGAAAAAGCGATCATTGAAAAGATAGACATTGGTGGCCCTTCCATGATACGTGGCGCTGCAAAAAACCATGCAGATGTGCTGGTAGTGGCCAACAAAAAAGATTATTCCTTACTGGGAAGTATACTGAAGGAACAAAATGCTGAAACAACTTTAGAGCAGCGGAGGATGTTTGCTATAAAAGCATTTGATGTCTGCACTGCATACGACACTGCTATTTCCAATTATTTCCACCAGCTGTCTGCAGTCACTCCATATAATAAAGAAGAAAAAGTGATGCGCTATGGAGAAAATCCGCATCAAAAAGCAGTGTTCTTCGGCAATCTTGATGAAATCTTTGAACAACTGAATGGCAAGGAGCTTTCGTATAATAATCTTGTTGACGTTGATGCAGCCTTTCAATTGATCGGGGAGTTCGTCTCCCCCCCGCTCCACTCCGTGGAGAGGGGGTCGGGGGGTGAGGTCTTTGCTATCATCAAACACACAAATGTGTGCGGAGTTGCCGAACGTTCTACGGTAAAGGAGAGCTGGGATGCTGCGCTGGCAGGAGATCCGGAAAGTGCCTTTGGCGGTGTGCTGGTTTGTAACGGAACGATTGATAAAGCAACAGCCAATGCCATTAATGAAATTTTCTTTGAAGTATTAATTGCTCCGGACTATACTGAAGATGCATTGGCAGTATTGAAATCAAAGAAGAACAGAATACTTTTAAGGAACAAGGTGCAAGGAACAAGGAACAAGATTGAAATGCAACGATCCTTATTGAACGGAGTATTGATTCAAAGTACGGATGAAGGAAATTATGCAGAATGGAAAGAAGCCGGTGGCAGGGAAACAACTGCAGACGAAAAAGAAGATCTTGTTTTTGCCAATATCATCTGCAAACATTTAAAGAGCAATGCCATTGCACTGGTAAAAAACAAACAGCTTATCGGAAAAGGCTGCGGACAAACCAGCCGGATTGACTCACTGCGGCAGGCGATTGAAAAAGCAAAGCAATTCAAATTTGACTTGACTGGCGCTGTGATGGCGAGCGATGCTTTCTTTCCTTTTAATGATTGTGTTCAGCTCGGGCATGAAGCAGGTATCGGTGCTTTCATCCAGCCAGGTGGTTCTATCCGTGACAATGATTCAATAGAATATTGCAAAGAACATAAACTGGCAATGGTGATAACCGGGATGCGGCATTTTAAACACTGATGAATATTTTTGATTTTCATAAAACACTTCTTCAATCCTCTGCTGATACATTAAAAAAATTAGCGGTATTCAATCCACTCACTATTCGGAAAAAGGGAGCAAGAGCCAAGGCTATTTTTTGTCTTGCACTGGTCTGCATCCTCTGGGGCACCACCTGGGTGGCATCCAAACAAGGAGTGATGGGAATGCCCGCCCTGCAAATGGCCAGCATGCGGCAGATCATTGCCGGGTTATTATATGTGGGTTTCTTCCTATATAAAAAAGTGCCGCTTCCTAAAGGAAAAGAATGGATACCGGTACTTGTACTCAGCTTCCTGAACTTTATTGTAAGTAATGGTTTAAGTACACTGGCCCTCCAATATAATATTACCGCCGGGCTGGGTGCCATTATCGGAGCCATATTTCCCTTATGGATCGTAGTGATCGGGTTGTTTAATAAAGGCAACAAAATGCCGCTGATGGCTATTACCGGCATGATACTCGGGTTCGGCGGAGTCTGCATTATCTTCTCCAACCACCTGGATGATTTCCTGAACAAGGATTTCCAACTGGGCATATTGTTCTCGCTCATTGCCACCTGGACATGGGCCTTTGCCACCATCTACACTAAAAAACAGGCGGCTAATTTCAATCCTTATTTCAGTTTGGGATTGCAAATGCTGATTTCAGGTATTTGTCTTTTCTCATTTACCCATGCAAACGGGACTGCAGTTTCACTTTCCATGATTCCATGGGAATCGTGGGCTTCTATTGCGTACCTCATCATATTCGGTTCGCTGATTGCTTTTATCTGTTATTTGTATGCATTGCAAAATTTGCCTACCGAGCAGGCATCCATTTATGCCTATGTAAACCCGATCGTTGCTGTGCTTTGCGGCTGGATGTTTTTCGGTGATAAAATCACTGTGTATATCAGCATTAGCGGTTTGGTGGCGCTGCTGGGTGTTTATCTTGTCAATAAAGCCTTTCGTTCGGCAGTGCCGCCGGTGGAACAACCGGAGGCCGAAGGTGTTTAGCCCGGTCTGACGGTCTCCGTCTGACCGGCGATATCATCAACTAATTTTTTATAGGATTCTCTCCATCCTCTAAATCTTTCATCCGTTCCCAAAAATGTATTGTGCCAGATGGTAATGAGTGTGCCATTTACTTTTTTTACTTCATTGCAGTAGTGACGCATCTCTTCCAATGCCTGTTCAGGATTTTGTTTTTGCTCATAGAAAGAATTCGCCTCCATATAGCAGAAAGGGTGCAGTAATAAATGAGTGGTTTGCTCTTTTTCCAGGTCGTACCAGTAAAACGGCGATGCTACCGAAGCCCGGAAACCATTGATGCTGCCATAACCCATGGAAAAATCTTCCTTAATGCCTGCTTCAATCAGTTGACGGTATGTTTGTGGCAGGCTGAACCGGATAAAGTGCTGGCGGGACGAAGTGATTTTAATTTTTGTTATATGTTCAATGGTTTCAATTTCTTTTTTAATCAGCAAAGGGTCATCGCCGCTTTGCCAGGAGGGATGAACACCAACTACATACTTGTCCGCATGATGCCTGATAAGGTTCTGCATGGCTGTTTCGGTTGGTAAAATATTCCTGTCATATTTTCCTGTTTTACCGGCAACATGAAAAAAGTAACGGGGCTTCACCCGATAGCTATCGGGTTTGTGCGGCCGGTGAAGGTTGTCCATCCAGTCATATGCATCAAAGGGGTCGTCAGCTTTATTGTTCAGCACTTTTCTTCTGAATGAGAATTTTTTGAACTTTCCCTGCAACAGGTCTTTGATGGCCGCCCCGGCACTTCGCCTCCAGCCTTTGTGTTTGTAAGAGTACGCTTCGTCAATATCGTAAGTGGGCAGGAAGGTGAATGAGCGATTGGGAAAAGTGGAATTGGGAAATTGGGAAATTAATACCTGC
The DNA here is from genome assembly GCA_964358155.1 of uncultured Chitinophaga sp. Taxonomy (GTDB): domain Bacteria; phylum Bacteroidota; class Bacteroidia; order Chitinophagales; family Chitinophagaceae; genus JJ008. The sequence continues at coordinate 4,360 of CAYHPA010000135.1, forward strand.
TTCAAATGCTGAATCCAGATATTTATTAATGGCGTGTTCAAAAAGCCTTCATGGCATGCTAATGAATTTTCATGTGCGTAGCGGCCATAGATATCTTTTTTGTGCGGCAGGTATTCTTCATAACGGCTCAATAAGTAAAATGATGCGGCAAAAATGTCAAATGAGAACCCGATAGCTATCGGGTCGCCATCGGTTTTGAAGAAAGCCTTGTACCCGTTTACCTCAAAGCAATTTGTTGACTGGAACTGAATGTTTTTTTCAAATAATAAATTATGCGGATGTATACGGATTTCATCATCAGCAATCTTTTCCGGGCTATAATTGATACGGCCCCCCGGATAATTTTGAAACTGCTGTTTGTCGGTGGTTAACTCAAAAGGTTTGCCTGTGATTTCTTTCCCGATAAAATCAGCAATATACCTGAGGCGACGGGTTATTGTATTTGCAAAGACAATCACAGCTTGAAGATAATCAGCTCTTGCCGTATTTCTCCTTCCACATCTGGTTGAAGGTTTTTTTGGGGAATTCCATCTTGCCACGATGCGCCGACCAGCCTTTAACCAATTTATTCACTACCCAATTCTTTGTTTTGCTGCCGGCCAAATTCATCCATTTCCTGCGCAGCATTCCCTGTTTCCACATCTTCCAGGCCATCCGCTCACTTAATTTGCTATGGCCTTCTTCCACGGCTTCATGCCGGTTCTCCAGCAACAATTCATGCAGATTAATTTTCACCGCACATACTTCCGTACAATTACCGCAAAGCGAGGAAGCATAGCTGAGATGTTTCCACTCCCCCATTTCTTTTAAATGTGGTGTGATGACGGAACCTATGGGGCCGCTGTAAGTAGCTGCGTATGTATGACCCCCAATATTTTTATACACCGGGCAGGCGTTCAGGCAAGCGCCGCAACGGATGCAGTACAGGCTTTCCCGTTGTTTTGCATTGGCCAAAATATTGGTGCGGCCATTGTCCAGCAGTATCACATACATTTCCTCCGGGCCATCTGTTTCATTGGCCTGTCTTGGTCCGGATATAATAGTATTATATACTGTCACTCTTTGCCCGGTTCCGAAAGTAGCAAGCAGCGGCCAGAACAAACCAAGATCAGTGATGGAGGGGATAACCTTTTCTATACCGGCAATAACAATATGTGTTTTAGGAAATGAGCAACTCAGCCGGGCATTGCCTTCATTTTCTGTAATGGCTATGGCACCTGTGTCGGCAATGATGAAGTTGGCCCCCGTTACTCCTATTTCGGCTTGCATATATTTCTCCCGCAATACTTTTCTGGCTACTAATGTTAATTGCTGTGGTGTTGCTTTGGGGTCTGTTCCCAGTTTTTCGGCAAAGAGTTTGGCTACATCTTCTTTGCTTTTATGCATGGCAGGAGTAACGATATGATAGGGCGGTTCGCCATCCAGTTGCTGTATGTATTCTCCCAAATCTGTTTCTACGCTTTCTATGCCATTTTTCTCCAGGAAATCATTGAGATGGATTTCCTCTGTCACCATGCTCTTGCTCTTCACCAGTGTTTTGCAATTTTTCTCCTCGCAGATCTTTTTTATTGCATTCAATGCTTGTTGAGCATCCTCGGCCCATATTACTTTGGCGCCACGTTTTGTTATTACTGCTTCAAAATTTTCCAGTTGCTTGTCCAGCGTTTCTATTGCTTTCCACTTGATGTTCTTGGCTTTTTCCCTTGCGAGGTGTATGTCCGAAAACTGTTCTTTGCCCTGCGGCACCACGGCATTATACTTACCAATATTAAAATTGATCTTGCGCCGGTGTTCCTTATCGGCTGCTTTGATGGTGCTTTTGGCGATAAATGCTGATGCTGCTTCTTTCACGATGATATTTTTTTACCACAAAGGGCACAAAGTATTTTTCACAGAGAACACAGAGCGGTTAGCCTACTGATGACCGGCTTTTTCTTTTTTTCCGGTTGCCATCCCCGCTGCTCTATCCAGTGCATTATAAAATTCTTCTCCGTACTTTCTTGTCAATGGTTCTTTCAGAAATTCATACACCGGCACCTGTAGTTTTTTTCCCAGTGCACAGGCCGGGTTGCATGATTTTTCCCGTGGCTCATAATTTACCCTGTCGTGATTTCCTTTTTTCCCTTTGGAAATAATGATGGGAAAAAGATGGCAGCTGATAGGTTTTTTCCAGCCAATCACCCCTTCATAATAAGCCTGCTCAAATGCACATTTGATAATTCCCTTTTCATCCCTTGACCCGTACACACAAATTTCCTTATCGTTGTCCAGCGTAGGGGTGACCCAGCCAAATTCTTTGTTGTAAACATACTTGCCTTTTTTCTCAATTTCTGCAATGGCTGCATTAGTGAGATACGGTTTTATTTTCTCATACTGTTCCAAAATAACATCCAGTTCGGCCTCGTCCAGCGGCGCCCCGGCATCACCTTCCTCGCAGCAGGCGCCCTTACATTTGTTCAGGTCGCAGACAAACTGCTTTTCCGCCACATCATCGCTTATTAATATGTTATCTATCACTATCATCAGCCAAAGGTAGGCTATCAAATTCCTTTAACAAACATGTAACAGCGGCGGGTTGTGGAGAGTTTTTGTCCGGAGCATCTCCCCGTCATCACAACCCAACTGTATGCAAAACACAAGAATGCTCACCTTCCAGAAATCAGCGAAGGTCTTATTCCAGATGCTGTTCTGGGTGCCGGTGGCCGGCTTTAGTTTACTCCTTATTTATAATACGCTTCCCTATTTCTCTTTCAGCAAGGATTTCAGCTTTATAGAAGAAAGGAGTTTTCTTTTTAAAAGCAGTTTTTACAATGCCTGTTTTTATATCCATATCGCTGCCGGCGCTTTGTGCATCGGCGCTGCCCTTATCCAGTTTTCCAGATATATCCTGAAAAAGTCGAAAGCCATCCATCGTTTTTCAGGCAAGATCTATGTTGCCGTAGTGCTTTTCCTAGGTGCGCCCACCGGCCTGTACATGTCCTTCTTTGCCAAAGGAAGTTTTTGGGAAAGATCGCTGTTTATGTTCATGGCAGGCTGGTGGTTTATTACTACTCTGTACGGGTTGACCACCATCCACAAAAGAAATGTGCTGGCGCATAAGATATGGATGATGCGCAGCTACTCCATGGCTATGACAGCCGTAACCTTCCGGGTTTACCACCTTGTTTTTTACCTGCTGGGCTGGGACCATCTGGAAAATTATGAACTGTCGCTCTGGATAAGTGTGATCGGCAATATGCTGTTTGCAGAATGGATCATATACAGGCAGAGTAAACATTATTTAAAATCATTTACCGTATAAGTCATTCATCAACTATTTTTTAAACGTTTAAAAACTACCAACATGAAATCAATCTTCTACGTCGGCGCCACGTTAATGATCGGCGCCAGCATTTACGGGTTTGTTGACTACCAGAAAACAAGTCGCAAAAAAGAATTCAGCAACATGTACAAAGAACCGGTAACCACTGACCCGGAGAAAATGGTTGTTGAAAAAAAAGTAACTACGGCTGAAAACAAAACAGTGCTGGTAACAGAAAAGAAAGCCAACGTAAAGAAAAACATTGTGGCAAAAGAAGAAAGCATTGCTGGCATCAGGCCCATTGCTGCCGATGAAAAATTGGATGCCGGCACAATAGCAAACATTGAAAAGGCCGGGGTAACTGTGACCCCATCCAGGGAAGCAGCCAAAGTTGTAAAGAAAAAAAGAAAACTTAATACCAAGCTTTTCAGCCGCGGGGCAATGGATGAGCGTTACATTGAAAAAGAAATGAAACTGGAAACTCCCAAAGAGAAAAAAGAATCCGTAAAATCTGAAAATAAAGAGCAGTAAGGTAAATGCATACAGTTCTGCTCTGACCCCCGGCTATTGGCGCCGGGGTTTTTTATTTTCTCAACCTTTTACCTGGTCCACTTCAACGTACTGATCAGGTGCAATACATCTTTTTTCAAAAAATCATTGACCCGCCCGGAGTCTCACTGCCAGGCGCCACATTAAAAGGGAGGGGTTCCTTGCCATGCTTCTGTCAATTAATCTCACGGCGGACTCCGGGCTGTTATCAAACGGAAACCGTAAATTTATACCATGCCGGTCTGCAGAGAAATTCCATACAACAAGGGATTGTTTTTTATCACATTTACCTGTCATAAATGGATTCAACTGATAGAACTGTCAAAAGGATATGATTGACCCGGAGTCCCTTGCTGCTCCGAAAAGAGTATTACATTGACCCTGTGCGATGTTATTCATAAGGGAGGGAATGGAGACTCCGGGCGGAAAAAAAGACTTTGGAGGTACTATTAAGAATAGAAGCGGATAAAACCGGGAAACACGACATAATAGTAAAATAGATGAAAATATATTTTCGAGGAACTAAGATTGAACTTATTGATAACACTGATAATCAAAATGAGAGGCGTTTATTCATTTTAGCCGAAACTTTTGAGAGAGATTATGTTTTCCAAATGATAATTATTGAAGGGTATCACGCAGGCCAATGTTTAGGTTATATCAAAGTGGAATTAGGTTTAGGACAAAAAGTAAGTGGAGTTACATATACTCACCTATTAAGTGAACTTAAACGAAATATAATTTTTGATGAAAATTCATTGAGGATATTGGAGTAATGTACCCCTGTCCGTAGTGTTCAGTCAAAGAAGGAAAAGGATAAAATGAAAGGAAGGGATGAATAACCTGCTTTCGCTAAAAGCTGCGGCAGGCAAATGAGCATTACATTGACCCTGTGCGATGTTATTTATAAGGGAGGGACTGGAGACTCGGGGCGGAAAAAATGAAAGATACAACTGATAAATTATGAATAAATCAGATTTTTTTATGTCACTACTAGGTTTCCTAAGTATACTAAGCATTTACTTGATTTGTTACTTTTTTATTCAACTAACCTGTACATCAGTAAAATATCGGGGGGAAAAAAAGGTTTACTTTAATATTTTAATAACTAGTATCCTGTGTTTGTCTTTATTCATTATTTATGGATTGTTAGATTATGATGTCCCCCAATCTCAGGACAGTTTTGTCAGTAGTTTAAGATAGTGTTT
>CAYHPA010000136.1:0-9218 GCA_964358155.1 uncultured Chitinophaga sp.
TGGTGGTCAGGACATACAGTTTTCTGTTCCGGGTGTTGATCTTAAAACCAATTATCCCCCCTTTGTCCTCACTGGTAAAGACAGAATAAATTTTATTATTGGCAGCAAAACCGATATGCGTGGTATCCAGTTCCATCACATCTCCCAATTTTTGTCCTAACCCATCCAGCTTTGCAGCGGAACAATAAACTACATTTTTCTTCTGGTACTGGTAGATGACATAACAGAAGTCATTGTAGGGGAAAAAATCAACATTGATCAGCCTGTCGTTGCTGGGTATATAATCCAGTTCAGCCCTGGCCAGATCTTTCATGTCATTATCCAGCACTGAGATCCAGCTTTTACCCCGGTTATTTTTATAAATAAGAAAATTGCCGTTGACCTTACCGGCAATTTCAAAATTCATCCTTCGGGTATCTTCTTTTCCTGGCTCAGAATAAACAATCCTCTGGGCTGTAACAGGAAGTCCTGCAATCGTAATCAACAGGGTCAGCATCCATCTTCTGCAAAACATGATAATATGATTTTTTGCTTATTAAAGTTACCACTTGCCCGTCAAAATCTTCTCTTTTATTTTACTGCTGATGCATTCAAAACGGGCATTACATGAGCGATTAATAAAAAAAGGACAGGCCGAACTCCGGCACAATTTATCCCCACCAAAAACCTGATAAGCGGCAAAGATTTTGCCATTTAGTGGTTCTGATTGATTTTTGCTTATACCTTTGCAGGCAGCCTTTTGCAGAATTAAACAATCTGTACCGGGTACCTCCGGAGGAATCCTTCGGACCAACCACAACCTCAGAAAGTGAAAATACCGACCAACAGAGTCACTGCCGCCGGATTAGTCATTGCATTGGGAATTATTTACGGAGACATTGGCACTTCACCGCTATATGTTTTTAATGCCATAATCAGTGACCGGGTAGTGAGTGACACACTCATCATCGGCTCCTTATCCTGCATCATCTGGACACTTACACTTCAAACGACCATTAAGTACGTTATTCTGACATTAAGAGCCGATAACCGTGGGGAAGGTGGCACATTTGCTTTATATGCGTTGGTGCGCCGCAGAAAAAAATGGCTGGTAATACCTGCCATGATTGGCGGGGCAGCTTTGCTTGCTGATGGCATCATCACCCCTCCCATTTCTATTACCTCGGCTGTGGAAGGGCTGCAGGAGTTACCGGTATTGCGGGGAATGACTACTGATACCATAGTAATTATTGTATTATCTATCCTTGCCGTTTTCTTTTTCCTGCAACAATTCGGTACTGCTTCGATTGGAAAAATGTTCGGGCCGATCATGTTTATCTGGTTTACAATGCTGGCGGTGCTGGGTGCGTCCCACGTGATGGACGATCTTTCTATTTTCAAAGCGTTAAGTCCAACTTATGCTATTCAGTTTTTAAAAGATTATCCCGGGGGATTCTGGCTTCTGGGGGCAGTGTTTCTCTGCACTACAGGTGCTGAGGCATTGTATAGCGATCTTGGACATTGCGGCCGTGGCAATATCCGTACTTCATGGTTTTACGTAAAAACCTGTCTGCTCATCAATTATTTTGGACAGGGAGCCTATTTATTGGCCCATCACAAGGGACTACAAATTACAGATGAGCTTAAATCCAGCATGGGTATAAATGCCTTTTATGATCTGATGCCTCATTGGTTCATCATTGCAGGTGTTATCATTGCCACATCAGCCGCTATTATTGCCAGCCAGGCTATGATATCGGGGGCATTTACCCTAATCAGCGAAGCTATGCGTCTGAATTTATGGCCAAAAGTCCGTATCCGGTATCCGTCAGAAGAAAAAGGTCAGTTGTTCATCCCCGCCATCAGCATGCTTATGTTCCTGGGCTGTGTGGGTGTGGTATTATATTTTCAAAAATCCTCCAACATGGAGGCGGCCTACGGGCTTGCTATCATCGTCACGATGCTGATGACAACTATCCTGCTGTCGAATTATCTTGTTCTTCAACGGGTAAAACCGGTCCTTATTTATCTTTTTCTTACTGTCTACATTACCGTAGAAATCGGTTTCCTTGTTGCTTTGATGGTCAAGTTTTCACATGGCGGCTATATAACGCTGATTATCGGCACCATCATGTTCGCCATCATGTACATCTGGTACAGGGCAAGAAAGATCAAGAACCGATATGTCGAATTCGTCAGGATGGAACATTATGTTTCCAAAATACAGGAACTAAGCAATGACAAGTCTGTTCCTAAATACGCCACCCATGTTGTTTACCTGACAAGCGCCAATAATCCAAAAGAGATTGAGCATAAAGTCATCTATTCTATCTTAAATAAGAAACCCAAACGGGCCGATATCTATTGGTTTGTGCATGTGGATACAGTGGACGATCCTTATACCTGCGAATACCGGGTGGAGCATATTATCCCCAACGATATCATCCGGGTGGATTTTCGCCTTGGTTTCCGCATGGAGCCCCGCATCAACCTGATGTTCCGCAAAGTAGTGGAAGACCTGGTGGCCAATAAGGAAGTGAACATCATCAGCCGGTATGAAAGCCTTGCGAGCAGCAATACGGTGGGCGACTTCCAGTTCATTGTGATGGAAAAATACATGAGCCAGGATAATGAATTGCCTTTTATAGAAAGAGTTATCATGAAATTCCATTTCTGGCTGAAAGAGCACAGCCTGTCTGAAGAAAAAGGCTTTGGACTTGATGCGGCTAATGTTACCATTGAAAAATTCCCGCTGATCGTGGCGCCTGTCACTAATCTGAAGCTGAAACGGGTAGAAGATTAAAAGTTATTGGCTTATAGTTCATGGTTCATAGATTAGAATCATTAATTTTCAGAACGCCAATCAATGAACCATGAACCATGAACCATGAACTATTACAGGTATTTCCCAAATTTGTTTGGTTTATCATCATCGGCATTACGGTGCTTTCCATTCTCGCATACTTACTGCAGGAAAAACTGATTTTTAAACCCGAAAAGCTAAAACAGGATTTTGAATTCAAATACGACGCCCCTTTCAAAGAATACTTTTTTGACATAGCGCCGGGTGTCAGGATTAACGGTCTCCATTTCTACCGGGAAAATCCAAAAGGACTGATCCTATATTTTCATGGCAACACCCGAAGCATAAAAGGCTGGGCCCGCTACGCAAAAGATTTTTACCGCTATGATTATGATGTGGTACTGCTGGATTACCGGGGGTTTGGAAAAAGCACCGGCAAGCGAAGTGAAAAAGAAATGCTGAGCGATATGCAGTTTATTTACGAAATACTGAAGGAAAAGTATGGCGAAGAGCACCTGATCATTTATGGCCGGAGCATGGGCAGTGGTTTTGCTACCAAACTGGCCTGCGATAATAACCCCCGTTATCTTATCCTGGATGCTCCTTATTTTAATTTTTTACGGGTGATTGAGCGTTTTCTTCCGATACTGCCTGTCCGTATTGTATTGCGTTTCCATTTGCGTACCGATAAGTGGATAACTGGTGTGAACTGCCATACTTATATTATCCACGGCACCCGTGACTGGCTTATACCTATCCGGCACAGCCAGGCCCTGCAAAAGATCAACCCAGGTAAAATTACGCTGATCCGCATCCATGGCGGCCGTCACAACAACCTTCCCTCCTTTGATGAATACCACAATTTTATCCGGGATATCCTGAAATACTAAGGTGAATGGTCAATAGTGAATAGTGAATTCACTATACCCCTTTATTAATCCTTCACTATTGCCTATCCCCTGTTAAGAATTGTTTAATTGATAGCGCTTCCTGTTAACTGGACTATATTTTGAACGTCTTTCAGAAAATGGAGGTGCTTATGAAAACAAAAATTTACACTCTCTCTTTTATTGCGGTCATTTTTTTCTTTATCTCCTGCAAGACAGCCAGCAAATTGTATGAGAAAGGCAATTATGATGAAGCTGTAGAACTGGCTGCCAAAAAATTGCAGAAAGACCCTCATGATTCCAAACTGCAGAACATTATACAGACTTCCTACCGTTATGCTGTAGAAGATCATGAAAGCCGCATCCGTAATAATTCACAAAGCAGCAATGAACTGAAATGGGAATGGATGTACAATGAATATTGTGCATTGCAAAAAATGTATGAGGCCATCCGCAAAGTACCCGAGGTAAATAAACTGGTTCGCCCAACTGATTATTCTTCCTACCTGATTACTTACGGAGAAAAGGCCGGTGATATCCGCTATGACAGGGGCCTGTCGTTCATGCAGCGATCCGATAAACAAAGTTATCAACAGGCTTACCGTGAATTCCAGGTGGCTGAGCGGCTGAAACCCGGAGACCGGAATATCATACAAAAGAAGATTGAAGCCTATGAATATGCCGTAACCAATGTGGTGATACTGCCCATGCAGGAACGATATGGATTCCGGTACAGTTCATACAACAACAATTACAATAGTCTTGATGAGCAACTGCTCAGAAGCCTTCAATACAACTCAGGAAATGACTTTGTACGCTTTTATTCTGACTGGGATGCCCGAAGCCAGAACATCAGGGCTGATGAAATAGTGGATATGCGACTGGCCACATTGAATATTGGCCGCTATTACGATCATCGAAGCACAAGGCAGGTATCAAAAGAAGTGGTGATACGGGAGATTGTTTACCGCCCCGATTCCATTGTAAAAGAATACGGACGGGTGTATGCAGATATCACAACCACCAGGAGGACTATGAACTCAGATGCCATCCTGCAAGTAAATGTGCGGAATGCAACCGGTGGATGGCTTTGGAGTGATAATTTTACTGCCAACCATAGCTGGTCTACTGAGTTTGCCAGCTATACCGGAGATGCGAGGGCCTTAAGTGAAAGCGATAAACAACTCGTAAATCGCAGGCAGGAACAACCGCCCCGTGAAGAAGAGATCATCCGGTGCCTGATGGATGAAATAAATAATACAGCCCTATACCGTATCAGGAACTATTTTAACCGGTAACCAGGCCGGCACTTACCCGACAGAAAAGGACATGAGTTTCATGTCCTTTTTCTTTTCATCTTTGCGGAGCATGAAAAAGAAAAAAATATGGAAATGGGTGCAGATCATTGCAATTATTTATGTGCTGGGCGGTGCAGCTCTATACTTTTTGCAAGATGCCATTCTTTTTCATCCTGTAACATTGAAACGGGACCATAATTATAATTTTCCCGAACCGCATAAAGACATCAGCATTGCAATCAATAAAAAAGACACAATAAACCTGATTGATTTTTCTGCAACAGATACGATAACCCGTGGTGTGGTGCTTTACTTTCATGGCAACAAAAGAAATATTTCCTGGTATTCCAAGTACATACCATATTTCACCCGGCATGGCTACCAGGTGCTGATGATTGACTATCCCGGCTTTGGCAAAAGCACCGGAAAACTTACCGAGCAAAAATTATATGATTGGGCATTGCAGGTTTACAAGATCGCCATCAAACGTTTTGGTGCAGACAGTATCATTATCTATGGTAAAAGCATGGGAACAGGCATTGCATCACAACTCGCATCCATCCGGGATTGTAAAAGACTGATACTGGAAACACCTTATTACGATTTCCCTTCAGTAGTAAGCCATTATTTTCCCATTTACCCGGTGCGGTGGATGCTGCATTACGATTTTCCCACGCATGCCTATCTGAAAAATGTTTCTGCGCCGATAACAATCTTCCAGGGTACTAAGGACAGGCTGGTAACTTACAGCAATGCAAAAAGGCTGACACTCCTTTTAAAAAAGGGAGATGAATTCATTACAGTCAAAGGCGGCGGGCATAATAATCTATACAAGTATAAAGAAGTGACCGGAAAGTTGGATTCGATTTTAAGCCGTTAATTATTCTTCCAGTGTGACCTTGGTCTTAGTAATTTTTAATTTATATCCCACTCCTATTTTCAATGCATAATTCCTGTCTGTGTGACTAACGGGAAAATCAAAACAAACGGGATAGTCATACTCTTTTACAACATCCCGGATAATCTCATGAACTGTTTTGCCAAAAGGTCGCTCATTATCCTTCGTTTCAGTAAACCTGCCAATGACAAGTCCGGCAAGTTTGGATAATTTGCCGCTCCGTTTTAACTGGTGCATCATCCTGTCAATATTATAAAGATACTCCCCCACATCTTCAATAAACAAAATCCTTCCTCTTGTTTTGATATCGGAATCAGTTCCAACAATGTGGGCTAACAATGCAAGGTTACCTCCAACCAATTCTCCTATGGCTTCTCCTTTCCTGTTAAACTCATGAACAGGACAGGAATATTTGATTTTTTTTCCCTCCAGTGCATTTTTGAGTGATAATACAAACTCGTTGGCATTGCCGCCATCGTTAAAAGCCCCCGCCATGGGCGAATGAAGGGAAGAGATATAATAATTTGAATAAAGATGTGAATGCAGGACGGTGATGTCACTATAGCCTATAATCCACTTTGGTTGTTTTTTAAATTTTTTGAAATCAACCTGGTCAATGATGCGTGTCATGCCGTAGCCACCCCTGGCACAAAGCACTGCCTTCACCTCATCATCATCCAGCATGTGTTGAAAATCAGCCAGCCGTTCCTCATCCGTTCCGGAAAAATATGTGGTGGAGTTGCTGCCAACCGTTACGCCAACTTTTACATTATAGCCCCATTCCTGTAACGTATTGATGCAGGCCTGTACTTTCTCCATGGCCATATAGCCTGCAGGGCAAACAATTCCAATGCTGTCACCTTTTTGTAAATAAGAGGGAGTTTTAATCATGGTCTGTTTGTTTTTCCTTTTCGCCTGTTTTCTTCTGCTGTTATCAGCTTTTGCAGTTCCTGGGTTACATAATAATCAGGCACCTTTTCCGGTTTCAATGCAGGGTCCGGAATGTACCAGTTGTATTTTGAAAAAGCCTTTTTCAAAATTTCATCTTTAAAATCATACCCCACCCTCGCATAATTGAGATTTCTGTACAGCCGCAGTTCCTGGTCGGTTAATTGACTCACCGTTGACTCCACTGAATCTCCCCAAACCAGGTCCATCATGCCGGAAAAATCATTCTTAACTGATTTATCGCACCACAAATTAATTTCATTGTGCAACTGCCAAAAAGTAACAGAAAGGTCCTGTGCAGGTTTAAAATTGCTTGCCCTCAGCTGCAATTTGCCTTTTCTGATATATACCACTTTCAGTTTTCCCCCTTCATCTCCCATAAAAGGTATACCGGGTGAGTTTTTGCTGATTCTTCCAATACCGGCCAGCTGCCATGCTGCTGCAACGGTACCGAAACTTGCCGGAACGGTAAAGTAACTGTCATCTCCCATATTAATATTCAGCTCAAAATCATCAATGCCACTATTGGCCCAAGTGGTGCCGGTAGTAAGGCGATAGTCAAAATCCTTATTGGCCTCCACGGATCCTCCACCTTTATACAGATAACTGTGGCGGATGATAGTAATACCCGGAGCAAATTTTATGTTGAAGTGATATACAAAATCATAACCGCTGGCGGCTTTGGAATTTACTTTAAAACCCGTCTCACTCATCCGGGCAATTTTGTAAGGAAGTATGCGGTCGCCCAGCATTACCATAAAATCTTTCACAAAAGGATGTTTCGCTTCCTCATCCGTAACATCGCCATCGGCAGGTGGTGTGACAAATCCAACTGTCAGCTCCCTTTCAATACCAGGATTGAAAAACTCAAAATAAATATCCACCTGTATCCAATCGCCTCTTCGTTCAAGATTCAATATCTCTTTTTTTAACCGGATGGTTGTTTCCTTTAATGGTATCAGTGTATTACCGGTGGCATAGAATACACCATCATTGGCCTGTGCTGTATATGACAGTAAAAGAAAAAAGAAGATTTTGAATTGCTTCATAGTATGTGGTTATTAGTGTAAAGCTAAAATAACAAGATTTCAATCATTTTGGGCAATGGCGGTATTCCGGTATTTTTGCAACGGTAACCGCAGAGTCGCTAAGACGCAGAGAAAATGCAAAAACCACCTCAGCGCCTCCCCGTCTCTGCGGTTAAAATTTTAATAATGACAGACCCCAAACGATATTTAGTTACTTCAGCACTTCCCTATGCCAATGGCCTGAAACATGTGGGCCACCTGGCCGGTGCTTATATACCCGCCGACATCTACGTACGTTATCTGCGGGCACAAAAAAGAGATGTGGTCTTTGTTTGCGGCAGCGATGAGCATGGAACGGCTATTCCCATACAGGCTGCCAAAGAGGGAACAACACCCCGTGCTATTATTGATAAGTATCATGAAGCAATGAAGCAGGATTTTGAAGACCTGGGCATGAGCTTCGACATTTATCACCGGACATCCGATCCGCTTCATCATGAAACCGCACAGGAATTCTTTACCAAACTGAACGATGCAGGAGAACTGGAGATAAAAGAAACAGAACAGTACTTTGACGAGGAAGCCAAAACATTTTTAGCTGACCGCTACATAAAAGGTATTTGCCCCAATTGCGGCAGCGACCGGGCTTTTGGCGATCAATGCGAAAATTGCGGAAGAACATTGAGTCCTGATGAACTGATCAACCCTGTAAGTACATTAAGCGGCAAAACTCCGGTAAAGAAAAAAACAACACATTGGTACCTGCCATTGGGTAAACATGAACAATTTCTGAGAGACTGGATATTGAAAGAACATAAAGATGACTGGAGAGCAACCGTTGTTGGTCAATGTAAAGGATGGATAGATGGAGGTCTGCAATCAAGAGCTGTAACAAGAGATTTGGATTGGGGGGTTAAAATTCCTCCCCCTTTGGGGGAGAAGGAGGGGGCGGGTAAGGTATTATATGTATGGTTTGATGCACCGATAGGCTATATTTCTGCTACCAAGCAATGGGCAATAGATAATAAAAAGGATTGGCGTCCTTATTGGGAAGATGAAGACACCAAGCTGGTGCACTTTGTAGGTAAGGATAATATCGTTTTCCATTGCATCATCTTCCCCGTCATGCTGAAACTGCATGGAAATATTTTACCGGACAATGTTCCTGCCAACGAGTTTTTAAATCTTGAAGGTGATAAGATGAGTACCAGCCGCAACTGGAAGCTGGACATGAGAGACTATATCAATGATTTTGTAAAAAAACCCGCAGGGCCCGGTGGGGAAAATGGCGGCGGACAATGTGTAGATATGCTCCGTTATTATCTTACGCAGATTGCTCCTGAAACAAAAGACAGCGAATTTACCTGGAAAGGATTT
>CAYHPA010000137.1:0-9175 GCA_964358155.1 uncultured Chitinophaga sp.
TGTCTGCTTTTAAAGTAATAGAAGCATCAGCAAAGCCTGAATAAATTTGGGCGGTACTGCCGGCAGTAGTAAAAACAGCGAATAAAACAGCTACCAGCTTAGTATAGTTTTGCATAGTAAACAGGTTGGTTTTTAATTTTAGGGACACCGTTTATGCAAACGTTTGATAAATGTAGGCAAAAAAGCCCCGATTTCAAAATATGATTCAGCAAGCTAATGTTAAAGCTTAATTCAATTACCTTTGCGGCTCTTATTTGGTCCGGTAGCTCAGCTGAATAGAGCAGCTGCCTTCTAAGCAGCAGGTCATTGGTTTGAGTCCAATCCGGATCACAAGGCGGAGCCAGTTTGGTTTCGCTTTTTTAGTTGTACTAAATTTATCCTGCAATGGATGTAAAGATTGAACCATCGTGGAAAGAACGGCTGAAGGATGAATTCAGCAAACCCTACTTCCAGCAGATCACTTTACATATTAAAACAGAAAAGTCGCAGGGTAAAACAATTTACCCCCCCGGCTCCGTCATATTTAATGCGTTTAATACAACTCCTTTTGGCAAAGTGAAAGTGGTGATACTGGGGCAAGACCCCTATCATGGCCCCGGCCAGGCGCATGGATTATGTTTTTCAGTGCAAAATGGGGTTCCGCCACCGCCATCCCTCATCAATGTTTTTAAAGAATTGCACAGTGATGTGGGTGTGCCTATACCCGATCATGGAAACCTGACGCATTGGGCAGAGCAGGGTGTTTTTTTGCTGAATGCTTCACTCACGGTTCGTGCGGCAGAGCCAATGAGCCATTCCAAAATCGGCTGGGCAGAGTTTACCGATGCTGTAATCAAAAAGATATCAGCCGAAAAAAAGCATGTGGTCTTTCTTCTCTGGGGTAAATTTGCACAGGAGAAAAGGGCGCTGATTAATGAAGGAAAACACTGCATCCTCCGGTCCGTACATCCTTCTCCGCTTTCTGCTAGTGCAGGCTTTTTTGGATGCAAACATTTTTCAAAAACAAATGAATACCTTATCAGCAAAGGAATTGACCCTATTGACTGGAAGCTGTAACAATGAATATGATTAAGAACATACTGGGCCGGATCTTCGCCCTTTGGGGCATGATTACTTTTATACTGACCTTTCTTATTGTATTTATTCCCTCTATGTTTTGCTGGCTGATGCCAGACCCAAAAGGTCAACGGGTTTTTATCAGCATCGCAAAATTGTGGATGAATATCTGGTTGCCATTGGCAGGATGCCGGTTCCGGATAAAAGGAAAAGAGCATTTTAAAAAAGGCGAAACCTATATCGTTACCTGCAATCATAATTCCATGATGGATGTGCCGCTGTCCTCTGCATTTATTCCGGGTGGCAATAAGACAATCGCCAAATCATCTTTCACCAAAGTGCCGTTATTCGGTTTTTATTACATGAAGGGCGCTGTGCTTGTAAACCGCAAAAGTGAGCTGAGCCGCAGGCAGAGCTTTGAGAAAATGAAAAACGTTTTGAAGAAAGGCATTCACATGTGTATTTATCCCGAGGGCACCCGCAACCGTACGGCTGATCCATTAAAAAAATTTCATGATGGGGCTTTCCGACTGGCAGTAGAAACGGGTGTTTCCATCATTCCTGCCATTATCCTTAACACAAAAAAAGTGTTGCCGGTGAATAAAGCTTTTTATATGTGGCCTGGAAAAATTGAAATGCATTTCCTCAAACCCGTTGCACCCGGGCAACAAACTACAGAGCAACTAAAAGAAACTATCTTCTCCCGTATGAAGGATTACTACGCAGCGCAGCAGCATTAATAACCCGAAAATGACCGGGTTCGGTTGATCTTCAGATCCTGCAGGATGGAAGCCTTGGGGCTGATGGAAAAACTGAAGTAACGGAACAAACCGACCGGTGTCACGTTGATGGACAATTGCCAGCAGTGCATTTCCCGGTTGATGCTCATGGTAAAAGTCTGTAGCTTCTTGGTATCAAAATCAAAGAAGCCATTGGCAGAAAAATTCCATTTCGGCGTCAGGTTAAAACTTCCGTTGAAGTTGACATTGGAACTAAAATCTTTTTCAAAACCACTGAAGTCTGCCTTCAGCCTGTTGGAAAATGAAAGTGAATACCCAAAACTGATCTGCCAGGGAATATTGAAATCCACAAAGTCGCCTGAGTTTTGCTGCATAAAATCCATCAGCCGCTGCTGATCGGCAATAAGGGCAGGATCGTTAAGCCTTTGCTGCACCTGCTTTTTTCGTTCCTCTTCTTTTTTGGCGTCCTTGGGTTTGCTTTTAAAACTGCTGCTGATGGATATGCTTCCTGACGTGAGCCGGCCGAGTTTGAACGAACCTCCCTGCCAGGCATATTTATTTATATCTGCACCTCTTTCATTTACCTGGTAGGGATCCAGGATGGCGTTGGCAGTGATACTTATTTTTTCAAACAAGGTGGTACGCAGGTAGATATTAAACAAATCGAGCTTCATGGAATCCCGCAGAAAATTGTAGCCGGTGGAAAAACCATAACCATCAATCAATTTGACCTTTTTGATAGCATTCTCCCCCGTGTCTTTTTTGGAGCGCCATTTCATCTCCAGATTATTGTCCAGCTGGAAACTGATACCGCCGGTTCTTCCTTTTGAAAAACCGGAATACATTGCTCCTTCAAATTCAGAAAATTCAACCTGGTAAGTGCCGGTAGTGTCAACCTGGATTTTATAATAATGATTTTTGGAAAGATCGGGTTTGTAATTAAAACTCAGTGATGGCCGGATGACATGCCGCAATGCAACGATCCTTGATTTTTTAAATTCATACATACCAAAAATGGCGGTATTAAAACTTACCCCAAACGAAACCTGGTTATCTATAAAAAATCCCTTGTTAATACTGGTATCCACTTTTTTGGTGCTGGCATTCCATGTTCTGCGAAATTTCTGCGCTATCCATACCTGCGACCAGGAAACATTCGGCGAAACAATTACAGCCCCGCCCATGATGGGTGGCAATGAAACCTGGATGGGGAAATTATGCTGCGCCCCCCATTGCAATGTATCAATCACCCTTTTCAGATTGAATGCCGTATCATAAAAAGAAACCTGATTACGAAAATTGCCGCTATATCCAATCCCCAGTTTCTCATACCATTTGGCAGCGCCAACCGATTCTTTTTTCTGAAACGGATACAGCGTACTTACTGAAAACCCGGCATCCGGCAGGCTTAAATTGATAAGCCTTGTCTGGCTGTTCTGGTTATGATTGGCTGTCAGTGTCAGGTTATATGGCTTGCCTGCCCATGTCTTTGAATAGGCAATGGAAGAATAAAGCATGTTCTGAAAATTCCGCTGCGGGCTATTGGGTATGTATTGATTGAACTTAGTGGAGCCGGCATTTACATTGGCAGAAAAAGTGGTGCCCGGTCTTGCCTTGCCATCCACCGCATGGTTCCATGAAATATTATAACTCCTGTTTTTAAAATAATCAGGATCTCCCTTAAAACTTTGCTTGGTGGTTTGCACACTCATTGTAAATGCCCCGTTGTACCGGTATCTTTTACGATAAGTGGGATTGACATTAAATGTCCAGCCGCCATAAGAATAAATGTTGCCATAGAATTTTACATCCCAGTAGTTGCTGATCACTTTATAATACCCCAAACCCTCCAGCCCAAGCCCCATTTGCTCGTTGGTGGTAAACTGTGGTGGCAACAGACCTGAATGACGGCCCTGGCTTAACGGGTAAAACCCAAAAGGAAGATAGATTGGAATGGGAACCCCTTCAAATTCCGGATGGGCCGGGCCGGATACAGCTAATTTTTTATTGATGACCTTCATTTTAGGCGTAACAAAAGCAAAATGGGGATCATCTAAGTTGCAGGTGGTGAACCTCGCCTTGCTCACAAAAGTGGTGCTCTCGTTTACCTTCTTGGCCGTTTGGCCCTGAACAAATATTTCGCCATCCTGTGTAAAAGTGTTTTTCGTTAATCCAACCTGAGTTTTGAAATTATAAAGTATCGTATCACTGGTAAATTCATTCTCCCCGCTTTTGAAGTGTGCAAACTCTACTACTTCGCCGGTGCTGTCTTTCCGGTTTACTGCTGTTACCACCTGTGTTTGCTGATCCAGCTCCACCCTGGGAGCAGTAAGGGTAATATCCTTGTATTCTGTTTTTGTTTTGCCATAGAGTAAGATTTTTTTATCCTGTATCAATACCACTGCAGAATCTTCTGCTGCATATTTCAACGGGGCATCCAGCGAATCTTTGGAAATCTTAAGGGAGAAAGTATCAACCTTTTCTTTGCTGATGGAACTATCCTTGCCCGGAAATTTTGTTGTATCTGACAAAACCATGGCAATGGGTCTGAGGCTGTCAGCTTTGATAACAGGTCTAATGGTGTCCTGCTGTGCTGTTAAAGGACTGCGAAAGTCCGGTGCAGGAGTATATTTTGCTGAGGTTTTCCACGTTAATGTGCAAAACATCAGCACCGTCAATATCCCGTGAAAAAAATAGTTTGGCCTAAATTTGTACAGTTGTTTCATCAGGTATCAGGCAAATGTAAATCATTATCCACTGGCCTGTGGTGAAAGAGGCCAAACAAATTGTGAAGATTCTGACAACCAGTTAAAGCAACTAAATAGCCATGATCAGACGAACCACCGTATTTTTCATTCTCCTTGCTTTCTGTATCGCCAGCTTTTCGTTTATCAATGACACGAAGAGAGAAGCGCCTAAGCAAAAGGTCGTACGCACCATTATAGTAGATGCAGGCCATGGCATCATGGCAAATGGGGGCCATAACGGAGCGAAGGGTGTGTACTCTTATGAAGATGAAATTTGTCTTGCCATTTCCAAAGAGCTGGTAAAAAAGTTCAGGGAAGAACTACCGGAAATCAAAATAGTTGAATCAAGACCTACGGAAAAGATCGTTGCACTTCACCGCCGTGCAGAAATTGCCAATGAAAACAATGGCGACCTTTTTATCTGCATCCATGTAAATGCAGCTTTGCCAAAAAAATATTCTGAAGTAACCGGCTATAAAAATGTTACTTACTACACCGGAAAGGGGAAGAACCGGAAAAAGAAAACAAAAAAAGCTCCTGTTTATCGTCATTGGACAACACCTAACCCTGCCAAAGGTGCCGAAACCTATATCTGCGGTGCACACAAAAATGATGATAAGGAACTGGCTGTCCGGGAAAACGGCCCGATGATGCAGGAAGAGGATTATAAAATCAGCTATGGGGATATTGATCCCAATTCGCCGGAGTTTATCGCTTTGTCACTTTTAAAAACAAAACAGTATTTCAAACGAAGCGCTACGCTGGCCGGATTTGTGCAGGATGAATTTGCCAAAGTGGGACGGGTGGACAGAGATGTGCGGCAACGCCAGGTCGGCATCTGGGTGCTGCAGGCAACGGCTATGCCCAGCATCCTCGTAGAAACAGGTTATATCACCAACCGTGAAGAAGAAGATTACCTCAATAGCAAAAAAGGGCAGGAAGAAGAAGCTGATTGCATCATCAAAGCCGTCAAAACTTATATCGCCTGGCTGGAACAGCAACAACAAGCCGGCAAGGATGAGAGTCATATTAAATATCCCGTTTCCAGGGATGCAACGGCATTGCTGAAAGCTGTGGAAGAAAGAGAGAAGAAAAATTCCGGCCGCTGATTTTCATGCATCAGTTATCTTGCAATATCATTTTTAATTTTCAACCCGAATGAAAAAATCCTTTTTACTCATTCCCGTCCTTGCTGTAGTTGTCTTTCTGCCCTCCTTCAGTAAAAAAGAGAAAGAACTGCCAAAGGCGGTTAAAACAATTGTAATAGATCCCGGGCACGGCGGTATTGATCCCGGCGCACCGGGCACATTTTCCACCGAGGCCAACGTAAGCCTCAGCGTATCACTTAAACTTGGGGCTGCCATTCAGAAAGAATTTCCTGACATAAAAATTATTTACACAAGAACTACAGATGTGCTTCCTGGCAATAAGCCGACAAAAGATGCTGCGCTAATATACCGTGCAGATCTTGCCAATGAATCAAAAGGGGATTTGTTCATTGCAGTGCATTGTAATGCTGCAGGCCGGGCGCCGGGAGGATGGTATGGCAAAAGAGTATCCCATTACACTACTACCACCAAAAAAGTAAAAGTAAAAAAGAAGTGGGTGACAAAAACAGTAAAAGTGCCGGTACATGAAACCTATTGGATAGAAAATAAAGCAAGGGGCACAGAAACCTATGTGTGGGCAGTGGGTAAAAATGACGCAAAGATCAAATCCGTGTCAAAGAATACTGACTTTAATGAAGATGAATATACCGGCGAAATAGATTCTACTTCAACTATTAAATTGCCCGATCCTTCAGACCCGGCCGAGAAAGCGAGGATGCTGGTATATGCACAGAATTATTTCCGCAAAAGCCTGAGCCTTGCTGACCTTATTCAGCAGGAGTTTGCCAAAACAGGAAGGGTGGACCGTGGAGTAAAACAAAGAAACGACAAAGGTATCTGGGTGCTGCAGGCCACCGGCATGCCCAGTGTGCTGGTGGAAATCGGTTTTATTTCCAACAAAGAAGAGGAAGAGTACATTAACAGCGATAAAGGACAGGAAGAAATTGTGAACAATATCGTGACAGCTTTCCGGACATACAAAGAGAAATACGAACAGAAAGCCATCGTATCTGAATAAGATGCTGTCTTAGTTTGAAAATATTTCCCACAAAGGCCACAAAGATCACCAAGGAATTCAGCCTTTTATCTTCGTGTAATTCGTGTCTTTGTGGGAAACTGATACACTACACTGAATTTCACTCCGGATCGTTTGAAAATATTTAGCTAATTTGGCAGGCTGAAAGCCATTGGCTTACGCAAAAGTTACCGCATGAAGATCAGCAATGAAACCAAAGTAGGGATATTGACCATTGTTGCCCTCACCCTGCTTATTCTCGGCTTCAATTTTTTGAAAGGCAAATCTTTTTTTAAAAAGGAAAAAAAGATATACGCTGTTTTTTCCGACCTGGGTTCGCTTTCAAAATCGAATGATGTCAAGATTAATGGGTATGTGATCGGCAGTGTGTATGAACTGGATGCCAAGGATGAGAACATCAATGGCATCGTAGCCACCATCACCCTTACAAAGAAGGTCAACATACCTGTGGATTCCAAAGGATACATTTCTGCCCCGCTGATTGGCGCTTCTTACCTTGTGATTGAAAAAGGCACCTCCACTGATTACCTGAAACCGGGTGATACATTAAAAACAAGGATTGACAACAGTATTCTGGATGATGTAAAAGCACAACTCACCCCTACCCTCACCAAGGTCCGTAATTCACTGGATACTTTGGATATGGTGCTTGGGAATGTGAACAAAGTAATAGGCCTGGAAAACAGGAATAATCTCCAGCAAACACTGGCCAACCTCAACAGGGCTTCCAGCGCATTGAACGGATTACTGGATAACGAAACCGGTCCGCTGGCCAAAACACTGAACAATGCGGAAGAAATAACTGAGGGGCTGAAAAAGAATACCGACAACATCAATAAGACCATTGCCAACGCAAAGACAGCATCAGAAAAATTAGCCGCACTCGAAATTCAGCCTACAATCGACTCATTAAAAACCACCATCTCTGTTTTGAAATCTTTTGTCGCAAAAATTTCAAGTGGCGATGGCACATTAGGCGCTTTGCTCAATGATAAAACATTATACAAGAAACTGACTGATGCCATACTGGCCGCTGAGATATTGATGGATGATGTGCGGTTACATCCTAAACGCTACGTTAATATCTCCGTCTTTGGCAGAAAAGATAAGACCGGGCCTATAACTTCGCCTGGGGTAAAAGATTCTATTCCCAAGTAGAGGGTAATTAATGCAACCGAATAAGTTTACTTTTTGTTTTTTATTGTCAGCGTTATTGCTGCTGACTTCTGTCAACGGACTGGCGCAGATAATAACACCTGTCAGCGAATCCACGGCAGCACCGGGCGACAGTCTGTTGGAAGTACACATATTACAGGCGAAAAAACTTGAGTTCAGAACCGTCAACGATTCCACAAAATTGCAGATACTCGCAGGAAATGTCAGGTTAAGACAAGGAACATCCCTTTTTTATTGCGACAGTTGCGTCATCAATAATAATACAAGAACATTTGAGGCCTGGGGCCGTGTACATATCAATGATTCGGATACTGCTAATATGTATGCTAACCACCTCCGGTACCTGATCGATAAAAGAATTGCCTACCTGGATGGTGCTGTTAAACTGACAGATGGCAAAGGCGAACTCACCACTCCCGATCTTGAATATGACATGATCAGCAATATTGGAGTTTACACCCACGGCGGAAAGGTGATTAATAAAAAAACCGTACTGACTAGCAAAGAGGGACATTATTATGCCGACCTCCGTGATGTTTATTTCAAAAAAAATGTAGAGTTGAAAGACCCTGTTTATTTTTTGAAAACGGATTCACTTCTTTATAATACTGAAACAGGCCTGGCAAGGTTTATTGCAGAAACTTTTATTAAAGACAGCAGCGGACGAACAATTGAAACCAAAGAAGGATACTATAACCTGAACACAGGTAAGGCAGAATTCGGGAGAAGACCGGTTATAAGAGATGGAAAAACTTTTATTACTGCTGACAATATTGCTATTGATGACAGCCTTGGCATTTCTCATGCAAAGGGAAATGTGGTTATTAAAGACTCGGTGCAACAAACTACCATCATTGCGGGGGAGGTTTTCAGAAACCATAAAAAAGATGCAATCCTTGCGACTAACAAACCGCTGATGATAATAAAGCAAGATGACGACTCCATATATATTACAGCAGACACTCTTTTCTCAGCAAGGTTGACCGACCTGTATGGAAGTAAAGACTCGGTAGTAAGGGATACAGTAAAAGGAACAAAAGTCGTCAGCATTAACGAAAAGGACAGCACCAACCGGTATTTGGAGGCTTATCATAATGTGCGGATTTTCTCCGATTCACTGCAGGCAATCAGTGATAGTTTATTCTATTCCTTTAAAGACTCCGTATTCCGTTTGTTCCAGGGGCCGGTTGTATGGGCCAACAATAGCCAGATAACTGGCGACACCGTGCTGGTATTCACCAAAAACAAAAAAGCTGAAAGGATGAAAGTGTTGAGAACAGCTTTATGGTGAACCGGCTGGACCCGGAAGTG
>CAYHPA010000138.1:0-9118 GCA_964358155.1 uncultured Chitinophaga sp.
GTCTTTGGCGCAAAGAGATTAAGCGAATTTGAAATAATGACATTTTAAAATTCTCAAGATAAAATTAACGTGGCAAATCGAAATGGTTTCGCTTGACTTACCTTGTTGTTTTTATTCCGATGGCTATCGGAATAAAGTGCTATTGTTTCCCAACTTTCAAAGATCTTTTGGCTTTCCCCGAAACAAGTCCGGGTCTTTCCTGACCCCGTTTTTTTAACGGGAGTGCAAAGGTAAGGGCCGTGCTATTACTACCAAAATTTATTTCGAAGAATTTTCGAAGTTTTCGGCGTGATTTTCAAAGTGTTTTGCGAAGAACTATCCCTTTTTTATTGAGGGGTTGCAAAGATACAATCGCATGAATTAACGACAAAGTTTTATGCGTGTTTTTGTTCACATTTGGGACACATTTTCTAATAGGATTTCCGGTTATAGTGCTCTTGTAAAACCCTAACTCTACTTAAATGCAGGACTGATAAGGACTTTGGGGGATTAGCCCTTTAGAAATAATTCTGAGGATACGCTATTGCGCTAAGAAATAAACCTTGTGCAGGTGCTGCAAAGTTTGCTTTTGTGCAGTCTTTTGATTCAATAATAGACTTAAATCCTTCTATACTGAGTTTTTTTCTACCTGCTTGCAGCATAGTAGCGACCAATGCCCGTACCATTCCCCTCAAAAACCGGTTAGATTTCACACTATAAATCAATTGATTATCCTTAAGCGACCAATCACTTTCCATTACCTCACACAAAAAGGTTTTAGCCTGCGTATTTCGTTTAGAAAATGAGGTAAAGTCCTGATAGTCCTTTATTAAAGCTGCAGCTTCCTGCATTTTTTCAAAATCAATCTTATAGGGAAAATAAAAGGCCCTATCCTTCAAAAATGGATCCTTGCTCTGATAGATATAATAATCATAATGACGGCTAATAGCATCAAACCTGCAATGACATTCTTCTGCTACCGGCCGTATTGTCTTTACCACAATATCTGAGGGAAGTATTGAATTCATTTTGTACCCGAAATGCGGATGAATCAATCCCACATAATCAAAATGAAAATAATTCTGTAATGCATGAACACCCGCATCCGTGCGGGAAGATCCGGTCATTATTATTTTTTCTTTTTGCAGTATAGCAAAGGCCTTTTCTACTTCTGCCTGGATGCTGTTGGCATTTGCCTGCGACTGGAACCCACTGTATGCAGTTCCTTTGTATGCCACTTCAAGAAAGTAACGGGACATGCTTATTAATTGCGGAGTAATGTCTTAAAACGATTCACATACTCTTCTTCCTTTAACTCATTTTGCAACTGGAAAAACTTTTCCTTGTCAGAAACAAAATCATATGCTGCAGCAAAAAAATTAAACCTTCCTGCGTCCGTTAAAAATAACAGGCCAAGATTTTTTATGTGTTGCGTTGAGAAACACTTTGTTTTAAAATAATTTCTTGCCTCTGTAATCATATTATCATCACCCTCCGCAGCTGCCATTAATTTGCGAAGCTTAAAAAAATCACTTTCCTCAGCAATAACAGGGCAAATAATTTTTACGTCCTCTTTTGTCACCAAATTTGCCTGTGCCACTGGTTTAATTTCAATATTAGTCGCTGAATCCGGAAGAATGTCTAAAAACCTCTTATCATCCTTCACTTCTTCTTTTACCGCAATGACAACCGGCTTAGGATTGGGAATTAAAAGCCGGATGGTATCGTTCGTTCCATCTCCCAAGCCATCCACAAAAACAAGACCGAATCCCTCAGTGGTAGAGCTTTCCGATTTTTTGGTAACTACTGATTTTTGGTACAGAACTGACTCTGTTGGCACAATCTGCTCTTTAATAACAGGCTCCTCTTTTAGTACGACTTCCTGGGTTAAAATTTCAGCAGGTTTTGAAACGACTGTATCTGCTGGTTGAGATTTTGTGATTTCCTGTTTTGCGCTCTCCTGAATAGATGTTCCTGTCGTTTTTTCTGGTTCAGCAATCTGTGCTGGTCTTTCTCTTAAGGTTGGATCGCCTGCGGCTTTTGATAGTATGGCTGTAAAAAGGGAAACATTAGTATTTTCATCGCCTGGCCTGTTGCCAAGTTTTGAAGTCCCTGAATTTGCCATTTGAACAGTTAGTGTTTGCAGATCAAATAATCCCCAGCCCTTGTCACCAAAATTTTTTACCAGGTACCCGTGATCTTTCTGATTGATCTTAACGGAAAAGTTCTGCTCCGGTGATTTGTCTTTGGGAAACCCCACCGTAAATGCATATGTGGTGTCCTTAAGTTTGGCAAGAATAAGATAACCTGAAGCTGATGAACTGTAGACCTTTTTTTCCAGCTTTACAAAAAAAGGCTGTTCGGAATCAGTTTGTAAGTATATAAAATAGATTTTCTGCGAAAACCCTTTAATGGAAATGAGAGATACCAGGATACATAGGAGGAGTTTATTCATTTTTCATGTATTGGTCAGCCATACAAAAGTAATTTAAATCCCCAGATTTTATCCTCTATTAATAAACAAGTTGTTAAATGCCCTAACCTTCCATCCTAAATATGCCCTCTCGGAGTTGTTACTTCTTTAAATTTGCGCCACTAAATTATCAATATGAAAAAAATACTATCCCTGTTGGCTTTAACGATCATTGGCGTTAATGCAATTGCCCAACCGGGACAATCAAGAGATACTTCCTGGAAGAAAGAATTCAGGGAAACAACTACCCGCATCAATGACCTGGTGCATACCAAGCTGGATGTAAAGTTTGACTTTGATAAAGCTTACATGTACGGGAAAGTATGGATAACCCTTAAACCTCATTTTTATAAAACTGATTCGCTTACGCTGGATGCCAAGGGTATGGATATTCATAAAGTGGCTGTTATGAAAGGGGCTGCGATGAAAGACCTGAAGTATGACTACGATGGCTGGTATCTTCGTATAACTCTCGATAAAGCCTACAAAGGTGATGAAGCATATACCATATATATAGACTACACCTCAAAGCCCAATGAAGTAAAAGTGAAAGGGAGCGCCGCCATCAGCGATGCAAAAGGTTTATATTTTATCAATCCAAAAGGAGAAGAAAAAAATAAGCCGACACAAATCTGGACACAAGGTGAAACGGAAGCAACTTCTGTTTGGTGCCCCACCATTGACAGGCCCAATCAAAAGACCACACAGGAAACCTATATGACGGTTCCTCAGAAATTTGTTTCTCTTTCGAACGGGAAACTAATAAGCCAGAAAAAAAATGCTGATGGCACCAGGACGGATTATTGGAAAATGGACCTGCCCCATACTCCTTATTTGTTTTTTATGGGTGTAGGTGATTTTGCTGTAATTAAAGACTCCTACAAAGGGAAAGAGGTAAGCTATTATGTAGATAAGGAGTATGCCTCTGTAGCCCGGAAAATATTCGGACTTACTCCAGAAATGATCGCTTTCTTTTCAAAAATTACCGGGGTGGATTATCCCTGGATTAAGTATGCACAGATAACCGGACACGACTATGTGAGCGGCGCCATGGAAAATACCACCGCCACACTCCACTCCGATGCGGCCCAACAGGATGCAAGGGAGTTGACAGATGGGAACTATTGGGAAAGCACAATTGCACATGAACTTTTTCATCAGTGGTTTGGAGACTATGTAACAACAGAAAGCTGGAGCAATATTACCCTGAATGAATCTTTTGCCAACTACAGCGAAACATTATGGGCCGAATATATATACGGAAAAGATGCAGGCGATGACCAAAACTTCGGCGATATGCAGGGCTATCTTGGCAGCAACAGCGCTAAAAAAGACCTTGTACGTTTCTATTACAGTGACAAAGAGGATGTGTTTGATGCAGTAAGTTATAATAAAGGTGGCCGTATCCTGCATATGCTCAGAAACTATGTGGGTGACAGTGCTTTTTTCAAAGCATTAAATGTTTACCTGACAACATACAAATTCAAATCAGCAGAGGCACACCAGCTTCGTCTTGCTTTTGAAGAAGTAACCGGGCGGGACCTGAACTGGTACTGGAACCAATGGTACTTCGGAGGCGGTCATCCCACTCTCGATATAAATTACAATTACGATGATGCTGCGAAAAAGGTAAGAGTGATCGTCAATCAGACCCAAAGCGGAGATAAGATATTCAAGCTTCCTGTTGCCATTGATGTTTACAACGGGGCGAACAAGACCCGCTATAATGTGTGGGCAAAAAATAAGGTTGATACCTTTTATTTTAATGCTGCCAGGAAACCAGACCTGGTGAATTTTGATGGCAATAAGATCCTTCTTTGTACCAAAAAAGAAAACAAAACGCTGGATGAATACATCCACCAATATAAATACGCCGGCAGCTATCTT
Organism: uncultured Chitinophaga sp.; assembly: GCA_964358155.1. GTDB lineage: Bacteria > Bacteroidota > Bacteroidia > Chitinophagales > Chitinophagaceae > JJ008. The sequence continues at coordinate 4,340 of CAYHPA010000138.1, forward strand.
GACAGAAGGGAAGCGATAGATTTTGCCTCTAAAAAACAAGACGACCCCAAGGCCGTTGAGTTTCTAAAAACAGCATTGAAAGACAAATATGATGGCCTTCGCAATTTTACCATCAACAGGCTGGATTTAAAAAAAGATAAAATAAAAGAAGCTGCCGAACCCGTCTTACTTGATCTGGCGAAAAACGACAGCAAGCGGCTGGTAAAGGCGAATGCCATAGAAAAGCTGGGTGAATTTCAAAACCCGGCATATGCTACTTTGTTTAGGATGGCTATCAACGATTCTTCTTATACCGTAGCGGGCAATGCGTTGGAAGCATTAGCTGAAATCGACAGTGTGGCTGCTTTAAATGAAGCAAAAAGATTGGCAAAAGAAAATACTAAAGGAAACCTTGCAGATGCCATTACCACTATTATGATCGCTTCTGGTGATGAGTCTTCTGCCGACATGATACTTAGCAGTTTTGAAAAAATGCCTCTATCTCAGCGTAAATTCACATTGGTGCAGTCCATCGCTTCTTTCCTTGCCAAAACAAGCAATATGGATATCGTAAAAAGAGGCGTTGATGACATTGTAACATTCCGTGATGCTATTCCAGAAGCATTTAAAGGGCAAACTGACGGACCTATCAACGGAATTTTAAAAAATATAGGAACAAAGAAAAAAGAAGCACGCTTGACTGAGCAGGCAGAGTATATTAAATCAAAATTGCCGGAAGAAGATAAAAAAGGGTTTTAAAAAGCAGAGTAAATAAAGTTGAAAGTATATAAGGTAAAAGCCTTCCGATTTCCCGGAAGGCTTTTAGTTTTAATGACCACGTACTTTATATACCTAAATACTTTATTTCCTAGCAATACTACCAACTACCGCTGGAGCCGCCACCACCACCGCTGCCGCCGCCGAACCCTCCAAATCCTCCGCCACTACTTCCTCCGCCACCTGACCATCCTCCGCCCGACCAGCCACGGTAACCACCACGGGAAACATAGGTGCCTCCGCCAGAGCCCCCACCTGCCAAACCAATGATGATGAAAATAATTACGAAGAGAATAGTAACCCAATTGACACCTTTTTTCTTCTTGCTACCATAATTAGCCGGGGCCTTGTATTCGCCAGCCGCTGCTTTTATTATTGCATCGGTGCCCAGATCAATACCGCGGTAATAATTATCCGCTTTAAAGCTGGGTTTGATCTCATTTTCAATAATACTCTTTGCCGTAATATCCGGAATAGCTCCTTCCAAGCCATAGCCAACTTCTATTCGAAGTTTGCGGTCATCTTTTGCAATCAATAAAACAATACCGTTGTTTTTTTCTTTATTACCAACACCCCAGCGGCGCAGGATTTCCAGGCCCACTTCTTCAACAGAGTAATCACCCGTAGTGGAAACAAGTACAACAGCAACCTGGTTAGAAGTGCTATCATCATAATCAACCAGTTTTTTTTCCAATGCAGTAACCTGGTACTCAGTAAGTGTATTGGTATAATCATTAACCAGCCGGGGCGGGCTTTTCCTTTTCGGAATTACTTTATCAATCTGTGCAGATGCACAAACGGAGAACAGAAGGCCAAGTATTAATAAAAGCCGCTTCATTGATTTTATCTGCCGAAAACTATTTCATCGGGTAGTTCGTTCTTGTCTGATTCCCGGTTAAAAGGAAAATGGGTTTTGAGAGCATCGCCTATTTGTATCACACAGTTGCTAATCCCTTCGCCATAATTATTACTGTTGAAGCTTGCCAGCATTTCGCCCACTACCCTGTTCCAGTATTCATTACCCACTTTCTTGTGTATGCCATCATCACCAAAGACCGCCAGTTGACGGTCTTTGATGGCTACATATACCAGCACAGCATTGCGCTGTTCGGTATTATCCATTTTCAGGGAAAAGAAAATCTCTTTGGCCCGGTCCATTGCATCCACCCAACTGCAGCGGCTTTCCACAAACACCCTCACCTCACCACTGGTCTGGTTCTCCGCATGGCGGATTGCCTTGACAATAATCCGGGTATCCTCTTCGGGGAAGAAGGATTTTTTCTTTCTTAGGAAATTAAACATCCGGAAAGGATTACTTGATATCAAATTTTACCTCCGGATTCTTCTCAGAACCCGCATCTGCTTTGTAATATGCCTTTTCTTTCATACCCAGCATGTTTGCCAGCATACTGCTCGGGAACTTCACGATTCTCAGGTTAAAGTTCTCGACAGCCTTATTATAATCCTGGCGTGCTACATTGATACGGTTCTCAGTTCCTTCAATCTGTGTCTGAAAATCCTGGAAGGCTTTTGTTGATTTAATATCCGGGTAATTTTCAACATAACCAAGCAGATTAGAAAAAGCGCCTCTCATCTGGCCCTGCACCTGCTGATATTTATCCAGGCTGGCCTGATCGTCTACATTTACGGTAACAGAACCAAGTTTTGCCCTTGCTTCCACCACGTCTTTTAAAAGTGATTTTTCAAAGTTGGCTGATGCCTCTACTGTTTTTATCACACTGCTGTACAAATCAGTTCTGCGCTGATAATTTGTTTCCACATTACTCCACATTTTCTTTACTCCCTGATCGGCAGCTTTAATCTTATTGCAACCGTTGCAACCCCATACAAAAAGAATTAATACAAGCGCAGCAATGGACAATAAAATGATATTACGGGTTCCTTTCATTGTTGTAAGTTTTAATGAAGAATAAAATTACCACTTTTGACAGTTCATCAAGGTAAATTTTCGGTTGGTCAGGTATTATTGCCGGTAAACAGTAAATTTGATAGCTCTGCGGCATGATTTTAGCGCCGCTCCGCCAAAACAAAGCCTTTATGATCCTGCTGAAAAATATTTCAGGAATCTTGCTGATAAGTATTGGCATTGCCTGTGTACAATGCAAGAAGAAAAGCACAACAAATCCATTACCCAACAATCCGACAGGGCCAACAACAGCTGTCATAAAAGATTCGGTGATTGTCCAGGGATTAAATTATCCGTGGGAACTTATGTGGGGGCCCGATAATTTTATCTGGATGACGGAACGGGGTGGCAAGATTAGCAGGGTCAATCCGGCAACAGGGGCAGTTACATTAGTACATACAGTTACCGAAGTACTGTCTAACGGCGAAGGAGGCATGCTGGGAATGGTATTGCATCCCGCTTTCTCTACAACGCCTCATGTATTTGTTTCTTATAACTATAATAATGCCGGCAACTACCGGGAAAAGATAGTCCGCTTTACTTATAACGGAACAACACTCACAAGCCCGATCACAATCATTGACAATATTGTAGCAGCATCCATTCATAATGGATGCCGCTTGGTCATTACACCTGACCTGAAATTATTCATCACCACCGGCGATGCATCCAATCAAGCGCTGCCGCAAAACACATCATCTATAAACGGGAAAGTTCTCCGGTTAAATCTTGACGGAACCATTCCTGCCGACAATCCGGTGGCGGGAAATCCTTATTGGAGTTTTGGTCACCGCAATCCGCAGGGTTTGGTTTTTGCGAACAATATCCTGTACAGCTCTGAGCATGGACCGAGCAACGACGATGAAATAAATATCATAGAAAAAGGAAGAAACTACGGATGGCCTGCCGTGCATGGCTATTGTGACCTGAGCGGAGAACAAACATTCTGCGCAGCAAACAATGTGAAGGAACCGATAAAAGCATGGACACCCACAGCCGCAGTTTGCGGAATGGACTATTACAACAGCAACCTTATTCCGCAATGGAAGAACTCTTTGCTGATGGTGGCATTAAAGAACTCAAGGCTTTACCAGATGAAACTGGATGCTGCTTTTACCAGCATCACCGAAACCAATGAATACTTTACCAGCAGCTATGGCCGGATGAGGGATTTGTGCATTTCTCCCGCAGGCAGGGTGTACATCTGCACCAGCAATGGTGGAAATAATGACAGGATAATTGAGATAAAAGCGCAGTAAGAAAAATCACTCAACCTTACGGATACAAACGAAATGAAATTCATCAACTTTCATGTTATTATAAAATGCGCCGGTGTACCAGTATTTTGTAACGGCCTGGTTTGCGTTAGCCTCTGTTGATGTCCAGATAGATCCTCTTTCTTCCACATTGAATTTGTCTTTGAAAGCCCAGATAGCATCCGATTCGTCTTTGGAAGGAAGATACCAATCTTCCTTTCCGCCGTCTTTTGCTTCACTGCATAGTTTGGCAGCATAGGGTTTACCTTCAAACCCCTCATTTTTGCCAACAAACGTGACAATAGCTTTTGTATTGGCCGCTCCGTTTGATTCACTTTTGGCTGCTTCGCCCGCCACTTCCTCATTATAGCCGCCCCAGGTTGTCTTGCCTTTTGAAGTCATGTCCAGCACTTCATATTTTTGACCTTTGTACTCTATCGGAATAATTTTCTGAGCTGATATTTCTGCGGTCAGTATCAGGCCAAGCGAAAGTGCAATTGTTATTTTTTTCATATTGATGGTTTAAGATTGATAAAAATACATCATCCCTGCACGGCAGCTATGCCCGGCAGCGTTTTTCCTTCAAAATATTCCAGCATGGCCCCTCCTCCTGTGGAGACATAGCTCACTTTATCTGCAAATCCGAATTGGTTGACTGCCGCTACAGAATCGCCACCACCCACCAGCGAGAAGGAGCCTTTTTGCGTAGCTTCTGCTACTGCAACAGCAATTGCTTTGGTACCATGCTGAAAATTGTGCATTTCAAAAACACCCATCGGGCCATTCCATAGAATTGTCTTTGAGTGTTTAATGACATTGCTGAACTGCTCGCAGGCATTG
>CAYHPA010000139.1:0-9108 GCA_964358155.1 uncultured Chitinophaga sp.
TCAATCAAGAAAGGTTTTTATTTCAACTGGTACAATCACATGTCGATGGCGGCATATTTCGGGGAATATTTCAGGCGGCACCTGTCTTTCCCGATGACATTCGACACCTCTAGCGCTCTTTTTTCCGCCATGCCGGTTTTGTCGGCTAATGCAACCCCCTCTTTTGCATAAGGAAGGGCATTGTTATAATCCTGCAGCTTTATATATTGGTCAGCAATTTTTTGCAGCAGGCTTATTCGGGCAGTGTCCTCTTTTATCACTTTTAATAATTGAAGAAGGCTGTCTGTTTTTTTATTGGCGGGCGAAGGCGCACTGGTTTGTTGTGCAGTAAGCTGTATACAGATCAAAAAAACAGATATAGTTGAGAACCAATTCCTCACTCCGGAAAGATTTATCCCAATATAAAATATTTAAATGTCTAAACCCGCCCCTACATGCATTTCTTAGCTGCCGGGATGGAAAAAAGAGTAACCAGGGCCCTGTTCAAAAAAGGCGCTGAAAAAGATGCGAAAATCTTTCCCTCAAAACCCTGCTATTCCCTTAGTTTTGCTCCCCGGAATACAGCTTGCATTTAACCACTCCCGCCACAGGCAGGAGAAAAAAAAAATGCCAAAAGACCCCTCCATCAAATCAGTCCTCATTATCGGCTCCGGCCCCATTATTATCGGACAAGCCTGTGAATTTGATTACTCTGGCACACAAGCCGCCAGAAGTCTGAGAGAAGAAGGAGTAAAAGTCATCCTCATTAACAGCAACCCTGCCACCATTATGACCGACCCGATGATGGCTGACCGGGTATACCTGCTGCCCCTTACTGTAGAAAGCATTGAACAGATATTGCAGGAGAATGAAATAGATGCCGTGCTGCCAACGATGGGCGGACAAACTGCATTGAACCTTGCCAAAGAAGCGGAAGACCTCGGCATCTGGAAGCAATACAATGTGCGGCTGATCGGCGTTGACATCAAGGCCATTGATAAAGCAGAAGACCGGGAAAAATTCCGCCAGTGGATGATACAACTTGGCGTGAAAGTGGCACAGGCCAGAACAGCCAACTCGTACCTGGAAGGAAAAGAATTTGCACAGGAAATAGGATTCCCGCTGGTAATTCGTCCATCCTTTACACTCGGCGGTACCGGCGGAGGATTTGTGCACGATAAAGATGACCTGGATGAAGCGCTGAACCGTGGCCTGCAGGCCTCCCCCATTCATGAAGTGCTGGTAGAGAAAGCAGTGTTGGGCTGGAAAGAATTTGAACTGGAATTACTTCGGGATGCAGCCGACAATGTTTGTATCATTTGTACGGTAGAGAATTTTGACCCGATGGGTGTGCATACCGGCGATTCCATTACCGTGGCCCCGGCCATGACACTCAGCGATACTGCCATGCAACTGATGCGTAACACAGCAGTCAGGATGATGAGGGACCTGGGCAATTTTGCCGGTGGCTGTAATGTGCAGTTTGCATTGAATCCAGACAACGAAGAGATTATTGCAATAGAAATAAATCCGAGGGTAAGCCGTTCCTCTGCCCTTGCATCCAAAGCAACGGGCTATCCTATTGCAAAAATTGCTGCCAAACTTGCTATTGGGTATACCCTTGATGAACTGGAAAACCAGATCACTAAAACCACATCCGCTTATTTTGAACCAGCGCTGGATTATGTAATCGTTAAGATCCCCCGATGGAATTTTGACAAGTTCAAAGGAGCCAATGATACATTGGGACTGCAAATGAAAAGTGTTGGCGAAGTGATGGCCATCGGCAGAAGTTTTACTGAAGCGATACAAAAAGCCTGTCAGAGTTTGGAGAATAATGCAGTGGGCCTCGGCTACTATGGCAAGAGCCTGATGCATGCCGATGAATTGCTGGAATACATTAAGACGCCAAAATGGGACCGCATTTTCCGTATTAAAGATGCCTTGATGGCAGGTATTTCCGTTGGCACTATTTCCAAGGCCACCAACGGTATTGACCGCTGGTTCCTGTATGAAATACAAAAGATCTGCAATATTGAAAAAGAAATTGCCAAATATGATCTTGGAGATATGCCCATTGAACTTTTAAAAAAGGCCAAAGTGCATGGCTTCAGTGATGAACAGATCAGCCGCATTCTTGAACATGGTGATGAGGAAGATGTTTACAATAAGAGGAAAGCAGCGGGTATAACAAGGGTGTATAAGATGGTAGATACCTGCTCGGCTGAATTTGAAGCAAAGACGCCTTATTTCTACTCCACCTTTGAAGCCCCCTCCTCGAACTCCGTTCCTTCCCTATCGGGAACCCCGCAAGGGGGAGGCTTAGACTCCAATGAATCAAAAGTCTCTTCTAAAAAGAAAATCATTGTTCTTGGCAGTGGCCCTAACCGCATCGGGCAGGGAATTGAGTTTGATTACTGTTGTGTGCATGGCCTGTTAGCCATTAAAGAATGCGGTTACGAAGCCATTATGGTGAATTGTAACCCCGAAACAGTGAGTACGGATTTTGATATGGCGGATAAGCTCTACTTCGAGCCGGTGTACTGGGAACATCTCTGGGAGATCATTGAACATGAAAAACCGTATGGAGTAATTGTTCAGCTTGGCGGACAAACCGCATTGAAGCTTGCAAAAAAACTGCACGAAAAAGGAATCAATATCATCGGCACTTCTTATGACAGCCTTGATATTGCCGAAGACCGTGGCCGCTTCAGTGATATGCTGAAAGAACTGGACATCCCCTATCCTGACTATGGCACCGCCGAAAGTGTGGATGAAGCGATTGAAGTGGCCAATAAAGTGGGCTATCCCGTATTGGTCCGGCCTTCCTATGTATTGGGGGGACAAAGAATGCGGATTGTGTTGAACGACGAGGAAGTAGAAAAAGCGGTAGTGAGTTTATTAAAACATTTACCCGGCAATAAAATATTAGTTGATCATTTTCTTGACCGCTGCCAGGAAGCGGAGATAGATGCCATCTGTGACGGAGAAAAATTTCATGTGATGGGCATCATGGAGCATATTGAACCGGCAGGTATCCATTCCGGCGACAGCAATGCAGTTTTGCCTTTTTTCAACCTGACACCACTGGAAGTGCAGGATATGGTGGACTATGCCAAGAAGATAGCACTGGAATTAAAAGTGAAAGGGCTTATCAATATCCAGTTTGCTATTAAAGACGGCAAAGTCTATGTGATAGAAGCAAACCCAAGGGCATCCAGAACAACACCTTTCATTGCCAAAGCATACAACAAGCCTTATCTCAACTACGCTACCAAGGTGATGCTGGGAGAAATAAAAGTGGAAGATATTCCCGAAGAAAAGTTACTGGATGGATTTGCCATTAAAGAACCGGTTTTCAGTTTTAATAAATTTCCGGGTGTGAGTAAGGAACTTGGGCCTGAAATGAAAAGTACAGGCGAAGCCATCCGGTTTATTAAAAACCTGAGAGATCCTTATTTCCGGCAATTGTATAAAGACAGGAGTATGTATTTGAGTAAATAGAAAGATAAAGGGCAAAGTGTATATTTGCAATATCAACACATGATTTATAAAATCAGTATATCGAACTTTAAATCTGTCCGTAATTTGGACTTAGAGTTAAGTAGATTCAACGTTCTCATTGGAGAAAATGGAAGCGGGAAATCTAATATACTTGAAAGCATTACTTTTCTTGGTGCATTTCTTAATGACAAATTGGACAATGAATTTCTTTTTAGTCGTGGCATTAGGACAACAGAGGGAATATTTTTTAAATCGCATTTTCAGAAAATAGATTTAAAAAAACCTTTGATGTTTTCTTTGTGGATAAATGGCGTGCAGCAATTAGATAAATATAAAATCTTCTTTGAAAAGAATAAATGGATATCCGAGTTTGAGAAAAAAAAATTACATGCCCTAACTTTCAAAAAATATTTAGAAAAAAGGGGGGCTAATTTTTCTGAAACATTAAAAAAAATGTTTCAATATTTTGATGACCTTAAGCGAAATCTTGACAAAATAAAAAATGAAAAAGAAAAAAAAATTAAGCGAGACTCATTAATCAAATTATTGAAAAAAGCAAAATCCTCTATCGAAGCTCAGGTTGAAAAAAAAGCTTTATCGCTAGACAAATTTTTGATTTATAGTCCAGAAAATTCATCATTAAGAAACTTTTCTGAAGAAGGTCAGATTTTACCAATTGGAGTCAAAGGGGAAGGGCTATTTAAGGAATTGAAAAGGTTAAATGAGAAAAAAAATAAAAAACAAATTGCCACAATAATAAAATCATTAAAATTGTTAGACTGGTTTGACAGTTTAGAAATACCGTCAACCTCTTTTTCAGGGGAAAATATTTTAAAAATCCAAGACAGATTCTTAGATACCACTGTTAAATATTTGGATCAAAAGAATGTTAATGAAGGATTTCTTTTTATTCTTTTCTATTTGACGATAATTGTAAGCGAAAACACTCCCACTTTTTTTGCAATTGACAATATTGATTCATCATTAAATCCAAAGCTTTGTTCAGAATTGATACGAGTATTGGATAATCTTTCAAAACTTCACAAAAAACATTTAATAATAACCACACATAACCCTTTTATTCTTGATGGATTAGATTTACATGAAGATGAGCAACGACTTTTTGTTGTGAGACGAAATTTAGAGGGGCATACAATTGCTACAAGAGTACCCCCCTCGAAATCATCATCCGTAAAATTATCAGAGGCTTGGATGACTGGATATTTAGGCGGACTTCCTAATAATTTTTAATTATGACTTTCGGTTTAATCTCAGAGGGTATAACAGATAGACCGCCTATTGAGGCTACTATAGGATCATATTTTTTGAAAAAATTTTCTCAAATAACTCCAGTAATTAATCCCCTCCAACCGAAAGATAAGAATCAAGGTGGCTGGACTCGAATATTAGCATATTGCTCAACTCAAGAGTTTAGAAACTCGTTTGATTTTAATGATTATGTTATTATCCAAATTGATACAGACAAACATGAAGAAAAAGGCTTTGATGTAAAAAAACAACAGGATAACCAGCAATTAATTTTAGCTATTCAAAACCGAATTATTCAAAGTATAGGCGAGAAATTTTATGCGACTGTAAAGGATAGAATATTATTCGCAGTCTCAATGGACTCAATCGAGTGTTGGTTTCTACCTTTTTACGCTAAAACAAATGAACATAAATCCAAAATAAAGAGTTGTTGCACTACACTTAACCAATATATTAAAAAACTTGGCTTTACTATTGATTGCAAAAAAGCTGAAGGCAGTTATCAATATTATCAAAAAGTCTCTATCTTATTGTCTAAGAAAAAAGCCTTTTTTGCTTCTTATTCGCACAATGAAAGCTTAGCGTATTTTGTTGATATTGAATTAGCCAAAATAAAATGAACAAAGAAATCCTCTCCATCATCCGCCGGATAGAAAATATAAACAGCGGCCAACCCTGGTTTGGCCGAGCGGTATTCAGCATACTGGAGGAAGTTGATCCGAAAAAAGTTTACATAAAGCCTGATGGTACCGAACACTCCCTGGTTGAACTGCTGTACCATATGATAACATGGGCATCGTTTACGCTGCAAAGAATAGAGAAGGACGATACAATGGATATGGCTGCTTTTGAAAAAATGGACTGGAGAAAAATTGATCCCAAAAAACATAGCTGGAAAAAAGGCCTGGCAGAGTTCAAATCCATTCACAAAAAGATAATTGCCCTGCTGAAGAAAAAGGATGATGCGTTTCTGAAAGAAATCGTTGACTACCGCCAGTACAATTACCGTTTCCTGCTGAACGGCATGATTGAGCACAATATCTATCACCTTGGGCAAATTGCTTATCTCAAAAAAATGCTGGCTTAGTCATCGTCATCTTTCTTTTCTTTCACCTTTAAAAAAGCGGAACGTCTTGGCCCCGGAAAAGGAACAGCTTCTCCTTTTACTGCATACCAGATCACTTCGCTGAATTCCAGGTCAGGCGCTGCATCCTCCTTGCTGAAATCAAATGTTTCGCTTTTCTGCTGCCATTTGTTTATTGCCACATTCTTTTCATTCAAATCAACATTGGATGGAACGGAAATAAATGGGGTCATATCGGCACCGGAGGTAAAACAACGCCACATAGGTTCAGCCGCTGCGTCAAACTGAGTCATAGGGGGAATGCCGAGTATCAGTTCAATTGTCCGCAGCATGGAGGATGTAGAGTACATAGTATGGTCAATAAACTTTCTTTTTACAAAACCGCCGGCTACGTAGGCTGTAGTTCGGTGAGCATCCACATGGTCGGGGCCATTTTGCGCATCATCTTCAACGATAAAGATGGCCGTTTCTTTCCAGATGGGGCTTTTGCTTAAATATTCCACAAACATCCCAACCGCCCAGTCATTATCGGCCACATGGGCAAATGGCGTAGGCTTACCTTTTCTCAATCCTTCTGTATGGTCGTTTATAAATCGTAATGAATTGAATTGCGGCACTGCATTTTTTGCCAGCAATGAATCAAATTCTCTTTTCCACTGATAAAACCTTGTAGTGTCCCTTACACTTTCATCCCAACTGGTATAGTAAGGGCAAAAATTTCCTTCCAGCACGGGGATGTTTGCTTTGTAGTCGTCGACAAACTCTCCATAGGTTCTGAAAGTGACACCTGCCTTTTTACAATGATCCCATATAAACCCGCCTTTGTTATTGGCGATTCCTCTTGTACCCTCTGCATTATAATCTCCACCACGGCCACCATAGTTAGTGGGCCAGTTTTTTTCCAAAAAGTCTGTTGCATAAGCGCCGAGGCTCCAGTTATGCCCATCTGCACTTACTTCGCCATCTACATAAAAATTATCAAGGAGCACAAACTCTTTTGCCAGTCTGTGTTGATTGGGTGTGTATTGTTCCCCAAACAACAAAAGACTGGTATCGCCATTGCCACCAGGCACATCAGCCAGCACCTGGTCGTAAGTGCGGTTTTCTTTTATCACATAAAATACATATTTGATGGGCGACTTCTCTCCCACTTTCATAGGTATAGGATTGCCGGGTTCTCCTTTCGCTTTTTTTTCCCGGTCTTTATTATAAGGAGTGTTGCCATAAACCAGTTGCGAATAAATGCTGAGCTGTTTTTCGCCGGGTTCATTAATGATACTCATCGTTCCTTTGAACAACCCGCCAATATATTCAATCTGGCTGCGGTGTTTCTCATAAATAGCCTGCTGGTAACTCACTACATCTTTTTTATTTGCCGGGTTAGGGCCTTTGGCATTAGGTTTTGACGAAAAGCCCTTTCCATTAGTAACGTATATCCTTTTGCCGATCACTTTTACATTGGTAGGATACCAGCCGACCGGGATAAAACCTTTACTGTGGCTAAAGCCAGGCTTTGTTACATCAAAAACAGCAAGACAGTTGTTATCAGCATTGGCTACATACAAGGTATTTTCATCAGCGCTTAATGCAAGACCGTTGGAAGTGGAACCGGGCGGAGCATCAGGATATAAAGCTGCATTCAACGTTTCACTCACTCTTTGCTCAGCAGTATTAATTACCGAAACAGAATTGTCATTGGCATTGGCTACAAAAAGATATTTTCCATTTTTGGTTAAACATAATTCATTGGGATTGTCGCCAACCGGGATTGCTTTTGTTCTTTGAGTCTCTGTATCAAAAACAATCACTTTATCACAGCCCCAGCAGCTGATATATAGTTTCTTTTTGTCCGCAGATAACAGACAGCTGTAGGCTTCACCGGGTAAGGGAGCTGTGGATGTTACTATTTTTGTCTTCAGATCTATTATATAAAGAGAGTTGTCTTCTTTGGTTACCACATACATTGTATTCCTGGCATCATCAATCTCAATTCCTGCTGGTGCAATTTTGGCAGGCCATTTGTCGCCCAGCTTAATGCTGTCTTTTAAAATAAGTTTATTGTTTGCTACGGCATAGTTGAGTATCCAGTTATCATGCCCGCCGGAAGCATATAAAGTTTTACCATCAGCTGAAAACTTTAGGCCATACCAGGCTTTCTTAACCTCAACAGTGTATAATATTTTATCAGTAATTGCATCAATAAGCTGGAGGGAATGCACACTCTGACCGTTGTTGGTAACTGCAATAAGTTTTTTGTTAGGCGACACTGCCATATTCAATGGCAAATCTCCCAGGGGCAAGAATTTGCCGACCGGAGTAAGGCTCCAGCCGTTGGGAAGATGGACTCTTTTTGATTCGAGTTGTTGTACAGTTTGGGCAAATGAAGTATCGCAATAAATAATACTTACTGCCAAAATAATTCTAATACTAAATTTTTTCATGGTTGAAAGATACAAAGCTACCTGAAATACCCGCTAAGTGGTATTGGTAAAAAAAGAAGGTCTTCCTATCTTTTCACCATGGCTCTGTACGGCACCCATTTCTGGAAAAAAGCCCCATTCGTAAAACTGCTGCTGGGCTTGATGGCCGGCATCCTGCTGCAATGGCGTTTTCAGCTACCCATCAATACATGGTTGATTGTAATGGTGACCAGTTCTGTAGCCCTGCTGGGTTTTTTCTTTCTTCCATTTTTCAAACGCTATAAACTTTCCTTTCTTTCGGGCATTACTGCAGGTATTGTTTTTGTGGCGGCAGGTGCGCTGCTGGCGCATAGAAAAGACATCCGGAATAATAACCGCTGGCTGGGAAATTATTACAAAGAAAAGAACGGAGTTGTCGTTACGCTGAATGAACCGCTGGCAGAAAAAACAAAATCCTACAAAGCGAATGCGACAGTGAGTTACCTGCTGCAGGATGGAAAAGCAATCCCGGTAAAGGGGAACATCATCATTTATTTTAAAAAAGACAGTGCATTGCGGGGGCTTGAATACGGGTCGCAGTTGCTTTTTAAAAAATCTTTGCAGGAAATAAAAAACTCCGGCAATCCCGGTGGATTTGATTACAACCGCTACTGTCTTTTCCAGGGCATCACCCACCAGGTTTTTTTGCAACCCGGAGACTTTGAATTAATGGATGGGAAAAAGCAGCACTGGTTCAGGAGTTTTATTTACAGCTCCCGTGAAAAGATACTCCATATCCTGAGAAAAAATATTCCGGGAGACAGGGAACTGGGGCTGGCCGAAGCATTGCTGATCGGTTATAAAAACGATTTA
>CAYHPA010000140.1:0-9038 GCA_964358155.1 uncultured Chitinophaga sp.
GAGTTACTTCCATCAATGTTCAGGCATTCGGCGGGCAGGGAAGGGCAAATGCAGCAGGCATTTCACAAGGAGGATTGGGAGGTATGGCTACGGGCACACTTGCCGTCACACCAGGAGAAACCTTATGGATATATGTTGGTGGTGGCGGAGGCTCAGGAACTACCGGAGGATTTAACGGCGGAGGCACTGGCGGAACAACGGGTACTTGCCTTACTGCGGCAGGCGGTGGCGGTGGTGGTGCTTCTGATCTGAGACAGGGAGTAGATAATCTTGCTTCAAGAAGAATAGTAGCCGGTGGCGGTGGTGGAACTGCAGGTAACCGGGTTGCCGGATGTTCAAGAGGTGCCGGTGGTGGTGGTGGCGGCGGCTATTATGGCGGCGGTGGTGGAAGTGGGTATCCTGGAACTACAGGAGTGGTGCCAACAGGCGGTACACAAGCAGCCGGAGGTGCTGGTGGAGTTACCGGAACTACTTTTGGAGCCACTAATGGTCTGCCGGGAACATTGGGTCTTGGTGGTACAGGAGGCAATGAAGCGCCCAGTAACCAGGCAGGAAGCCAGGCGATAATATTTGGAAGTGGCACCGGAGGTGGATTGACCGGCGGCCCTGGCCAGCAAAGTGGTCTTAATAATTTTACGGGACAAAGCGGCGCTGGTGGATCAGCATATATTGGAGGTGTAACTGCAGGAATAACATCTTCAGGAGTACGCTCTGGAAACGGTGTGGTAAATATTTCTTATGTGTTACCGGGAGTACCTGTTATTTGTACTGGTGCACCAACTACATTTACCATTACAGTAAATCCGTCTCCGACGATTACATGTCCGGCCAATGTTACTGTAAACAGCACACCTGGCCAATGCGGGGCAATAGTTACTTATCCTCCTGCTACGGCAACGGGCATTCCTGCACCGGTCATCACTTATTCTATTCCGTCAGGAAGTTTCTTCCCCGCAGGGGTAACGACCGTAACTGCAACTGCAACCAATACTTGCGGAACAGCTACCTGTACTTTCACTGTTACCGTAGTTGACGTTCAGCCGCCAACGGTTACATGTCCGGCTAATATAACAGTCAGCAACACTCCAAACCTTTGCAGCGCTGTTGTTAATTATAGTTTCCCGACGTTTACCGATAACTGTCAGCAGTTCCAGGCTCCGGCAACAATCTTACCGCATGGAGGCGGGGCGATAACCGTTGCAGGTAATAATTTACCGGGAGGTTTCTATTTTAATTTGTCAAATAATACAGCTACTCCAAAATTGATCGGCTCATTCCAGGTAAGGTTTGGTACATCCACCTTTGGTGTGGTGGCAAGCCCTGCGCCAGTATCTGTTTTTGTAACTACATCAGCCAATACATATGTAGGCAATCAGACCAATGCAGCAGCATGGACAACTATCGGGGCCGGCATTCCGGTAACGGTGGCTGGCGCAAACAGTGAATTCTCCACAGTTAATTTGCCCGGAGGCGGATTTATACTGCCGCCTAATACAACAAGGGGAATTTATTTGTTTGGCACGGCGTCAAGTCTGGTATATAATAGTGCAGCCAATTCCAATTTCACACCAATTACAAACGGGGTGCTGACACTTACACCAGGCCAGGCCAGCAGCGGATTGTTTGTTGCTGCTTTGTCACCAAGGACACCTAATGTAAGAGTAAACTATATCACCTTATCACAAACAGCGGCATCGGGTTCCACATTCCCGGTTGGCACCACACCTGTTACTTATACGGTGACAGATGATGGAGGAAACTCGGCCAGTTGTACATTCAATGTAACAGTGCTTGATACACAGGCGCCGACAGTTAACTGTCCTGCTCCTATTACTGTTACGACACCTGTTGGATCCTGTACAGCGATAGTAAACTATACGGTAACGGCTTCGGACAACTGTCCGGGTGCAGTGGCTCAACTGGTATCTGGTCCGGCCAGCGGTTCAGCCTTCCCGATAGGCACTACTACGGTAACCTGGAGGGCAGTTGATGCAGCAGGTAATATTTCTTTGTCTAACTGTTCCTTTACGGTTACAGTGCTTGACGGGCAATTGCCGGTTATCTCTGCACAGCCAGCCAACAGGACAGTATGCGTAGGAACCAGTGCTACATTCAGTGTTACATCAAGTAATGCGCTTACCTATCAGTGGCAGGCATGGAATAGCGTCACCCAGACCTGGTCGGATATACCTGGAGCTACAAATTCCACTTATACCGTAAATAATGTAACCCATAGCATGAACACCAACAGTTACAGGGTGAGGATAGCCGGGCTTTGCACTACTATTTTATCGAATCATGCAACATTGACGGTGAACCCGCTGCCGACTATCAGCATATCTACATCTATACAGCCAACGTTGTTGCCAACGCAGACGGTTATCCTGACTGCGAATGGCGTTCCGGGCGGAGGCACTTATGTATGGTTTAAGAACAATGTGGTGATACCGGGAGCTACTTCACAAACGCTGGGGCCATTGGGTATTGCGGATTTAGGTACCTACAAAGTGACCTACACGGATCCGAATGGTTGTGTGAATACTTCGGCGGACGTGGTGGTGAAAGCTCAGCCATCATCAGGCATTGTGGTTTACCCAAATCCTAATAATGGACAGTTTAATGTCAGGTTCTACAATACCACATCACAATTTGCAACAGTGCATGTATACAATGCAGTAGGTCAGAGGATGTTGTTGTTCAGCGAGAGATTCACGCTGACAGCACAATCCTACAATACATTGAGTGTTGTAATGAGGCAGTTTGTGGCTGCGGGTACATACGAAGTGGTTGTGCTGGATGATAATAACCGGCGGATAGATGTAGACCGGATCATTGTAGCAAATCAGTAACAGAGTTTTGCCTGAAATATCAAAGCCATCCCCTTAACGGGATGGCTTTTTTTATTGTTGATTTTGGAGATAAATACGGAAACGGTCTCAGATAACCTTAGCGTTCAGATGTTGTCATTTATACTCACCAAACACTTCCCGTAAAGTATCAGCAATTTCTCCAAGAGTACACTTATTCTCTACTGCTTCAACAACTGCAGGCATCAGGTTTTCCCCGCTGACAGCTTTATCATTGAGGATTTGCAGCAGTTGATCTGTTTTGGCATTGTCACGGTTTCTTCGGAGGGTATTCAGTTTTTCTATCTGCAACAGGCGAATGGAATCGTCCACTTTCAATAAAGGAATGGGTTCTTCCTGGCTGACCTGGAATTTGTTCATCCCTACAATTATTTTTTCACCCGTTTCTATTTTTCGCTGGTAATCATAGGCGCTTTTTGCTATTTCATTCTGGATAAATCCCTGCTCAATGGCAGAAACACTTCCGCCCATTGCATCAATCTTTTGTATGAGCTTTGTGGCTGCTTCTTCCACTTCGTGTGTTAGTGATTCAATGAAATAAGAACCAGCCAGCGGGTCAGCAGTATCAGGTGCCCCGCTTTCAAAGGCCACAATCTGTTGTGTACGCAATGCAATCCTTGCTGCTTCTTCCGTTGGCAGGCTCAGCGCTTCATCATAACCATTGGTGTGCAATGATTGTGTGCCACCCAGCACGGCTGCCAATGTTTGCACCGTCACTCTTGAAATATTATTCAACGGTTGTTGCGCTGTTAATGTGCTGCCACCGGTTTGTGTATGGAAGCGGAGCATCATCGCCTTTGGGTCTGTTGCTCCCAGCTCTTTCATGATCTGCGCCCACATTTTTCGTGCCGCCCGGAATTTCGCTACCTCTTCAAACAAATTATTATGTGCATTGAAAAAGAAGGAGAGGCGTTTGCCAAAAACATTTATATCCAGCCCCTTTTCCAGCGCCGCTTTTACATACGCTTTACCATTACTGAGGGTAAAAGCAATTTCCTGCACGGCTGTGCTGCCTGCTTCCCTGATATGATAACCAGAAATAGAGATGGTGTTCCATTTCGGCACTTCATTACTGCACCACTCAAAAATATCAGTGATGATGCGCATGGAAGGTTTTGGAGGATAGATATAAGTTCCCCTGGCAGCATACTCCTTTAGAATATCATTCTGAATGGTGCCGGATATTTTCTTCAGGTCAGCGCCCTGTTGTTTGGCCAAAGCAACATAAAATGACAAAAGGATAAAGCCGGTTGCGTTGATGGTCATGGACGTACTAATATCTTCCAGTTTGATTCCGTGGAAAAGGGTTTGAATATCCTCAATGGAATCAATGGCCACACCTACTTTACCCACTTCGCCTTCGGCAAGCGGGTGATCGCTGTCATAACCGATCTGTGTAGGAAGGTCAAAGGCCACACTCAGCCCGTTTACCCCCTGTGATAACAGATAATGATAACGTTTATTACTTTCTTCCGCTGTGCTGAAACCTGCGTATTGCCGCATGGTCCATAGTTTACCGCGGTACATATCAGGCTGCACGCCTCTTGTGAAAGGAAATAAACCCGGGTATTCAATTGAGCTTTCCGGTAAATCCTTATCTGTGTAAACAGGTTTGATTTCTATTCCGGAGTCAGTATGTTTTTTCTGTTCACTCACCTCATCAATTTTTTTGCTTCAAAGTTCAATGCCTGCAGCACCATTTCGTGCAAAGACCCTTGCGGTTGTGACATGACTACCTCAAGAATTTTTTTATTGAGTTCGGTGGCCGATGCAGCAACTGGAAGTGCTGCTGCTACCTGGTGAATGATCATGATATTTTGTTCTTTCAGGTTTCTTACAGAATCCCAGCTTACCGGGCTTACATATAGTTGTTGTGTGCTGTTATATTCAAACTCATGCTTGATATTTTCCGTAAGGATGATCTTCATTTCAACTGCAGAAAGGCCCGGCTGGTTCAGCCGGCTGATAAGATTTGGAAGCGCAATTCTTTCGGTCAATAATACCAATCGTTCATAGGCCTGCAAACGAAGACCGGTACTCTCAAACTTTCCTTGTGAAACAGGTACGGTAGCCTTTTTAGTGTTGCGGAAAAGGGAATAAACAGCAATGATTATTGCAAGAATTGATAATACAAGTGCGATAAGACTAAATTCCATGAATATCTTTTTGATAGAATGAGGCAAAAATAGGGAATTAGGTGCTGAGCATCGGGTTTTGGGATACAGGTAGCTGTATCGTTAAATTCCTTATCCCGGAAATGCACAACTATATTTGACGAAAAGAATATTTATTTTTGTGCAATGGAAACAATGACAACCATACCAGTTAGCCTGACAGCAGGTGCTGTAGTAGAGATAAAAAAACTGATGAACGCCGAAGGCTTTGATACCACACAAAGATTGAGGATAGGGGTTAAGGGTGGTGGTTGCTCGGGTATGACATACATGCTCGGGTTTGATCAGCCAACGGATAATGACAACCATTTTGAAACAAATGGCATCGCATGCATCATCGATAAAGCACATGAGATGTATTTATTTGGTATGCAGGTGGACTGGCAGGATGGCCTGAACAACCGTGGCTTTACGTTTAAAAACCCCAATGCAAATACTACCTGCGGGTGCGGGACGAGCTTTTCGGTATAAGCAGCAACAATATCAGGTAAGAAATGAAAAAAGCCTCCATAAAGGAGGCTTTGGTTTTATATCTAAAATACTTTTCTAACTTTTAGTAGCTGTCGTACCAGGCTTTGGTTTTTCCACCACCGCCTTTCTGCCCAATGCTCTCTTGCCTCCAAGGTCAACCAATATAGGGGCTGCCACAAAGATGGAGGAATAAGTACCGGTAACAACACCGATCAGCATGGCGAAAGCAAAGCCTTTTGTTGTTTCACCACCTACCAGGAAGAGGATAAGGATAGTGAGGAATACGGTCAGTGATGTCATTACCGTGCGGCTAAGCGTTTCGTTGATCGCCCTGTTGATGATCTCACCACGTGGCGAATTCGGCATCAGTCGGCTGTCTTCCCGAATACGGTCAAATACAATTACTGTATCGTTCATGGAGAAACCGATAACCGTTAACAACGCTGCAATAAAGTGCTGGTCAATCTCCAGCGGGAATGGAACAACTGTTCTCGCAAATGAGAACACTGCCAGTGTAACCAATACGTCGTGCAGCAATGCCACTACGGTACCCAATGAGTATCTCCAGTCACGGAAACGGATAAAGATGTACAGGAAGATAATGATGATTGCAAAGACGGTTGCTTTTTTAGCGCCGTTTAAAAGGTCATCGGAAATAGACGGCAATACTGTTTTTGATTCCTGTTTATATTCTTTGTCAAATTTCTCATATGAAATGCCGGGCGGCAGGTGATTTTTCAATCCGCTCATAAGCCTTGTGAGTACCACGGAATCAACTCCCTGGCCCGAGTTGGTAATCATATAAGAAGTGGTAATGTCCAGGGTTGAGTTATCACCGATCGTTTTGATAATGGGGCTTTCGCCGTCAAACGTATTGCGGAGATCTTTACGGACCTGCTCCACATCTACCTTCTTTTTGAAATTTATCTTATAGCTGCGTCCGCCTTTGAACTCCACTCCCTGATCAAAACCGTTGAAGTAAGCAGCAATGCCCAGCGCCAGTACAATCATGGAAACCACATAGGCATACTTACGGTATTCAATGAATTTAAATTTGGCGTGTTTGAAAACTTTCTTGGAAACCCCGGTAAAATATTCCAGGTGTTTTTTCTTGCTGGTAAACCATTCGGTGATCCAGCGGCTCACCAGGATACCGCAGAACAAAGAAAGAAGGATACCAATGATCTGCGTAGTCGCAAATCCTTTTACCGGGCCTAAACCGAAATAGAAAAGAATGATAGCAGTAAGAAGGGTAGTGACGTGTGCATCCAGTACCGGCGGCAACGATCGTTTATAACCTTCGTTAATAGCCGGTATATATCCCTTGCCTTTCGACAACTCCTCTTTTATCCGTTCATAAATAATTACGTTGGTATCCACGGCCATACCGATGGTTAATACCAGGCCGGCAATACCAGGGGCCGTCAACGTAGCGCCTAACCCTGCTAATATACCTACCGTAAAAAGAAGGTTAAGTATCAGGGCTATATTGGCTACCCATCCGCTGGTGTTGTAATAAACAAGCATCAACAGGAATATGACAACAAAAGATATAAGGAAGGCCATGGTACCTCCTTTGATAGCTTCCTGGCCCAATGTAGCACCTACCTGTTGTTCCTGAACAATTTTGGCAGGAGCAGCCAGTTTCCCGGATTTTAATATGTTGGCAAGGTCAGTCGCTTCCTGAACAGAGTAATTGCCGGTAATGGAAGAAGTACCATCAGGTATTGCGCCAATTACATTCGGCGCAGAGTAAACAATATTGTCCAGCACGATGGCAATGGGTTTGCCAACATTTTCTTCTGTTGTTTTTTTCCAGATCTTGGCAGCGAAATTCTTCATCTCCATTCTCACTTCCACTTTTCCGTACTGGTCATAATCCATTCCTGCTTCTGCAATCGGGTCACCTTCCAGCTGGGGCTTTCCTCCTTTTAATGCATATAAGGGAACCGCATTTTCTTCTTTGCCCTTTTTATTTTTTGCGGGGATGCCGTAAGCCCACACAATATCACCCGGGAAGAAACTGCGGAATTCATTCAGGTATTTCCTGAACCGCCCGCTATCTGCAATGGCCACACGGCCAATGTCGGCCGGGTAATAAATTTTTCCTTCCTCATTGCGGCTTGGCTGATTAAACTGTATAAGTTTTTCAATCGTTATTTGCGCTTCCGCATTTACAGCAGGCTGCGTTTGTTCTATTGTGTCAGCGCCTGTAGTATCATCCGCAGTGCCAAGCTGATCGGCCATGCCATTTTTCGGCGTTACTGTGTCGACAGGTTTTTTGGCTACGGGCTGGCCCTTCAATGTATCGGCCTTGATGGCAGCACTATCAACAATAGTGGTAGTGTCTTTGATGCCTCCATATTTCTCATTAAAAGCAGCGGACATCCTTTGCCATGCATCAAAATAATTTTGACTCTCCAGTGTGTACACTGTCCAGAACTGCAGGTTGGCAGTTGTCTGCAATACTTTTCTTGCCCTGTCTTTGTCCTTGATACCCGGCAGTTCTACCGTAATAATTTTTTTATCTGGGTTGGCATTGATGTTGGGCTGGGCCACGCCAAACTGGTCGATACGGTTATTGAGTGAAGTAAACGTCCTGTCAAATGTTTCTTTTGCCTGGCTGCGGATATAATCTGACACCTTTGCATCGCTGCTGGTTACGTCAATATTCCCGTTGCTGCCCGAAGTAAATAGTACTGCCAGTGAAGTCTTGTCCGGTTCTTTTGATTGTGTGTATTCATCAATAAAAAGGGAAATAAAATCGGCGCTGCTGTTTGCCTTCCGTTTATCAGCGCTGTCAAGAGCGGCTAAAAATGCTTTTTGCTTTGAGTTACTTGCCAATGCTTTCAGCAGGCCTGTCATTTCCACTTCCAGTGTCACACTTAAACCTCCCTGCAGATCAAGGCCAAGGTTCAGTTCTTCCTCTTTGGCTTTTTTGTAACTCATGGCCCCGTTGATGCCATAAGTAACCGTTTCGTTCTTTGTGCTGTCGAGCATATCCCTCAGCCTTTCCTGGTAAACCTTGTCCAGTGTTTCCTGGTAAATTTCCTGTGAATCCTTATTGTTAGGATATTTCTCAAGCGCTGAGGGATAATTGGTTTTTACAAATGCCCGGGCACGGGACTCCATCTTTTTTTCATGGTTTCTTACAAACCAGGTAAAAGAAAGCTGGTACAAAGAATAAATAATAAGCAGGATTGCAAAAAAGCGGACCAAACCTTTCAGTTGCATACGTAGTTCGATTTACATGTTGTGTTTTACCGGCAGTAAAACCGGCAAAGAGTATTCTTTTTTTAAGGACGGCAAAGATAGCAGATTCAGTTTAATTTCTCACAACTAAAAAACCACTCCTGAGCGTTGATTTTTAAAAACTTAACTTCTCTGAATCTGTATCTTTGAAAGCCTATGCATGCGATTGCCAAATGCTTTTTTGCCGGTTTATTTATTCTTTCCGGCATCACGAAGGGGCTTGCATCCGGCGGACCAGCAGAAAATAAAGAACTGCTTATGGAAACCCTGAAAA
>CAYHPA010000141.1:0-8991 GCA_964358155.1 uncultured Chitinophaga sp.
TTGTCAGCAAGCCCTTGTTATACGATGGCAAAATAATCTTCGGTGCATGGGATACTTATTTGTATGCGCTCAGCAGTTCAACCGGTACTTTGCTCTGGAAATGGAACAACGGATCTGCGGTTCGCAACTATTCGCCGGCGGCCTGCATACCTGTGGCAAATGATGGAGTAGTGTATGTAGTAGCTCCTGATCGCTATATATCTGCGATCAATGCTGCGGATGGAAAAACATTGTGGCGAAATAATGATGCCACGGTGAGAGAATCTGTCGGTATTTCCGAAGACGGGAAATGGATCTATGGGAAAACGATGCAGGATACGATTGTAGCCTATGCTGCCAGCAGGGAGAAGCAATCAGCTGCATGGAAAATGCATTGCGGCTTCGGGTACGAGCATGTGCCCTCCATGCTTATTGAAAAAGAAGGGAAGTTGTTTTTTGGCACCCGCAACGGGGTTGTTTATTGTATCGATCCGGTGCAACAAAAAATCAACTGGGCTTATAAAGTTGATAACTCCATGGTGAACACGGTAAAAATAATTTCAGGTAAAGAAGTGCTTGTTGCTACCATGGATGGCAGCATTGTATTACTAAAGTATCAATAATCTCTTATTCCTTTCCGTGTCTTTCTGTCAGCGACCTGATGCTGCTCAATGAACCAATCACAATCGCAATGACGCCAATCCAGCTAAATATGGGCAGGTGGGTTCCATCAAGAAATTGAAGAAGTTTGCTAAAAATAAAAAAACTGAATCCCGTTACGAGAAAGAAGGCAGTCCAGGAGAACTCCCTGAGGTTTTTGTCATCCATAGGTTTGAATTTTAATACTGTAATACTAACTGCAAAAATGTACGCAGTATTTTAACGGACGGGTTTAAATTCTTTATTTAAGACTATACCCTTATTGGCATTAAGTGGTAATTGCAACAAGCCTGCCAGCCGGCTTTTTTGTGCATAAAAAAGCAACCGGGCAGGTGGCTTTACTAACGGGAGAATGAAATAAATACTTTACAGCAGCATCATTACCGGGTTCTCCAGGTATTTTTTAAACGTTTGGAGAAAAGCAGCGCCGGTAGCGCCATCCACACTGCGATGATCGCAACTGAGGGTTATCTTCATCACATTGCTTACTGCAAAACCTTCGGGTTTTCTTATCACTGTTTCTTTTATCCTTCCTACAGCCATGATGCAGCTGTCGGGCGGATTGATGATGGCGGTAAATTCATCAATATCCATCATACCGAGATTGGAAATAGTGAAGGTGTTGCCCGTAAATTCATTTGGCTGTAACTTTTTATTTTTTGCTTTTCCTGCCAGCTCTTTTGCTTCAGCTGCAATTTGCGGTAAGGATTTCTGATCGGCAAAGCGAACAACCGGAACGATCAACCCATCTTCAATAGCTACAGCAATACCGATATGTATATGACTCCAGCGGCGTATCTTATCACCTAACCAGGATGCATTGACAGCAGGATGCTGGCGAAGCGCCAAAGCAGCAGCTTTTACCACCAGGTCATTAAAACTGATTTTAGAAGGGCTCACTTCATTCAGCTGGGCCCTTGCAGAAATGGCATTATCCATATTGATTTCCATCGTAAGATAGAAATGCGGGGCACTGAATTTACTTTCTGCCAGGCGTTTGGCAATGACGGATCGTATCTGCGAATTGGGAATATCGGTGTATCCCTCTTCAGCCTTTCCGTCAAATTGTTTCTGCGACCATGGTAAAATGTCTACACCGCCACTGGGTGCTGCACCGGTTTTTTCTTTATAACTGTCAATATCAGATTTTATGATCCTGCCACCATCACCACTTCCATGCACCTGTTTCAGGTCAACACCTTTTTCTTTGGCCAGTTTTTTGGCAAGGGGAGATGCTTTTAACCTTCCATTTTCAACAGCAGAAGAAGTGATCTCATGGGTAGTTGTCCTCGCCGGTTGAGCAGTAGTTTTTAAGTTTTCAGAAACCGACTGTGGACTGTTGACCGTTGACTGTTGTCTGATTCCACCTTTTACTGCAGCTACAATTGCCTCCACATCCACTTTACCTTTTTCTCCAATAATGCAGAGCAGTGCATTCACGGGTATTTTTTCTCCTTTTTGGGCACCAATGTATAATAAGGTTCCGTTCTTATAGCTTTCCAGTTCCATGGTGGCTTTGTCGGTTTCTATATCTGCCAGCACTTCACCTTTCTTTACACTGTCTCCAACATTTTTGTGCCAGGAGGCAATCACACCTTCTTCCATGGTATCACTGAGTCTTGGCATCAATACTACTTCGTCCATCTTCGACACGTCAAATGCTGATGCATTTGATTCTGTAGCCTTGCTTGATTCTTTTTTGGGTTCATTCTCAGGAGCCGGTGCAACGGAGGCAGTGTTTCCTGTTATTAAAGAAGAAATATCTTCTCCCGGCATTCCGATGATGGCAAGCAGATCGTTTACCTGCAGTTTGCCTCCTTTATCGCTTCCAATATGTAACAGGGTGCCGTCTTTGTAGCTTTCCAGTTCCATAGTGGCTTTGTCTGTTTCTACTTCTGCCAGCAGGTCACCCTTCTTCACGGTATCTCCGATATTTTTATGCCAGGCAGCAATCACACCTTCGGTCATGGTGTCGCTGAGACGGGGCATTAATATCACTTCGGCCATTGCCAGAGAATTTTGGCCGAAATTAAGGTAAAATGATGAATGGGAAATAAGCTAACCGCCCTTTCAGAACGGGCCGTCATTTTTGTGATCTTCTCTTTTCAAGGAGATTTTTCCTTTTGAATCAAAGGAAAAATAAATAATGCAACGGCCATCTGTGAGTAACCCATACTCACAATGAAAAGCCGTTTTGTACCAATGTCCGGTTTCAAAACTTATTATATTGGATTTCTTGTCTCCTTTGCCGGGTAAATGCCAGCGATACCATTTGTTGGGTTTAGAAAACCATATTGTCTTTCTTGTTTTTCTTTTGATTGCGTACCTCATGTGGTCCATCATGTGCTGTATCCGGTAATATTCCACAGGTCTCTTTAGCCCTGCCGGAGTATATATCACGACACCGGATTCCATCCTGATGGTGTCCGCCAGTCTTTCTTCGAGTATATTAAGCCTGTCAAAGCTGTCAATACGCTCTTGAAAATTATTAAATCTCTCTTTGGCTTCGCCTGTCAGCAGTTCAACCGTTTCTTTATTGGTGAGGGCCCAGAGATCATTAGCGACATATCTTTCAACAACATTGTATTCAGAAGGAAATCCTGTGGAATCGATTTTTTTTACTGCTAATTTTTCAACTCCCAGACTTTCATAGAACCGGTAATTCTGTGTAATCTTTTTTTTGGTAATAGAAAATTTAGTGACACACCCCGGAAGAAGGATAAAACAGAAAATAATGAAATGCCATCGTTGTTGATTCATTAGGGTTGTAATTCAAAAAATGAATCAATAGTCCAGTTCAAGCTTCAGGCGGTCCTTCAGCTCTTTTACCAGCGGGTATTGCTCAGCCATTTTCATAAACTGTTCTTTGGCCGTCAGCGAAATTTCTTTTTGAGGTTTTGCTTCCTTGTTTTCTTCTATAATAACGCTGAACTGCAGTAACCGGTTCTGTAGTTTTTCCTGTAAAAAATAAAACAGTTTGCCCCGTTCCTGCTCTATGAATTGTTTCTCGATGGTATCAGCCGTTACTGCTTCAAATGTATTTTCATCTTTTATCCGGAGTACCGCCACTTCAAAACTGTGGGCTGCGGAGCTTTTGGCTTCTTTTAGTTTTTGTACATATTCGTTCCATGCCTGCTGCAGGCCCTGGTCATTCAGCGGATGGTTGCTGTGCCCGTTTCCATTGTTCCCATTGCCCTGGTATTGTTTGCGTATTTTATCGAGGGCAGAAAGTTTAGTTGTTCCGGGTTTCGGATCTCGGGCCTGCCTGTCCGGTAGGCAGGTTTCGGGTTCATTATATGCCTGAACTTCTTCCGCTACCGAAATTTTTTCTATAGCAGGAATTTGTATGATCAATTTTGCTTCCGATGATTGCTTATTCTTTGCTGCTGGCTGCTGGGTTGATGCGGCTGACTTTACTTCAAATGGGGCGATCTGGCGAAATGCAAGGGGTTTGGCTGCGTCAGTCAGTTTTTTTTTACTTATACCGTTGCTGTCAGCAGTAATTTCTATGGCCTGCCGGAGATAACAGAGCTTTATCAGTGCAAGTTCCACATGCAATCTTTTATTGCGTGCTGCTTTGTAGCTGATCTCAGTGTCGTTCAGGATATTCAACGCACTGATAAGAAAAGCGGATGACACATTTTTTGCCGTATTCACATATTTGTCTTTAAAGCTTTCCACCACATCCAGGAGCCCCGCTGCTTTTTCATCTGCACAAACGAGCAGGTTGCGGATGAACTCTGCAAAACCATTGATGACCAGGTCGCCTTCAAAACCCTTGCGGTTGATTTCATCATACAACAACATGGCACCGGAAAGATCCTGCTGCTGCATATGATCCAGCAGTTTGAAGTAACAGTCGGCATCCAGTATGTTCAGATGCTCAAGTGTATTGGTATAATTCAGTTCTCCATTGGTAAAGCTGACGATCTTGTCAAGAATACTCAGCGCATCCCGCAGGCATCCTTCACTTTTCTGGGCAATGATCTGCAGCGCTGCTTTATCTGCTTTGATGTCTTCCTTTTTGCAGATTTCTTCCAGGTGCTCCACCGTATCATTGGTGCTGATGCGTTTGAAATCAAATATCTGGCAACGGCTGAGAATGGTAGGAAGGATCTTGTGTTTTTCTGTAGTAGCTAAAATAAAAATAGCATAGGGTGGCGGCTCCTCCAGTGTTTTCAAAAATGCATTGAAGGCGGAAGAGGTCAGCATATGAACCTCGTCTATTACATACACTTTATAATTGCCCGTTTGCGGTACAAAGCGGACCTGGTCCACCAGATCCCGGATATTTTCAACAGAATTATTGCTGGCAGCATCCAGTTCAAAATAATTCATGGAAGCGCCGTCGTTGAAGGAATGGCAGGACTGGCAGTTGTTGCAGGCTTCCCCGTCTTTGCTTTGATTTTCGCAATTGATGGTTTTCGCCAATATTCTTGCACAGGTGGTTTTGCCAACACCTCTTGGCCCGCAAAACAGGAATGCATGGGCGAGCTGCTGGTTCTTTATCGCATTTTTGAGTGTAGTGGTGATATGCGACTGGCCGATGACCGTATCGAAAGTTTGTGGTCTGTATTTTCTTGCTGAAACGATGAATTTTTCCATGAGGTCAGTCGGTAGTCTTTAGTCGGTAGTCGTGAGTCTTAACCAGAACAAAAATAAGTCTTTCAAAATTAGGAAAACAGACTAATGACTAACGACCTGCCTGTCCGGTAGGCAGGCTCCAGACTCATGACTAAAGCAGCACCGGGTGCGGCTTGAACTCTTTTGTCCTGTCAAATAAATACCGGTAGGTGGTTAGTATGCGACTACGGTTACCTGCAATGGTTTCGGCCACATTTACCATTTTGGGATTGAACTCCCCAATCCACTGCATCTCATAATAATCGTAAATTGGCTTGCCCAGATGATAATTACCATTGTCAATTTTTAAGTTCTGTATTAGCCGGCATCCTTCTACGATAATATAGCTGTCTGCGCCCCTGCCCTGAAACTCGGGCACAATGCCAAATACGAGCCCCGTAAATTTCTTATTTTTCTTTGTTGCTTTTATCCAGAGAAACTTCAGTTTATGCCAGAGACTGAACTTGCCATGCAGATATTTGAACCACTGATTCAGGTCGGGCAGATTGATCCAGATGCCGATGGGTTCATTTTTATAGTATATAAACCAGTTGATGCGTTCGTCCATTACCGGTTTCATGGATTGGAACATTTTCAGGACCACTTTTTCCTCCAGCTGTTTCAGGCCACCATGCCCTGCCCATGCCTTATTATATACAATGGTAAAGTCTTTTGCAAATTTGTCCAGTTGGCTCTTTTTTATATGGGCGGAACTAAAATCAGGGTCTTCGGCACATCCGGCATGCCGGTCATAAAATTTTTGGGGCAAACGGGTGTCTACTTTCATTCCAAAACATATCTGGTTGAAAAAATTACGGAACCCGTAGGTTTCCAATAACTGCTGGTAATACGGGGGATTAAAATTCATACAGTACATGGGCTGTAGTTCATGCCCCTTCACTACCAGTCCCCACCAGCGGTCCCGTTCGCCAAAATTGACAGGGCCATCCATAGCTTCCATGCCCCGCTGCATCAGCCAATGTTTGGCTACGTCAAAGAGCATGTCTGCGGCATTTTGATTGTTGATGCAGTCAAAAAAGCCGACACCGCCTACCGGCACATCATCTCCCTTGTTTTTATATTTCTTATTGGTGAAAGCAGCGATGCGGCCAAGCGGTTTTCCTTTATCATCTTTCAGTATCCACCTTATTGCTTCGCCGTGGCGGAAGGTCTTGTTCTTTTTGGGGTCAAAGACATCCCGGATGTCTTTATCAAGCGGGCGGATATAGTGCGGATTGTTTTTATTCAATGCCACATTCACTGCTATGAATTCTTTTGCCAGCCGTGGAGAGGTTACTTCAATCAATTGCATACGCATAGCTTGCTGCAAAAGTAGAGGTTAACCTTTAAAAAATACCTGTAATAATGGCGGGGTTTTAATAAATTTAGTGGGCCATGTCTGTAACCATAAAATACCTGCTCCTTTTAACAGCATTTGTCTTTTTTTCATTTGCGGCGGCTGCACAGACAGACGGGGTGACAATACCAAAAGAGAAATTTCTATTTTTTAAACAAAGACTGGATTCAATGTCTGCCTATTTAAAAAAAGGCATGGTAAAAAAATACCCTGTTTGCCAGATTGATGCCCATTCCAGTTATGTTATCGAAAAAACTGCAAAAACATTTTCAGGCGCCGCTCTTAACCTGCCGGGTACATCCCGAAATGGGTATATTAATATGTATACTCTTTCAGAAATAGCCAATGATTGGTTTATGGGAAAAAAATATGACTCAGCATCCTGGTACTGGGGAAAGGCACTTGATACGGCAATAGCTTATGGTTTTGAGGCAGAAGAACTACATAACATGCGCATTGCACTAAACCACATTTGTTTTTTAAAAGGCGATTATACCAGGGCTATGCGGATTTCTGCCGAAGGACTCGCCAAAGCAGAACAACTCGGAGATGTGAACAGGATGGCCCATTTCAATAATGTGATCGGGTATATTTATATGAAACTGCGGGATACTACCAAGGCAGGCATTTATTTCAGGAATCATTTGAAAAATGCCCGTAGCATAAATGACAGTGTTGAAGTTGCGCATGCTTTGTATAACCTCGGCGACCTGGCTATTACCGAAAAAAAATATGATGAGGCTATTGGTTATTTTACCCTGGCTTTAGATGGTTATGCTGCGATAAAAGTGCCCGGCATTTTTGATCGTATAGAAAGAAAAGCTTTTCTCTCCAATAAACTGGCGCAATGCTGGAAACTAAAAGGAAACCTGCCGCAAGCTTTGCAATACACCGTACCACCGCTGGCAGCTACCAATATGACATCGAGTGTTAATCCTTACGACAAGGCAGATTTCTTCATCAATGCCGGGGATATCTATAACAGGATGCTGATACCCGACAGCGCTTTAAAATTTTTACGGAGGGGATTAGATATAGCTGTTAAAATTGATCACCAGGAATTTAAAAGGGATGCTTATGAGCAGCTGGCACTGGTTTTTTCCCGGAAAAAAATCTATGACAGCGCTTTTGTTTACCAGCAGTTGTTTTCAAAACTCAAAGACAGCATTGCTGAAGAAATAAGCAGTGAAGAAATATACCAGCGGGATGCAGACCTGCAGATTGAGCGGCAGCAGCAGGTACAGAAGATAGCACTGGAACGGCAAAGGCTTTGGAGGAATATTATTATCGGTGTGGCTGCTCTCCTGCTGCTGACGGTTATCTTTCTCCTCAATCGCCACCAGCTAAAACAAAAAAACCGATATCAGCGGGAGTTGAACCGCCAGCAAGTAGAATTATTTAATGCCATTGCCGCCACACAGGAACAGGAGCGAAAACGGATAGCACAGGATATTCATGACAGCCTCGGTTCGGTTTTGTCTGCGGCTAAATTGAAGCTGACGGAAGCCCGGGAATTAAGACCCGAATTCGCTGCGGATGAAAAATTCATTACCGGCATCAGCCTGCTGGATGAAGCTTCAGCCGAGTTGAGAAATATTTCTCACAATATCATGCCGGCCACCTTATCCAAACTTGGACTGCTGCCAGCGCTGAAAAATCTGAGTGAAAAAATATCTTCGCATAAAGGGTTGCAGGTAAGTTTCAGCGCCCATGAATTTGAGAACAGGCTGGATGAACAAACCGAGATAAGTATTTACCGGATCATACTGGAGCTGATCAATAATATTGTAAAACATGCTTCGGCCAGCCTGGCCACCGTGCAACTGGTGAAACACCCGGACAATATCAATATAACGGTGGAAGATAACGGGCAGGGTTTTGATTACCAGAAAATCCTGCAGGAGAAAAAGGGCATCGGGTTGGGCAACATACAGTCAAGGGTTGATTATATGAAAGGAACTATTGATGTGGATGCCGTGCCGGGCAGGGGAACCACCGTCATCATTGACATCCCTTTGGAAAACACATAGCTGAAATACCAATATATTGGTATGGGATGGGGTCATGGCCTGAAATATATTTACATAACAGATGAGTAAAGTAAAATTGCTTATAGCCGATGATCATGCCATTCTGCGGGATGGTATTGTATCCCTGTTGAAGGCAGAACCATCTTTTTCTGTAGTGGCCACAGCCGGCAATGGTTATGATGTGATGGACCTGCTCGGAAAAAATGAAGTGGATGTCTGCCTGCTGGATATCAATATGCCCGGACTGGATGGAATGGAAACAGCCAAACTCATCCGGCAAAAAAAGCCGGGTATCAAAATCATCATGCTTACCACTTATAATGATAAAGAAATCATTTCCGA
>CAYHPA010000142.1:0-8868 GCA_964358155.1 uncultured Chitinophaga sp.
GGCCTGGTGAAGGAATACTTTTTTTACTTCCAGGATAGATACAGCTGCCTTATCCAGGCAATCTTTCATAGCGGCAGGCACATGCTGCATGGCATATTCATACACTTTTCTCCCTCTCATTTTAATGAACCGTATCCGGGAGTCAGCACCCGGGAAATTGCTTTTGCCGAGGTATAAATAATAAGCTTCATCCAGGCAATGGCTTTGTACAGACCAGGAAAGTATTCCGCTGATGCCATCACCCTCTTGTCTTGCTTCCAGCACAGAGGCGCCGGCTCCGTCAGAAAAAATCATACTATCACGGTCATACATATCTATTACCCGGCTCAGCGTTTCGGTGCCGATCACCAACGCTTTTTTTGCAATACCTGCTTTAAAATAAGTATCAGCCTGTATCACACCTTGCACCCAACCCGGGCAGCCAAACAAAATATCATAAGCCACACAGTTGGGGTTTTTTATCCCAAGGTCATGTTTTACTCTTGAGGCAAGTGCCGGTAACACATCTGTCTGAATGGTATTCTTTATTACATTACCAAAGTTGTGGGCCAGTATTATCTGGTCCAGCTCTTCCGGATTAATACCGCTCTCTTCAATGGCTAAGCGGGCAGCAATAGTGGCCATATCCGATGAGTTCATTTCATCATTGACGTATCGCCGTTCTTCAATGCCGGTGATGTCCTGAAATTTATCTACGATTTCCTGCGAAGGCGTTGTAATCAACTGAGCATTTTCAGCATAAAAATCCTGCTTACTGAAATCCTGGTTTGTTTTTATTGATTCAGGAATGTAACATCCCATTCCGGTGATGACGGTTTTCACACTCATGCTGTACTTTTAGGGATCAAAGACAAGAGGCAAGGGGTTAAAGTTAAGGAAGAAACCCGCTAACAGCTGTTTGAGTAACCAATATTATTTTATATAAACGAATTGAAACTATTGCAATTGAAACTTAAGTCGCTGGCTATATTATTCATCATCATTGTTTCACTTTTTCCGGTGTACCTGTTATATAAATACCTGCAGAAACGTATACAGCCAAGAGAATCTGCGAGGCGATTTTTATACTGGCTGCTGGCTTCTTTTGCTATGATATTTGCGTATACCTTTTTGCTGGTGTTCCTGATAAAGATGCTGTTTCCGGAAGCTTAGAAATATCTCCTTATTTTTACCACCCAAAAATCAATTGCCATGTCGTATAATCTGCTAAAAGGGAAAAAAGGAATCATCTTCGGCGCACTGGATGAAAAATCTATCGCATGGAAAACGGCCCTGCGTTGTCATGAGGAAGGGGCGAAGATTGTTCTGACCAATGCACCGGTGGCCTTACGGATGGGTGAAATCAATAAACTGGCAGAGCAATGCGGCAATGCCCCTGTTATCGGTGCAGATGTGACCAGTATGGATGATCTAAAAAATCTTTTTGAAAAATCAATCGAGCATTTTGGCGGCAAAATTGATTTTATCCTCCACTCCATCGGCATGAGCATTAATGTTCGCAAGGGGAAACACTACACCGAGATGAATTATGACTGGAACCAGAAGAGCATGGATATCTCTGCCACCAGCCTTCATAAAGTATTACGCACAGCCTGGGACATGGATGCATTGAACGAATGGGGCAGCGGGGTGGCACTTACCTATATCGCAGCACAACGGGTCTTTCCGGATTATAATGAAATGGCGGATGCAAAAGCATTGCTGGAAAGTGTGACCAGGATGTTCGGCTATTACTATGGTGATAAAAAGAAAGTAAGGGTGAATACTATTTCACAATCCCCTACGAGAACTACTGCAGGGAGCGGAGTAAAAGGCTTTGATGGATTTATCAATTATGCCGAAGCCATGAGCCCCCTTGGTAATGCATCAGGCGAAGACTGTGCTAACTACTGCGTAGTCATGTTCAGCGATATGACAAAGTATGTTACCATGCAGAATCTTTTTCATGATGGCGGGTTCAGTTTTACCGGCGTTACACAGGCCGTGATTGAAAAAATGGGAAACCCGTAACCTAAAATCATTTAAATGAGAAAATACCCAAGCTTCCTTTTATTGCTGATGTTTCTATTCTCTAAAAATGTAAATGCCCAGTTTGAGATTACGCCTCCTAAATGGTATCCGGCTACCAAGTATAACCTGCTGTATGTGTATATGGGCGATACCAGCAAGCCGCATTCAAAAAGTATCATGAATATCATACGGGAAAACTGGAAGCTTTGCCCTGTTACTTTCGCTTTTGGTAAACCAAATCCAGTTCTTATTGTTCCGGGCAACCTGTTTCTGAGTATTTCTTCTTTCACACGAACCATACAATATGTAAGGGAGAACTTTGCCGGTCAGAGCAATTATAAAGGCACTACTTCCACCAATGACTATTATTATCTCTGTTTTGAGACAAGCAATAATCCGGGATCTTCTTCAAAAAATGAGCTGGATGTGGCAGCGAGGGCTGAATTGTACTTAAAGACTATTACTTATGGCGGGCAGGATGCCGTAGAACAAGCTTTCAAAAAAGATCTGAAGAAAACGGGCATTCTTTATAAAAAAGAGTCAACGTTTGACCTGGCTGATGTGGATTTTAAATATGTGTACCTGAATGGTAATCCGGGCAACATCAAGAATATGATACAGTATGTGAGTAGCCAGCTTGGGGAGGGCAAGTCTTCCAAACTGCTGGAAGAAAACAGCACTGCCGCTGAAATTTCTGGACTCAAGCAGGACACCCTGTATGTTCCGAATTATTGGTATGGAGAAGATGGCCTGACCATGGAAAGCCTGGAGCATGACTCAAAACCATATAAGATTACGGTAAAATATGTAGACGATATGATAACGGCCTATCCTTACAAGATAAAACTGGTGAGCAGGGATGAGTTAAACAGTAAAATATTACGGGCAAATAAGGACTTCTATTATTACAGTTACATACAGTGTTCAGCCAACAAGATCGTTAGTGTGATAAATGGCTATACAGGCAATGTAGTGTACAAGGAAGTTACACGGCTGAAGTACAGACCTACTGAAAAAGATTTTGAGCAATTGGGGAAAACTATCGGCAGCAGTAACTAACCAGGCAAATCAATACTCGTCTTCGTTGAAAAGAAAATCATCCTGAGTGGGGTAATCCGGCCAGATATCTTCAATGGTTTCGTATACGTCAGCGCCTTCGTCCTCCAGTTCCTGTAAATTTTCAACCACCTCAATAGGGGCACCACTGCGGATAGAATAATCTATCAGTTCATCTTTGGTGGCAGGCCACGGAGCATCTTCAAGGTACGAGGCTAATTCCAGTGTCCAGAACATCTTCTCAGTTTTAAGTTTAGATAAGGTCTTCCGATACAGGGGTTTCGCACCCCCCTAATTTTCGGCAAATGTAGCCTTATTAACGAATTTTCCAAATCCTTAGTTGTAATGGCATTTTTAAAGGATTTCTTAAAAAAAAGGCTGACCTGGCACCTATGTTTTTTGCGGTCGGGGGCTATTTGCAGATATTTGATTTATTAAACCCATTTTTAGCGGCATGATAACCGGAAAAAACATCTATAAAAGATACGGAACAGTGGAAGTATTGAAAGGCGTGGATATTGAGATCAGCAAAGGCGAGGTTGTTTCCATTGTTGGCCCTTCCGGCTCGGGCAAAAGCACATTGCTGCATATACTTGGAACGCTGGATAAGGCTGATATGGGGATGGTAAATATCAATAGTACAGTCATAAATTCACTCAAGGGGAATGCCCTGGCTGCTTTTCGCAACAAACATATTGGCTTTGTATTCCAGTTTCATCATCTGCTGCCTGAGTTTACAGCGCTGGAGAATGTTTGCATACCCGGCTGGCTGGCCAAAAGAAAAAAGAATGAGGTGAAAGCAAAAGCAACAGAATTGCTGAATATGCTCGGTCTTTCTCACCGGATGGACAACAAGCCCAATGAGATGAGCGGCGGCGAGCAGCAAAGAGTGGCGGTGGCAAGGGCCCTTATCAATAACCCCGATATTGTCTTTGCTGATGAGCCTACGGGGAATCTTGATTCTGCCAACGCCAAAGAACTACACCAGTTGTTTTTTGACCTGCGAAAGAAATTCAACCAGACTTTTCTGATTGTTACACACAACGAAGAACTGGCAACACTAAGTGACAGAGTGCTTCATATGAAGGATGGGAAGATTGAGTGAGATATGAGGTCAGAAGTCAGATGTAAGAGAAATCATTAAAATTGAAGAATCCTCTGACCTCCGACATCATACTTCATTCTCACACTCTTGGCTTCCAGGGAATTTCTTTTGCTTTCAGACGATGCCCGATAAAACGGGCCAGCATAAACAGGTAATCGCTGAGGCGGTTCAGGTACTTGATAACAAGCGATTCGACAAACATGTTTTGTTCCTGCAGGGTCACACACAATCTTTCTGCCCTCCTGCATACACAACGGGCCACATGGGCAGATGAAACAGCCATATGCCCGCCGGGTAAAATAAATGATTTCATTTCAGGCATTTTTTCATTCATCCGGTCAATTTCTTTTTCCAGTAACTCGATATCTGCTTCGTGCAGATCAGGGATTTTCATTTTTGGTTCCTTGTCAGGGTCGCAGGCCAATGATGAACCGATGGTGAACAAGCGGTCCTGGGTCTCCTTCAATATCTTTTTGGAATGCTTATGGCTGAGTTGATCAGCCACAAGGCCGATCCATGAATTCAGTTCATCCACCGTGCCATAGGTTTCTATGCGGATATGCGCTTTGGAAACTTTGGTGCCACCAATCAGGGAGGTGGTTCCTTTGTCGCCGGTTTTGGTATAGATTTTTAGGGACATCAGTTATTTTTTTCATTTAATACCAACATTGCTTTTTCTTCAGCCAGTCCAATAGAAGCGATGGTACCACTGTTAAATTTAAGAAAATCACTTTCAATGCCATCGCTAAAGATAATACCGTTTGAAGGCATTAATGATTCGATGATAAGGTTGTTCTTATCCTTTAAAATACCGGCAGTAATACCTGCCTGGGTCCTGATACTCTGGAAGGGTTCCCTGACTGCAAACAGCAGGTCATTATCTTTTAGTTTAGGACGTTTTAATTTCAGGTTCTTTTCAAACATACTTGTTACACCATATGCCATATTAAAGATCGAACTCAACCAGCCTGTTGATCCGGCTTTTGTCGATATAATAAGCCCGCTCGAGGAATGCTCTTCCGTTTTTTTATTGTACGAAATCCTGTATCTCGCTGAAACATGAGAGGATACACCGATAAAAAGATCATTAAAAGCCAGCAATCGTTGCCCGTCATTCAGCTTCGCTTCAGCAAACCTCATAGACCTTGACAAGAACCTTTCTGATAAAACATTTTCCACTCCGTAAACAGCATTGCTTGTATCAAAGGGGAGCAGCACACCATCATAACGCTTTTTATCGGGGTTCACAGCTACTATCGGCAACCCTTTTGAATACTTCGCAGTATTGGCAACAAGGCCATCCTGCCCGATTACAACGATCACATTTTTTGGGGCGAAAATATAGGAGGAAACATAAGGCCTTTCAACTATTTTATGCTTAATTATCCTTGAAAGCTGTGTTTGCAACGAGAGGAGAGAACGATGAAAAACATCATGTTCATCTTCGTAATCTTTAAAATTTCCGCCAAGACGTTCAATATAAAATTTGGCCTGTGCTTTTGTATTAAAACGTTCAATTAAAGTTTCAAGCCTTGTTTTGTTTTTTACAATGATTGCATACTCGATGCTCATTTTTTACTGTTCTTTTCGTTCAGGATCGATTCAAGTAATTCAGGACTGATATTCAGGGTGCCGATTTTACCCGCATTTTCTGCGAGTTGCCGGAAGGCGAGGGAAATGTTGAATTTCGGATCATCATTGTTATTCAGGGCAGTCAATACTTTCCAGTCAATGTCTTTATAAGGCTTCAGGGTGGTCTCTGTTACATAACCCTGCGTTTCTGCTTCTTTTTTATCGTTGACTGTTTTTTGCTCTATGAATTGCTTTCTTTGATTTTCTACCGCAATATCTGCGGCCAAATTCATTTCCCTGAGCTTTCTGTTGTTGTCGGATTTTTGAACTTCGGATTCCATTTTCTTTTCTGCGATTTGTTTTTGTTTTTCTTCAACGGCAATCTCAGTGTTCAGTTCCGACTCTTTAATCTTTCTTTCCTGTTCTACCGCAAAGTTTCTTCTTTCATAAATAGCCTGGTCAGCTTCCTGCTGCAGTTTCTCCCGGGTCTCTGTTTCAAGAGCTCTTGCCATTTCAGGAGTTGCCAGGATATCCAGAATGTTAGCACCTAATATTTCAATGCCGAGCATACTGATGGCGGAAGAAGACTTCAGACCTTCCAATATCCTTCCTTCTATTGCTTTTGCTGAGCGAATCGCATCTTTCAGCTTGATGTCATGTATGAATGAAGCTGTGGACGTTTGGGCTTCATTGATGATGCGCTGGTTCAGTTTTTCTATATCATTTTTTTTATATTGACCATTATCCCCTACAGTAAAATCAAGGATATCGGCGAGAGTTCTTGGATTTGATATCTTATAACTTATCTGACCCTGTATGGTAACCTTCTGATAGTCATTTGTTGTTTCGCTGAAAATAAAAGGCAGGTCATTACTTCCCATAGGAATAGCTGCAATAGAGCTGTTGGGAACAAAATAAAAGAATGAAAGTCCCCGACCTTCTCTTTTGATCCTCCCATTTTTGAAATGGAGAACATATGTCATCGAGTCAAATTTAATATGTCTGATGCCGAACATAGATTCTGATTTAGGCAATTAAGGTATTAAAATATTTTAAATGGGCTAATAAATTAATCGGCAACTTCAGCAGCAAGAAGGGAATTATTTTGTTTATCACTTTCAATGATTCCATCTCTCAGCCTTACGACCCTTTTTGCATGATTGGCAATATCCGTTTCATGCGTCACCAGCACAATGGTATTGCCAGCCAAATGGATCCTTTCAAATATTTCCATAATCTCTTCGGATGTTTTACTGTCCAGGTTGCCGGTGGGTTCATCAGCCAGAATGATGGAGGGGTCATTGACCAATGCCCGTGCAATGGCTACCCGCTGGCATTGCCCGCCGGAAAGTT
The DNA here is from genome assembly GCA_964358155.1 of uncultured Chitinophaga sp. Classification (GTDB taxonomy): domain Bacteria; phylum Bacteroidota; class Bacteroidia; order Chitinophagales; family Chitinophagaceae; genus JJ008. Next base: position 7,097 of record CAYHPA010000142.1, read on the forward strand.
CATTCGGTTTATGATGACTCCTGTCTGTCAGGCTTACCATGCCCATTACATGCATCGCCTTTTCATTCCGCTGTTTTCTTCCCATTCCTGCATACACCAATGGCAGCGCCACATTTTCCAGGGCTGTCAGTCTCGGCAGTAAATTGAACTGTTGAAACACAAAACCTATCTCTTTATTTCTTACTTCGGCCAGTGCATTGTCTTCCATTTTGCTTACGTCCTGGCCATTCAGGATGTACTTGCCCTGAGAAGCCGTATCAAGACATCCAATAATATTCATCAGGGTGCTTTTGCCCGAACCGGAGGGCCCCATCAACGCCACATATTCACTCTTAAAAATATCCAGTGAAATGCCTTTCAGCACCTCAAGTTCATTTCTGCCCATGAAGTAGCTTTTGCGGATATTTTCAAGATGAATGATTGAGTTCATTGTGGAGCGAGTCTATAATTTGTATGAATAGTTGATTTCACGGGTTTGCATTCGCTATTCACCATTGACCATTCACTTTTTTATCACCTTCGGAACTTTAAAAAATTGTCCATCATGTTCCGGGGCATTTATCAATGCTTCTTCCCGGCTGACAGAACCCTTTACTTCATCTTCCCTAAGCACATTTACTTCTTCGCTTATATGCAATAACGGTTTTACATCCTCCAGGTTCAGCTCATCCAGTTTTTCCACGAAGGCGATCATTTTCTGCAAGTCATTTTTGATGGCCGCCTTTTCCTTTTCATCAAATTTCAACCGGGAAAGATGAGCCAGCTTATCCACCATGGCGTCGTTTACTTCCATAAGACAAAGATAGTCGTTAGTCATTAGTCTGTAGTCATGAGCCGGGGTATTTGACTAATGACTAACGACTCCTGACTATTTTACTATCTTCGTCCCGATGCAAAAAAAGAAAGACATAGTAATGAGCGGCATCCGGCCAACTGGTTACCTGCACCTCGGAAGCTACTTTGGTGCCGTTAAGAATTATGTGCGGATGCAGGAAGAGTACGACTGTTATTTTATGGTAGCAGACCTTCACTCACTAACCACCCACCCGGATACAAAAGAACTGAAGCTGAACATTCACCGTGTGTTGTCTGAAAATATCGCCTGCGGGGTTGATACTGATAAAGCCGCCCTTTATTGCCAGAGCCATGTTCATGAAACCTCGGAACTCTACCTGTATCTCAATATGCTTGCCTATAAAGGCGAGTTGGAAAAAACGCCAACATTTAAAGACAAAGCAAGGCTGCAGCCGGATAATATGAATGCAGGGTTACTCACCTATCCTGTTTTGCAAACTGCTGACATCATTCTTCACAGGGCTTCATTGGTGCCGGTAGGGAAGGACCAGGAGCAACACCTGGAGATGGCAAGAAACTTTGTCAACAGGTTCAATCATCGCTATGGTGAGGTATTTCCGGAGCCACAGGCATTTAATTATGGCAGCGAACTGGTAAAAGTGCCCAGCCTGGACGGAACAGGTAAGATGAGCAAGAGTGAGAACCAGAATGCCACACTGTACCTGTCAGATGATGATGAACTGATCCGCAAAAAAGTGATGAAGGCTAAAACAGATGCGGGGCCAACAGAACCCAATGCCCCCAAACCGGATTATATAGAAAATATTTTCCTGCTGATGAAGCTGGTAAGCGATGAAGGAACGGTGAAAAAATTTGAGGAAGATTACAGGAACTGCTCTATCCGCTACGGCGATATGAAAAAGCAACTGGCAGAGGATATGGCAAAATTTATTGCACCGATCAGGGAAAAGGCAGAA
>CAYHPA010000143.1:0-8857 GCA_964358155.1 uncultured Chitinophaga sp.
CAGGCAGACAGTGCATAGTAAGCGCGTTTTTCTTGGCTAATTTTACTAAATTTTTATTGACCTGGAATTCTTTAAATATCTTCTTTCTCTGGTCTGCTTCTTTTTCCTGCCCCATGCTCGCCCAGACATCGGTATAGATAACATCGGCGTCTTTAACTGCTTCATCGGGATGATAAAAAATTTTGCACCCATTGTTTACATCGTGGCGCATGGCAGCAGCAGCGCCAATAATCCGCACCACGGCGCACACGACTGCGGCGCCTGCAGCGGAAGACCGGGTGCAACGAATGCAAGAGTGCAGGCATTTATTCTCAATCATAAAAAAGTAAGAGAGATTCTCGCATCAAAAGGGATTGTGATTCCCGATTCAACACAGTTCGTAGGCAGCATGCACGACACAGCCGCTGATGTGATTGGTTATTACGATGAAGAAATCTTAAGCAAAGAAAATGCTGAACGTCATTTGCAAAATAAATTGAATTTTGAAACTGCCCTTAACCTGAATGCTAAAGAACGAAGCCGCCGCTTTTCTTCCATCAACACCAAACAAAAACTGGAGCATGTGCGCAAAGCCATTCACGATCGTTCGGTTTCTTTGTTTGAACCAAGACCGGAGTTAGGTCATGGCACCAATACTTTAGCCATCATCGGAAGAAGGCAAACAACAAAGGGTTTGTTCCTTGACCGTCGTGCATTTCTCAACAGTTATGATTATACAACCGACCCGGAAGGAAATATTCTGACTGCCGTAATGCGCCCCATTGGTTTGGTTTGCGGGGGTATCAATTTGGAATATTATTTCTCCAGGGTTGATAATATAAAAATGGGCGCCGGCACTAAACTGCCGCATAATGTGATGGGGCTGTTTGGTGTGGCCAACAGCAGCGATGGTGATTTGCGTCCCGGGCTGCCCTGGCAGATGATTGAAGTGCATGACCCGGTTAGGTTATTAGTGATTGTTGAACACAGGCCGGAGATTGTATTAAAAGCAGTTCAATCATCTGATGAAGTTTTTGAATGGTATAAAAATGAGTGGGTACATATTATTGCGCTTCATCCGGATGAAAAGCAGTTTTATTATTTCCGAAATGGCGTGTTTGAAAAATATGAACCGATAACCGATGCGAAAGAAATCGGAACCATTCACAATATGGAAGAGTTTATAGAAGGGGCAAGGGAAATGGAAACCAATCATATTGTGCATGCCACGGAGGAGAATTTGCCTGTTTACTTACTTGATTAATTTTTTGTAACAAGCTGCAGTGCTGCTATCGTCGTCCCTTGCGTCGCACATCTGTACTGCATATCGTTACTGAGCAAAAAGAAACTTAAATGAACCAACTTGAAAAAATACTGGGCCAGTCCATCACATTATTTTTTATTGTGCCGCTGGCCGCTTTTCTGTTAACCCAGTTTTTTGATAACAAAAAAGAAAAAATTACCGGAACAATCGTGCGCATTGCCAAGGTGTTTTACATGCTGACGGCCGTATCCTTTGCCGTGGGCTGGGGTATCAATGGATTTAACCCCATCAGTTATAAACTGGCCACGCTGTACCAGACCGAGCATTTTGTATTTGCCATCAATTTTTATTACGATGAAATAACAGCCGTGTTCAGCATTGTGGGTTCGCTGATATTTTTTCTCGTTGCCACTTTCAGCAAATACTATATGCACCGTGATGAGGGGTATAAAAGATTTTTCAGCATCATCCTGCTTTTTTCTGTCGGGTATAATTTTATAATCTTCTCCGGCAATTTTGAAACATTGTTTATCGGCTGGGAAATAAAAGGACTTTGTTCATTCTTATTAATTGCTTTCTACCGCAACCGCTACCTGCCGGTAAAGAATGCATTCAAAACACTTTCTTATTACAGAATGAGCGATGTGGTCATGATGCTGGTGATGTGGATGATGCACCATCTCACTCATCAGAACATCGGCTTTACTCAATTAGGCGAAGCGAAAGAAATAGCAGAGCAAACAAATCATACCGGGATGGCTGTATTTATTATGAGCATGTTATTATTAGCTGCTTTTATTAAATCTGCACAGGTGCCGTTTACAAGTTGGTTGCCCCGGGCAATGGAAGGCCCTACCTCATCATCTGCCATTTTCTATGGTTCGCTGAGTGTGCATGTCGGCGTATTTGTTTTACTGAGGACTTATCCATTCTGGCAGGATATGCTCTGGGTAAAAATTCTGATTATTGCAATCGGAGCTTTAACAGCCATCATAGCTACTTTGATTGCAAGAGTGCAGCCTACAGTGAAAACACAAATTGCTTATTCATCCGCCGCACAGATAGGAATTATTTTTATTGAAATTGCATTAGGACTTCATTGGCTGGCGTTGGTGCATTTTGCCGGCAATGCTTTTTTAAGAACATATCAGCTGCTGGTATCGCCTTCGTTCCTTAATTATTTAGTGCATCACCAGTATTTCCACTATCATGCCCCGCAGGAAAAACCTGTGGGCCGCATGCAGGCCGGATTGTATATGCTCGGCATTAAGGAATGGAATATGGATACCATGATGTATAAGTATGTGTGGAGCCCGTTTAAATGGTTAGGCAGAAAATTAAACCTGCTTCAAAACCAGGCTGCTGTTATTTTATTTGCCATACTTGCTTTAACAGCTTTATATTTCTCACACAGCAAAGCGGTTTTCATTACAGAAAATAAAACTACTATTTCGGTAATCTTGTTGTCGCTGGCATTGGTATCTGTACTTTTTGCTTTCGCATACAGGGGTTCAGCATTAAAGGCATGGATTTATATTTTCATTTCACACCTGTTTATCTTCTCAGGTTTACTGCGAAACAGTGCGGATGTGCATGCTGCAGAAGGGATATTTTACAACATTGGTATCACCGCTGCATTCCTTCTTGGGTTATTTTGCCTGATCAAAACAAAAAAAGCGGACAATCATATCAGCCTCAACCAGTTTCATGGTTATGTGTATGAACAAAAGCCAACAGCGCTTTTGTTCCTGCTGTCGGCAATAGCCATGCTGGGCTTCCCCATCACCACCGCTTTTATCGGCATTGATGTTTTCTTTACTTATGTAAACAGCGGGCAGTGGTTGCTGATAACATTGCTGGCACTCTGTTTTATTTTTATAGAGTTGTCCGCCATCCGTATTTACCTGCGTATCTACTGTGGCCCGCATAAAAAGTTAAATCACCCGGTGGCATTCCGTTCTTCGTAATAGTTAATCAATATCCAGTTCTTTTGATTTTTCCGGCAGATGATCATACTCCCCCCGAAATGCATACCAGCCAAATATTACTAGACCAATGGCTATGGGGATGAAAATGGCGATGATGACAATCCAGTTAGCCGGACTGTTGATGAGACCGCTTTTCTTGGAGTCAATATGCTGCACAGCGCTGACTATGAGTTCGTAAATAACGAAAGGAGCTATAAACAAAAAAAGCAGACCGAAGTATCTTTTAAAGGCATTAAATCTTCTCATGTATTAATCATTTATATTTCTGTCAATTTTATTTCTCAAGTATAATACACCAATTGCCAGGCATAATGCTGCCACTCCAATAGGATACCAAAGCCCAACCAACGGGTCGGCCGGATTGGTGGTCGTAAGCAGCAATCCGATAAAAGGAACCAGTCCCCCAAACACTCCATTGCCAATATGATAGGGTAGCGACATAGATGTGTAACGGATCTTTGTAGGAAACATTTCTACAAGGAAGGCGGCGATAGGGCCGTAGACCATGGTAACGTATAAGATTAATATGAAAACAAGACCAATGAATTTCCAGTAGGTGCCATTATTAATATGTATACCAATATAATTTGGATTATTGTCTCTTACTTTAATTATTGATTTTTCGGCTACTGAGTTTGCCTGCGAATCTATGATTATGTTTCTCTGTCCTGTAATAATTGATTTTACAGTATCATACCTGTCTTCTATATACTTGTTATTTTTATACAGCCAAATTGTTTTTGAGTAAAGGATATAGGTGTCATTTTTTTTTATTGTATCTGCAATTAATGTCTTTTCAGCCGAAGCGTCTGGTTTCTTTGCCCATTCTTTAACATTTGTATTCTGTAAGAAAGTATCAAATATCGGCCGGTAGGTAAATATTGCCAGCGCCATCCCTGCCATCATTATCCATTTCCTGCCTATCTTATCACTCAGCCATCCCCAAAAAATAAAAAAGGGTGTGGCAAATAAGATAGCCCAGAGCATGATGGTCCTGCTTTGTTCAAACTCAATATTACATTTGGTCTCCAGAAAATTCTGCGCATAGAATTGACCGGTGTACCAGACCACACCCTGCCCCATCACAGCGCCAAACAATGCCAGCAACACCATTTTAAAATTTGCTTTGTGGCGAAAACTTTCTTTTAAAGGGTTCACCGAAGTTTTTCCTTCCTCTTTCAGTTTGGAAAACAGAGGCGATTCTTTCATCTTCAACCGGATATAAATGGAAACACCCACCAGCACAATGGAAATCCAGAAGGGATAGCGCCAACCGCCCCATTCGCTGTTAAAAGAAGCTTCAGACATATTGGATTTTACCAGGAGAATTATTCCCAATGCAACGAACAATCCCAGCGTGGCGGTAGTTTGTATCCAGCTGGTATAAAATCCCCTTTTGTTTGCCGGTGCATGCTCGGCCACATAGGTGGCGGCCCCGCCATACTCGCCTCCCAAGGCAAGGCCCTGCAATATCCTTAATAATAAAACCAACACCGGCGCTGCAAATCCGATGCTTTCGTAGCTGGGCACACAGCCAATCAGGAAAGTGGAGCCGCCCATCAGTATCAGCGTAAGCAGGAAAGTGTATTTTCTTCCGATAAGATCGCCCAGCCGGCCAAATACCAGGGCGCCAAAGGGACGAACAATAAAGCCCAATGCAAAAACGGCTAATGTGCTGAGCAGTGCAGCAGTCGGGTTTTCCTTCGGAAAAAACTGGGTAGAGATAGTGGTACTCAGCATTCCGAAGATGTAAAAGTCGTACCATTCAATCATAGTGCCTACGGATGAGGCAGCTATGACTTTTCGGATAGCCCCGCCATTGGTTTTTGTTTCGTTCATGGGATTAAAATACGAATAGATATTATGCGGCGGATAAATTTTTTGTCTTCGTACATTTAAGGCATAAAAGAGTGCTATGTCATACCCGTTTCAGATAAGATCACTGGAGCAATATCATAAGGACTACAAACAAAGTATGGAAGACCCCGAAGGCTTCTGGGCTTCCGTTGCAGAAAATTTTCAATGGAGAAAGAAATGGGACAAAGTGCTGGAATGGAATTTCAAAGAACCAAAAGTGGAATGGTTTAAAGGGGCAAAGCTGAACATCACCGAAAACTGCATTGATCGTCACCTGAAAACACTCGGCGACAAGCCAGCCATTATCTGGGAGCCAAACAATCCGGAAGAAAGAGTGAGGGTGGTAACATATAACCGCCTGCATAAAAGAGTTTGCCAGGTGGCGCAGATGCTGAAGAATAACGGAGTGAAGAAAGGCGACAGGGTTTGCATATATATGGGCATGATACCTGAACTGGCTTATGCTGTATTAGGCTGTGCAAGGATTGGTGCGATACACAGTGTGATATTCGGCGGTTTTTCTGCACAAAGCATTGCAGACCGTTTGGATGATGCAAAAGCAGAATACATTATTACTTGCGACGGAGCTTATCGTGGCGGAAAGGATATTCCGCTGAAAGCTGTGATAGATGATGCGCTGATAGGGAACAAAACAGTGAAGCGGGTAATTGTTTACACCAGAACAAGAACCCCTGTCAGTATGATAAAGGGACGGGATATATGGTGGGAAGACGAAATGGAACATGCTGAACAACAGTTGGAAGCCCATCCCAGCCTTCCTGGAGGGAAGGATTTAGGATGGGCCGCCGAACCAATGGATGCAGAAGACCCTTTATTTATATTATATACATCGGGATCCACCGGCAAACCCAAAGGCGTCGTGCATACCTGCGCCGGTTATATGGTCTGGACGACTTACACTTTTGTCAATGTCTTTCAATACAAGCCGGGGCAAATTCATTTCTGCACAGCAGATATCGGCTGGATAACCGGGCATAGTTATATTGTTTACGGCCCGTTGAGTGCCGGCGGCACTTCTTTGATGTTTGAAGGAATTCCCACCTGGCCTGATGCAGGAAGGTTTTGGGATATAGTTGACAGGCATAAGGTCAATATACTTTATACGGCCCCAACGGCAATAAGAAGTTTAATGAGTTACGGAACTGAGCCGCTGAAAGGAAAAGATTTATCATCATTAACAATTCTCGGTACAGTCGGCGAACCAATCAACGAAGAAGCATGGCACTGGTATGATGAAAATGTAGGAAAGAAAAAATGCCCGATAGTGGATACATGGTGGCAAACGGAAACAGGAGGAGCTTTGATTACCAATCTTGCCGGGGTAACGCCGGCCAAGCCATCATGGGCCACATTGCCCATGCCGGGAGTACAACCGATATTGGTGGACGAAAAAGGGAGCGAAGCTTCCCCAAACCCCTCCGAAGGAGGGGCTTTAGTGACCTCGGGCAATTTATGTATTAAAGCACCGTGGCCGGGCATACTAAGAACAACATGGGGCGATCATGAAAGATGCCGCCTGAATTATTTTGCTGCTTATCCCGATTTATATTTTACCGGCGATGGTGCATTGAAGGATGCAGATGACAACTACAGAATTACTGGAAGAGTGGATGATGTATTAAATGTAAGCGGTCACCGGATCGGCACAGCCGAAGTAGAGAATGCCATCAATATGCATGCAGGAGTGGTGGAGAGTGCCGTGGTAGGCTACCCGCATGATATAAAAGGACAGGGCATCTACGCTTATGTGATTTACAACGGTCACCATGGTGATGAGGAGATGAGAAGAAAAGATATCCTGCAAACAGTAACAAGAATAATCGGCGCCATTGCCAAGCCGGATAAAATTCAGTTTGTATCTGGTTTACCGAAAACAAGAAGCGGAAAGATCATGCGCCGAATTTTAAGAAAGATTGCAGAAGGGGAAACCTCTAATCTGGGAGATACAACAACGTTGCTTGATCCGGCTGTGGTGGATGAGATAAAGAATGGCCGACTTTAACGAAGTTTTCTTGAAACCCCTGATTAAATTGCAGTAAACACAACCGATGCGCCGCCTCCTTCTTCTCCCTTTACTTTTTCTTTTTAGTTATTGCGAAGCTCAAAAACTACTAAGAAGTGATTTAGGCCTTACCACCCCTGCAGTAAAATTCTGCACTCCGGTCAAAGACCAGTATATGTCCGGCACCTGCTGGAGTTTTTCAAGTACCTCTTTACTGGAAAGTGAACTGATGAAAAAAGGAAAAGGCGCCAACGACCTCAGCGAAATGTTCATTGCCCGGCATTCCATGAAGCGAAAAATAGAACGGCACCTGAAATTAAAAGGTGACAATTTCTTTACTCCCGGCGGCCAGTTTCATGATGCCGTGTGGGTGATGAAGAATTTTGGAATGGTTCCGGAAGAAATATATTCAGGTAAGGGCAGAGGAGAAGCCAATCATAACCATGCAGAAATGGATACGTTGCTGAGTTACCTTGTAAAAGAGTGTATTGGGAATGATATAAGTACACTCAGCGTCAATCAACAGCTTTTCGTTGACAGCGTACTGGATTCCTATTATGGTAAAACGCCTGCCTCTTTTTTGTATAAAGACAAAACCTATACTCCCAAAACTTATTTGACTGAATACCTCGGTATCAATCCTGACGATTATATTGAGATCACTTCTTACACCCATCATCCCTTCTATTCAAAATTTGTATTGGAGGATAAATACAACTGGACGGGGGATGAATACTGGAATGTGCCGCTCAGTGATTTTTCAGCGATTACTGACAGTGCCTTGAAAAACGGATATACAGTTGGCTGGGATGGGGATGCGCAGGATGATTATTTTGATTATATAGAGGGGCTGGCTTATATGCCTTCAGCAATTATAGATTTTTCATCAGCAAGGCAAACAGCTTTTGAAGATAAGAGCACGGAACTTGACCATATGATGCACATCATCGGCTCAGCAAATGATAGGAGCGGAAAGAAATGGTATTATATCAAAAACTCCTGGGGCAATACCAATACCATGGGTGGCTTTTTGTGGATGCGGGATGATTATTTCCTGATGAGGACACTGGCCATCATTGTCAACAAAGCAGCCATACCTGCGGAAATAAGAAAGAAAATGCTTTTATAATCCATTTTACTGCGCAACTTATTCTGTCAGTTCAGGAAAATTTTATCAGAATTGCTATGGCATGCCGGGGGCATAAATTACTTTTGGCCGCAATCACCTGATGGAAAAACATAATACTACACGCAAACTGCCTGCCGCCCTCCGCTGGATACTATGGGTATTGCTGGTCCAGTTTGTTCTTTTTAATATAAGCGCCGCTTTTTATGCTTACAAGTTCACCCATGTGTATGATGATCCTTCGCTGAGAACCAAAAAATCCGGAAGTAATGTTTTTACAAAAACATGGCGGCTCTTCAGCGGGCCAAGGCAGCCCCGCTCAATTATTACTGCCTCACCCGCTTTTCCATACGATACCGTTATGATGAAAACCAATAGCGGCATTTTTATTGAAGCATGGTATGCAAAACCAGATTCATTGGCTAAAGGAGCTGTGATACTTTTTCACGGCATCATGTCCAACAAAGGCATGCTGATAGCTGAAGCAGCAGAGTTCCGCTACCAGGGGTATAATGTGATGCTGGTGGACCTGCGTGCACATGGCAACAGTGGTGGAAACACCACTACAATAGGTGTAAGAGAATCAGAGGAAGTAAAACTGGCTTACGATTACATTGCGC
>CAYHPA010000144.1:0-8713 GCA_964358155.1 uncultured Chitinophaga sp.
GTGGTCGATGATATAATTCTGTATGATGTACTGCAGAATAAGTGTAATCAGGTTCGACACCGTATAATACCAGGTAAGCCCCGATGGAAGCCTGTTAAAGAAGAACAACAGGAAAACCGGGAATATATAAGGCATGTACTTGAGTACAGGATTGCTTTGATCCGGAGACATACTCATGCTGTACCAGGAAATAAGAAAGCTGGTGATACAGGCTGTAATATTGAAAAGACTCAGGTGGCTGCCCAGCAGGGGAATATGCATACCAAACTTAATAGGGTCATCAAATGCAGACAGGTCATTTGCCCAAAGAAAGGAGGCGCCACGCAGGTCCACTTCGGAGTTAAAGAAACTGAACAGGGCAAAGAAGATGGGGATCTGTAACAAAGCAGGGATACAACCACCCAGCGGATTTACTCCTGCTTCCCTGAAAAGTTTCATTTGCTCCATACTCATGGCCTGCCTGTCGTTGCCATGTTTTTCTTTCAGCAAAGCAATTTCAGGTTTTAGCGCTTTCATCTTGGCGCCGCTCAGGTAACTTTTATAGGTAAGAGGTGATATCAGCAGGCGGATAATGATGGTGAGCAATAAGATGGCGATGCCATAATTTCCGGTAAAGCCCTTCATCAGGTCAAAAATGGGCATGATCAGAAACTTGTTCAGCGGACGCACAAAAGAATAAATGCCCTGGCCGAGATTGATGATCTTTTCAAACTTCAGGTCATACTTTTTAAGGGTATGATAATCGGAGGGACCATAGTAAATGCTGAAAGGAACAACAGAGGGTGCGCCGGCGGGTACCGATACTTTCATATTGGCGGTGGATTTTACCACCGTGCCTGTTGAGTCAGTTGCATCGTCCCATGTCATTTTTCCGGAAGAAAAATTATCCCGGGCTACGAGCGCTGCAAAAAAGAACCGCTGACGTACGCCCAGCCATTTTGTTGATTCGTCAAAATTCTTGCTGCTTCTTCTGCCGATAGTATGATAGTCAAAACTTCCATCTTTCACATAACCGATCTGTGTATTTGTTTTTTCGTAAGAAACATCGGACTCCTGTTGCGCCGCTGCATACTGCCAGGTAAGATTCATTTCTCCACGATCAAACAAACGGTTAGCTCCCTGCGCCCTGATGTTGAAATCAATCATGTAATCATCTTTCTTCAAAATGAATTCATGAGTGATGGAACTGGTACTGTCGCCAGTGAGGGTAAGGGAGATATTTTTGCTGCCATCAGCATTAGTGGAAGAATCAATTTTATCAAAATTCAGATCGCTGCTTAGCACAGAACCGCTATTGGCCACAAGGCCGGTATTTACCGAATAACTGATATTGTCAAAATCAGAACCGGCCAGCCTTACCAAATTGCTGTCCTGCCCTTTGAAATTTTTCAGCTCTACTTTCTTTATCTGTCCGCCTTTGCTGGTAAATGTCACTTTGATGAGATCATTCTCAAGTAGCCGTAGTATTTCTGTGGTATCAGCGGCGTGTTGAAATACACCAGCATTAGTAATTTTTGAAATAGAATCAGCGGCACGGGCCAATGAATCCCGCTTCGGGTTTTGGATTTTTGCAATAGAATCCTGGTATGTTGAATCCCGAACAAATTTTTGCCTGTCTGCTTTTGCGATTTCTGCATTTTTCTTGCGGTTGGCATTCTGCTCTTTGCTGGTATAAACAAAATAGCCAATGAACAAGGCACCCAGTATAAGAAAACCGAGAACGGTATTACGATCAAGCTTCATTCTATGTAAAATTTTAAAGACGGCAAAGATAGGGAAACAGAGGGAAGCCGTTAGTTATTAGCTCTTAGCCATTAGCTCATTTCGGTAAATGACAAATTATTGCAGATGGGTTGTTTCTAAGTAAAGAAAGTTCCAGCTAAAAGCTTGTAGCTAGCGGCTAATTGCTCAGATCATTTCACTTTGCAACAATGGGTTCTTAACTTCCATCCTTTTTTCTGCATAAGCCTTGGCAGCTTTTACAAAATGGACAAAGACGGGCTGCGGGTTTTCTACCGTGCTTTTCAGCTCGGGGTGATACTGAACGCCGATAAAGAAGGGGTGGTTGGGCAACTCAATTATTTCTACGAGGTCCGTACCGGGGTTCTTACCGCTGGCCAGCATACCGGCGTTTTCAAATTGGTCCAGGTATTTATTATTGAACTCCCAGCGGTGCCGGTGCCTTTCGCTCACTGCAGACTTTCCGTATACTTTATGTGCTAACGAACCTTCTTTTATCTCACATGGATAAGCGCCCAGACGCATAGTGCCCCCTTTGGCAGTAATTTTTTTCTGCTCTTCCATCAGGTCTATCACCGGTTCATTGGTCTGTGGGTCCATTTCGGTGGAATGCGCATTCTTCAATCCCAATACATTTCTTGCAAACTCAATAACGGCCATTTGCATACCGAGGCAGATACCAAAGAAAGGCAGGCCATTTTCACGGGCATATTTTACTGCCACAATTTTTCCTTCCACACCACGGTGGCCAAAACCGGGGGCTACCAGCAATCCATCCAAACCAACCAGTTTTTCTGATACATTATCATCCGTAATGAATTCGCTGTGCACATTTACCACCTGCACCTGGCATTCGTTGATGGCGCCGGCATGAATAAAAGATTCCAAAATGGATTTATAAGCATCCTGCAGTTCAATATATTTTCCAATTAACCCGATGGTCACTTTTCCTTTGGGATATTTCAGTTTATCCAGGAACTCTTTCCATTTTGACAGTTCAGGCTCACCATAATTTGCAATATTCATTTTCTTCAGCACAATGGTGTCCAACCCTTCCCGCATCATCAGTATCGGCACTTCATAGATCGTGGAGGCATCGGCTGCTTCTATCACCGCTTCCATCTTTACATTACAGAATAAAGCGATTTTACGGCGTAGTTCTGGGTTCAGTGGTTTTTCTGTCCGGCAAACAATGATATCGGGATGCACCCCTTCCTGGCTCAGCATCTTTACACTATGCTGGGTGGGCTTTGTTTTTAATTCTTTGGCTGCTTTTAAATAAGGGATAAGTGTAAGGTGAACTACCACGGAATCTTCATCCGGCAATTCCCATTGCAACTGGCGAACAGCTTCTACAAAAGGCAGGCTCTCAATATCGCCCACCGTTCCGCCTATTTCAGTGATCACCACATCAAACTCCCCGTTTTGGCCCAGTAACTGCATCCTTCTTTTTATCTCGTCAGTAATATGCGGCACCACCTGCACTGTTTTTCCAAGATAAGCGCCTTCTCTTTCCTTATTGATTACGGTTTGATAGATGCGCCCGGTAGTAACGTTATTGGCTTGCGAAGTAAAAATGTTGAGGAACCTTTCATAATGACCCAGATCAAGATCTGTTTCGGCGCCGTCTTCTGTTACATAACACTCACCGTGTTCGTAGGGATTCATGGTGCCCGGGTCAACATTTATATAGGGGTCAAGTTTCTGGATAGTGACCCGCAGGCCCCTTGCCTGCAGCAGTTTGGCAAGAGAAGCCGCTATGATGCCTTTACCCAATGAAGAAGTAACACCTCCGGTAACAAAAATATACTTGGCCATACAAAATGGTTATTTCTTAAGTCCGTTTCTGCTACTTCGCTAAAGCTTCGTAGCACAAAGTAAAAATGATCTGTTGAATAAACCCAGTCGGATGACCAGCGGCGGATGCTTCGGCTTCGCTCAGCATTTTCCGGGAGGTCATGCAAAGCTAAGCGATATTTTCATCACTATAAAATCGGCATTGTTCTATTTTAAAATTTTTCTTGTCCCGTAGGGACAGCAGGCAGGTAGCTGCAAATTGTAAATGTATTGTGTCGTTCCATAGGAACGATTGGTGCTGGCACGAGATGTCCCTATGGGACATTGCATGTAGCATGATGTCATTATTTTACCCATGAAACGTCCCGATGGGACGGAAATTTTAAAATATGACATTACTGTAAAATCGGAGTAGCATAGTGTGGGGAAAATTCGGGTGTAATTATCTTGACAGATCATCAAGCCGGCTGACGATGATGCGGCAGCCACCGGCAGGTATACTGTCTTCTTCCCGGCTCCAGGGGTTCATCTTGTCTATCACCAGTTTCAGGTTAGTGATATACAAAGGGGCAAAGGAATCCCCGAAATAATAGGTGGAATCTTTGTACTTAACGGTGATATCGCAAAAAGGACGTTCAAAAGAGGGCTTGCCTTCCTCGGATAACCACTTCCGGCCACAGCCTTCATTGCGGATGGTCATATCCAGTTCGCTGATGCTTACTGTTTGATTGCTGGCTACTACCAGTCTTTTTTCCGTGAATTTTTTAACCGGGTGCATACAGGCAGCAACGGCTGAGATGGCAGCGATAAAAAAAAGTGAAGGGAATTTCATACTTTAAATTACATTATTTTAGTATTTCAACCCTGCTTACATGAAAAAAGTATTGCTCATTATATCCTGTCTCGCTTTTATCATTTCCGTTTCTGCTCAAAAAACATATATCTGGTGTGGCACACTGATCGACGGCATTTCCAATACTGCCCGAACCAATATGACCATTGTGGTGGAGAAGAATATGATAACAGCCGTGGAGAATGGTTTCTCCAAAGCAGGCGCTGCTGATAAAACCATTGACCTGAAAACAAAAACCGTGACACCTGGCTGGATAGATATGCATGTGCACCTGGAACATGAGACCAATCCCGGCCGCTACATGGAAACGTTTACTTACAATCCGGCCGATTATGCTTTTCAATCAGTAAAGTTTGCAGAAATAACATTGATGACCGGTTTTACTACCGTGCGGGACCTGGGCGGAACCGGTGTAAATATTTCCCTGCGCAATGCCATCAATAAAGGGTTGATAAAAGGCCCGAGGGTGTACACTGCCGGAAAATCCATTGCCACTACCGGCGGGCATGCCGACCCGACCAATGGCTACCGCAAAGACATGATGGGCGACCCCGGCCCTGCAGAAGGAGTGGCCAACGGGCCTGACGAATGCAGGCAGGCTGTACGCCAGCGGTACAAAGATGGCAGCGACCTGATAAAAATAACTGCAACCGGAGGAGTATTAAGTGTGGCCAAAAGTTCCAGCAACCCGCAGTTTACTGAAGAAGAAATAAAAGCCATTGTGGAAACAGCAAAGGATTATGGGTTTAAAGTAGCGGTGCATGCACACGGCTCCGAAGGAATGAAGCGGGCTATCCGTGCCGGGGTAAATTCCATTGAGCATGGCACTTATATGGATGATGAAGCGATCGCATTATTCAAACAATACGGAACATGGTATGTGCCTACGCTAACGGCCGGCGCTGCCGTGGCCGACTCTGCCAAAAAGCCCGGCTATTATCCCGAGCTGGTAACACCCAAGGCGCTGGAGATAGGCCCCAAGATAAAAGCAACATTTGCCAAAGCATACAAGGAAGGAGTGAAGATAGCTTTTGGCACCGATGCCGGTGTATATAAACATGGAATGAACTGGCTTGAGTTTGTAAAAATGATTGAAGCAGGCATGACGCCCATGGATGCCATTAAATCTGCAACGATCAACGCTGCCGACCTGCTGGGAGAAAAGGATAAACTAGGAAGTATTGAAGCAGGTAAATGGGCAGATATTGTAGCAGTGGATGGCGACCCATTAAAAGACCCGCAGGTTTTTGGGAAAATTGTTTTTGTGATGAAGGGTGGGGTAGTGTGGAAATGATTTCATTGAGTTATTGGAGTTGCTTACAGCATGCTTAGGAACATCAGCAGCGGAGTAGTGCTTTGTTAACCTGGTTTTATTCCTGCATCCTGTTTTTTAGATCCATTCTGCGGTGCAATATCCTGGCAACTTCTATTTTATTTCCTTTGAGTTTCCTGTAAAAAATGATGTGCTGACCTGTTCGGAACCCTGAAATATCCTCATTTACTTCCTGGTACAGCTTGCCCGACAGTTTCCCGTCTGCTAATTCCTGGCAGGTGCCCAGCAGCATATAATAATACTTGTCAGCCTGGGTTTCTGACCATTCATCACAGGTGTATTTCCAGATCTTTGATAAATCATCAACTGCTTTGTTGCTGAGGGTATAATTAGCCATTTTTCCGCCTGGCGGCTTTTAGCTTTTCAAGATGTTTTTTAGCATTAAAGTTTTTTGCTGTGCCGCTTGCAAAGCCTTCATTGATGGCTTTTTTTAATGCGATAACCTTGCCTTCTTCCATTTCCAGCAAACGGAGCCCGGCCCGAATAACTTCACTCGCATTCTTGAACCTGCCTGCAGAGATACTGCCGTCAACAAAACCCTCAAAATGATCTCCCAATGACACAGAGGTATTTTTTCCCATAGTCTAAAATTTTGAATAAAGTTACCAAAAATTGGTAACTAAAAAAGAGGGCTGATATTTTTTTCTGAAAAAGTCATGCTAAAATGTGATCCTTGGAAATAACTTCAGCTAAACTCCCTCGTCGAATCGGCTTTGCCAGACTCGGTGGGGAAGGAATCCAAATAAAGCTACAAAAAATATGTATTTGACGAATTGCAAGCGATGCCTTGTTGCATAGCCGTGTTGCGTAGCCATGTTGCGTGTCTCCACGCAACATTATTGATTTATTTTAAATTCCGATGCGTGGGGACACGCATCGGGGCGTTTTATTTTGCGGACACGAACCGAGGCGAAGGAACAAACATGAATTTGTTGGTTTTGGTTTTTATTGAGTAAGTTGGATTAGCATCGATACAAATCGAAGAATTCCGAACGGCTCACTTTATTATCTCGATTTGCGGCTTAAAGATCTGCTTAATGTCACCACCCCAGGCCTGGGCAAATACCTGATTTCCGGTATTACTATAAGTAAACCGATAGTTGAGACTGCCATATCCGATCCGGTAATAAACGTTGCCCGAGATCCTGACTTTTTTGCCTTGAAGCTTTTTGATCTTCTCGGGTGACAATTTGCTCACAACATAACCTTCGATCCAAAACATACCATGTGAAGCATGTTTACCCGCTACTTTTGGATGATCTACTGTTGTTACAAAGCTTACAAATTTATTATTGTATTTTTCAACAGTATCCATGAATCGGCGACTTTGGTTCTGTGCATTCACCCAATACATAGTATCATTGTCAAACCGATATTCAAGGTTCAATTTATGATTGCCGTCATCAAGGTTGGACGTCACGCTAAACGATCCCTTTTCGCTGACGATCTCCAGCTCCATTCTCTTATAACGCCATTTGAAATTACTGTTTAAGGTGTCTGGTAAATTCCAGGTTTCTGTTTTACTGCTATCTATGATCATGTTATTACTATCCCGGACAATAATATGTGCATTTGCTTTGCGTAAAAAATCCTCTTTAATATAGAAGTCCATATATACTGCAGTTTTCCCTTTATCGAACAGTTTTACATCGGAAATATGATTTTGAGACCGGGTAATCTTAATGTCGATACTGTCGGATTTTAAAAGAAAAGTGTATGGGCTTTGCTGAGAAAATGTGCAGCAGTGGATGAAGCTCAGCAATACTAGTAGAATGATCTTACGGTTCATTTTTGGAATTCATTTACCAGAAATTCTGCTTTTTATTTACAAACGTAAACTGCGTCTCGTCCGATTTCGCACAACACTCTAATTTATGATATAAGAGGCGCTTATCGAAAACTTTTTGCATTGAGAGTTGAGTAGTTATTGTTAGGGTAATCCACCAGGCATTTCTCACAATCCCAACACCTCCCTCATCCCAAAAAATCCTTTCCTATCTTTCAGAAATTCGGCAGCGAGTACGGCGCCGCCGGCAAAACCTTTGCGGTTGTGGGCGGTATGAATGATCTCAATATTGTCAATGGCAGAGGAATATTTTACACTATGTGTGCCGGGGGCGGGGTCTATGCGCTGGCTGATAATTTCCAGGTCTTCGGGATGATCGCTCAGCTCATTCACCCATTGCTTTTTTCTTTTAATGTATTGCAATACCTGTTCGGCTAAAGTAATAGCTGTTCCGCTGGGGGCATCTTTTTTCTGTGTGTGGTGTGTTTCTTCCAGTATCACTTCATATTCCTTATGTGCTGCCATCAGTTCGGCCAGTCGTTTATTCACTTCAAAGAAAATATTGACACCAATACTGAAATTGCTGGAGTAGATAAAGCCGCCAAGTTTGCCGGCACAAAGTTTTTTCATTTCATCCAGATGCTCCGTCCACCCGGTGGAGCCGCAAACGACCGGCACGCCAAACTCCAAACACTTCTTTATATTCTCCAATGCACTATGCGGCCCGGTAAATTCAATGGCCACATCGGCTTTTGAAAGATTTTCTTTGGTAAACTCATGCAGGTTGGGCTGGTCAATTTTTATGACCACTTCATGTCCGCGGTGCAGCGCCACTTCTTCAATGGCTTTACCCATTTTGCCGTAACCGATTAGTGCGAGTTTCATGTTAAGATTATTTGCAGTTTATTTTTGTGATGAAATTTCATCCATTCGGGGTATTGTCATGCCGAGGTACGAGGCATTTCAGAGATTTAGATCTGTTTGTAGTTTGGAATCTCTGAGACTCCTCCTTCGTCGGAGTGACAAGACTCTATGTGTTGAGACTTTCTCAAAGTTATAGGATAACCTTAAACCTTAGACCTTAAACTTTCAACGGATGCTTAAAACCAAACTCACCCCATTCGTGCCCGCCATCTGGCTGCGGCCGGGGCGTATATGCAAACTGAGGTCGGGGCTTACATCAAAACTTTTAAGATGTGCATCT
>CAYHPA010000145.1:0-3063 GCA_964358155.1 uncultured Chitinophaga sp.
AACCCATGCGGCAGCTGATGGCATCAAAACTTTCCGCAGGAAAAGGAAGCTCGCAAACATCACAGGGCATAAACTCAACGTTTGAAATATTGCGCCGGGCAGCATTCTCCCTTGCCACTACCAGCATGTCTTCGGCCAGGTCGGTTATTACCACCGTGCCGCCATTCAGCATGCCGGCAATGGTAAGCCCCGGTTCGCCTGTTCCGGCTGCTATGTCCAGCACCCTGTCTGTGCCGAAAGGTTTAATGTCAGCAATGATCTGCTGCCCCATTGGGTTCAGCATATCCATTACCAGTGTATCCCATTTTTTCCAGCCGGGTGAAAAGCGGTTCCATGATTCCCGTTGCTGGTCTCGGATATCCTGTAATTGCTTTTCCATATAAAAAATTTAGGATACCGAAGGTAGAGAAATGGGGGGATATAGGCGAGAGGATGGATATTGGCTGGTAGTGAGCAAACAGGCAGAACTGTGATGTGTGTTTCCAGGTATCACTTTTTTTGAACTCCGTTGCGTGGACACATGCAACTGGACCTAGAAGAGGTTGGATTCTTGTTACTGATTTGGCGTTCTTGTGCAAGAGGCCATATAATTAGGCCACAGGTCTTTGGTATACTGCGAATATTTGAAAGAGGAAGAAGTAATATGGATATTCTCCAGGTAAACGATAATGCTGAGATGGTAACGAATTTCTATAGCCATCTTTGTTTTCTCTTTATTAGTAAAATGCCATTGTGTAGAATACATAGCACCGTCATAATAATATGTGCCGGTATAATCACTGTTAAACTTTAGTGAATCGGAATCATAATCAATTGTGTTGTGTTTGCCGCCACGGAGATAATACTGCGTTTTATCATCACTCTGCTGTACTCTTATCTCCTCTGCCTTCCAGGTATGGCCGGTTAGTAATTGTTCGGTATTGGCTGTTTGCTTTGAACAGGAATTGATGAACAACAAGCTGTAAGCAGTACCAAGGGAAAATAGTTTCAGCGTTATCATCCTTGTGGGTTTGTGAGAGGTATAAAGCTACGAAAGAGTGAAGAGAGGGGTGGATGGGGGGAGGAAAACATCAACTTTGGCGTGAACCTATTTAAGATCAAGACTGTCCGGGCCCAGCGTTTTTTGGATATCGGGTATGATCTGTTCGACAGAATCATATTCCTTCCCAACCAAGGTGTTGAGCTTTTCCTGTAGTTCTTTTTTCTTTGCTTCATTTTCCTGCTTTCGCTTGTTGTTGCCACAAGATGCTGCCAGCAAGCTTATGAAAATGGGGATAAAAATTATTCGCATAGATTATCAAGATGAGAATACAAACAAATCTTCCTTTCTGTGTTTTATCACAAAAAAACCTGTTGCCGCTAGTGACAAAACAAAATAAGCCCCCATAACATATTTCACTTCAGCCAACCACTGGCTCGCCCCAAACCAATCATTCTGTGTGTATAAAAAATAGAGCCCAAGGCCGCAGCGCAACGCTTCGCCGATGATGGCGGAACGGTTGCGGTCCATGAGGGCGGTAAGGACATACACACTTAAAAATGTAAAAGCGCCGTACCAGTAGATATAGCTTTTGTCAAGCGAGTTGATATAAGCAATATTGCCAAACAGGTAGCTTACAGAAAAAAGAATGAAGAGTAACTGGAACCATGTCCATGCATTAAAAGCAGGAGAGGTCTTTGTATCGTATTTTTCAAAATGATAAACATCTTCAATCTTTTTTACCGGGTATCTCTCCGCCACATCAGCAGGGCGGTAGCCGGTGGGCTTGAACCAAAGTGTAAATTTATCTTTCCAGCTTTTGGTGCGCCAGGCATCTTTTATCAATAGCCAGATATGCTGAAAATTTATTTTAATAGGGTTCCAGGTACGGGCCGGGCGGGTAATGCCATATATGGGAGGTACTTCTTTTTTCTCTTCCACAAAAGTGCCGAAGAGTTTGTCCCACACAATAAATATCTGTGAGAGGTTTTTGTCCATGTACTCAGGGTTCACAGCATGGTGTACCCGGTGATGGCTGGGCGTTACGATTATCTTTTCCAAAAAGCCCATCTTGTTGATATGCTGTGTATGGTACCAGAACTGCGCAAACAACTGTATCGGGCCTACAAATGCAATGACCTCATACGGTATGCCGAGCAGCGCTGCGGGCAGCAGCAGCACGGTAAATAAATTGAAGAAAGAAGAGATGCTCTGCCGCAATGCACAGGCAAGGTTGAATTCCTCGCTGCTGTGATGGATGACATGCAGGTTCCAGAACAGGTTTACCTTATGACTGAGGCGGTGCACCCAGTAGCCCAGAAAATCAATGATGATAAAGGTGAGGATATAAACGATGACGGTATTCTCAATAGTGGTCAGTTGCAGGTTCTTCAGCATAAAAGGATAGATGCCGATGGCAATGGCGAGGCCGAGCACATCTTTGGTGACGTTGGTAACACCGCTGCTGAGGGAGGATATCATGTCCATATTGCGGACAGTGTCCTTTCCTTTTTTCCAGCCATACCATTTCTCAAAAAGAACGAGGAAGAGAAAGGAAGGCATGGCGATGAGTAGTATCTTGCCGTAGGTTTCCATAATGAAGACGAATTTACAAAAAAGGAATTAAACTCCTGGAGGGTTTCAAACCCTCCAGGAGTTTGCTAAAAAATAACCCATGCTATCCGGCAGCATATATCATCTTTTCAACCATGCGAATGGCAGGGAAAATCTGTTTACTGAGCAGAAAAATTATGTTTTTTTCCTGGAACGACTTTCACAACATGTGTTGCCTATAGCACATATTTATGCCTATTGCCTGATGCCGAATCATTTTCACCTGCTCCTTAAAATCAGGAAAAAGAATCTATTGCAGGGGTATTACCGGCAAAAGAAGGAAAAACAACTGGCAATGCAGTCTGGTATTTCTGTAGAAATCCCGCAACTAATACTACAGGAAGAAGAATTAGTAAAGCAGGTTAGTAAATCTTTTTCCAATATGTTTAACAGCTATACCCAGGCGTTTAATAAAATGTACAACCGGATGGGGAGTCTGTTTATGCAAAATATGAAGAGGGAAGAGGTAT
>CAYHPA010000145.1:3073-8560 GCA_964358155.1 uncultured Chitinophaga sp.
ACGAAGAATCATTTTTCAGGTTGGTTTATTATATTCATAACAACCCGGTGCGGCATAGATTTGTGAAAAAACCAGATGCATGGCCGCATAGTTCATATAAAATATTTTTGAGTGATAAGTCCACGAAACTGGAAAGAGATTATGTACTGAAGGCTTTTGGAGGGGCAGATAAATTTATAGCTTATCATGAAAGACCGGCAGATCCGGAAAATAAGTGGTTTGATTTTTAAAATTTTTGCCTGACAAACTCTTGGAGGGTTTCAAACCCTCCAAGAGTTATCTAAGAAATACTATGAAACACATTTTCCACTGCATAGACGCCCACACCTGCGGCAATCCCGTTCGCCTGGTAAAAGAAGGCGGGCCTGTTCTTATTGGAAAGAACATGAGCGAAAAGCGGCAGCATTTTCTGCGGGAATACGATTGGATAAGAACCGGACTGATGTTTGAACCCCGCGGACATGATATGATGAGCGGCAGCATCCTTTATCCGCCACACGACCCGGAGAATGATGTAGCAGTTCTATTTATTGAAACAAGCGGCTGCCTGCCGATGTGCGGGCATGGAACGATTGGGACGATAACGATTGCAATTGAAGAAGGGCTGATAAAGCCGAAGGTTCAGGGGATTGTGAAGCTTGAAACTCCTGCCGGCCTCGTTAATATTCAATATTCAACAATCAACAATAAATGTTCAAGTGTGAAGCTCACGAATGTGCCGGCATTTCTTCACTCAGCGGAGTTGACAGCTGATTGTCCTGATTTGGGCGAGTTGGTAATTGATGTGGCTTATGGTGGAAATTTTTATGCCATCGTAGATGTGCAGAAGAATTTTAAAGGGCTGGAACATTATACAGCGGATAAACTGATTGCATGGGCGAGGGAATTGCGAAAGAACATCAATGCGAAGTATGAATTTGTTCACCCGGAAGATGAAACGATAAAAGGCTGCTCACATATTTTATGGGCAGGTGCGGTATTAGATAAAGCTTCTACTGCGAGGAATGCAGTTTTTTATGGCGAAAAAGCAATTGATCGTTCACCTTGCGGTACAGGCACCAGTGCCAGGATGGCGCAGTGGTATGCAAAGGGAAAGCTGAAGAAAGGAGAGGAGTTCATTCATGAAAGCATTATCGGGAGTAAATTTGTTGGAAGGATAGAAGAAGAGCTAACAGTGGCAGGTAAAGCAGCGATACGACCAAGTGTGGAAGGCTGGGCGAAGATATACGGATACAATACTATCTGGATAGATAAGGAGGATGATCCGTATGCGTATGGGTTTTCGGTTGTATGAAGCCTCCCCAAACCCCTCCGGTGGAGGGGCTTAAAAATGTCTTTATGGAAATGAGACAATATTTGACAGACAGTTTTCTTTTTAATGACTATGCCAACAAGAAGATGCTGGAAAAAATTAAGCAATTGCCTGATCCGGCAGAAGCGGTGAAATATTTCAGCCATCTTATCAACTCGCAGAACAAATGGCTGAAGCGGATACAGGTTTATCCGGAAGACCCGAAGATGGATTGGTGGGAACCGCTGTATGAATTGGGTCAGTTAGAGGAACACTGGGATAAAAGCCTGCAAGCATGGATTGATTTTCTGAACAACAAATCAGAGAATGAACTGCAGGAAGAAGTGAAATTTGTTGGGTATGATGGCGCCACCTGGAGTTGTGCACTGAAGGATATTGCGCTGCAATTGAATTATCATTCCATCCATCACAGGGCGCAGATGCAAACAATCATAAGGCAACAGGGACTGGAACCGGATTTTGTGGATTATATAGGAACAAAATATAAACGACTGGGTTAATGAAAGCAATAGTTATCGGCGGCGGCATCATCGGCTTAAGTTCCGCATTTTACTTACAGAAATCGGGATGGGAAGTAACGGTACTTGACAAATGCGATTTTACCGATAATTGTTCTTATGGCAACTGCGGGTATATCTGCCCCAGTCATTTTATTCCATTAGCTACTCCCGGCATTGTGAAGCAGGGCTTCAAATGGATGTGGAATTCTAAAAGCCCGTTTTATGTGCAACCAAGGCTTGACTGGAACCTTATCAACTGGGGATTGAAATTTGTTCGCAGCGCCACTAAGGATCATGTGGCAACTGCTGCAATACCATTAAGGGATATTGCCATCATCAGTAAAAAAGAATATGAATCATGGCTCGGCATTCCGGGTTTTGATTTTGCCTACGAGCAAAAAGGCTTGCTGGAAATTTTTCAGACAGAGGCTGGCGGGGAACATGCCAGGCATACCGTGGAAAAAGCTCATGAATTAGGATTGAATGATACAAAATTGCTGAGCAAGGAAGAATTGGATGCACTGGAACCGCAGACAAGGATAAATGGGCTTGGCGCTATCATGTTTAACTGCGATGCGCATTGCTATCCGAATAAACTGATGCAACAATTGATCATTTATCTGAAACAACAGGGAGTGAAGTTAGTTGCGAATGAAGAAGTGGTGGGTTTTGGGAAGGAAGTGAGTAAGATAAGTAAAGTATATAAAGTAAATAAAGTATATACAGTGAATGGTATTACAGGGGAGAAGAATTCTTTTGATGCGGATGAAATAGTTGTAGCCACTGGTTCATGGGGCAGGGAAACAGCGAAACTGCTGGGCACAAGAATACCGATGATGCCGGGAAGGGGATACTCTGTTACACTGGAGAATTCTCCTTACAAAGTGAATTATCCTGCTGTTCTTTTAGAGGGCCGGGCGGCCATCACACCGATGGATGGAAATAAGATACGTTTTGGTGGCACGATGGAGATCACTTCTCATAAAACACCGCCACGGATGAACCGGGTGCAGGGGATACTGGATGCAGTAAAACGTTTTTATCCTGACTTTGATGTGCCGCTTCCTGCAAAAGAAAAAATATGGTATGGCTATCGTCCCTGCTCGGCAGATGGCCTGCCTTATATTGGCCGGATAAAAAAATACATCAATGTGACGATCGCTACCGGACATTCCATGCTGGGACTGAGCCTGGGCGCCGGCACCGGCATGCTGGTAAATGAAATTGTGAATGATAAAAAGCCATCCATGGATATCTCTTTTTTTAACCCGTTGCGGTTTTCCTGAGTTCAGTAACTTTAGACCTCAATTATCAATCTATGAAGCGATCACTGTTTTCTGTTTGTCTCTTTTTTCTCTTTTCAGTTGCGCATGCACAAACCCATCAGCTGGTAAAAAAGTGGGAAACAGATTCCGTTTTTAAAGTGCCCGAATCGGTTTTGTACGATCCTGATCACCGGATTTTATATGTTTCCAATATTGACGGCAAACAACCCTGGCAGAAAGACAGCGTGGGTTCAATCGGAAGGATGAGCCTGGATGGAAAAGTGATCAATGCACAATGGATCACCGGTTTTCATGCGCCCAAAGGAATGGGACTGTATCATCATACATTATATGTGGCTGATATGGACAGGATAGCCATCGTGGACCTGCATGGCGGAAGGATTGCTTCCTGGATTGAAGTTCCCGGTTCGCAGGCATTGAATGATATTACTATTGATGCTGGCGGAGTGATCTATGTTTCCGATTCAAGAGGAAAGAAAGTCTATCGTATTCAGAACGGAGCTCCCGAAGTTTATTTGGAAAACCTGAAAGGCCCGAACGGATTGCTGATGAAAGGAACAGATCTCTATGTGCTGGACCAGGGTGGAATGTATAAAGTGAATGCGGATAAGAGCCTTACGCTTATAACAGAGGGGATGGAAGGCGGAACAGACGGCATTGTCAATATATCGGGCAATGATTTTGTTGTTTCCTGCTGGGCGGGTGTTATCTGGTATGTGAATGCAGATGGCATCAAAGAAAAATTACTGGATACCCGTGAGCAAAAGATCAATACAGCGGATATTGGCTTTGATCCGGCAACCAAGACCATTTTTGTTCCAACTTTCTGGAAGAATTCAGTAGTGGCTTACGAAGTAAAATAACGTTAATCTTGTATTAACTGCTATGAGGCCAATACAACTGTTTTTATTTTTACCGGCTTATGAACTGTAATGCTACCCGCCTGCCTTATCGCCAGACCCATGCTTTCTCAAAGATCGCATTGGACTATATTGACCAGGCGGCAGCATTGAAACCTTTCTTTACGCATCCTCCCACACTGCAGGGGATTCAAAAAGCCATTGAAGCGAGAAAAAAATTCGCCACTGACAGAAAGGAACTTGTACAGGAACTCAGGAAACAATATGAAGTAGTGGAGACAAGCGATAAAGTGAAGAAGAATATTGAGTCGCTTTTGTCGACTGATACATTTACGGTAACCACAGCCCACCAGAACAATATCTTCACCGGGCCGCTGTATTTTATTTATAAGATCGTTCATACCATTAAACTGGCGGAGCATTTAAAGGCTTCATTGCCTAAGCAGCATTTTGTTCCGGTTTTTTATATCGGCACCGAAGATGCAGATTTGGATGAACTCAATCATATTTATCTCGGCGGCGAAAAGTTAGTTTGGGAAACAAAGCAGACTGGCGCTGTCGGCAGGATGAAGATTGATAAAGCGCTGGTTAATCTGATAAGCAGGATGGAAGGCCAGTTATCTGTTTTACCTGGCGGGAATGATATTATTTCATTGCTTAAACAATATTATAAAAAAGGAATAACGGTGCAGGATGCTACATTCCAATTCGTCAACAACCTGTTTGCAGAGTATGGATTGATTGTACTGCTTCCGGATAATGCAGCGCTAAAAAAACAGATGACATCGGTATTTGAAGATGACCTGTTGCACCAGACCGCTTCGGGCATCGTTGAGAGGAGTGCTGAAAAGCTACAAGCAGAAGGGTATAAGGTACAGGCGAACCCGAGAGAGATCAATTTGTTTTATTTGAAGGATGACAGGAGGGATAGGGTTACCAGTCTTGGCACTAAGTACTCAGTACTGAGTACTAAGACTGAGTTCACGAAAGAGCAATTACTCAAAGAATTGGCTGACTACCCAGAGCACTTTAGTCCCAACGTAATCCTCCGTGGCCTTTACCAGGAAACTATCTTGCCGAATATTGCTTTTATCGGCGGTGGTGGTGAAACGGCTTACTGGCTGCAGTTGAAAGACCTGTTCGAACATTATAAGATCCCTTTTCCTGTGCTGGTGCTGCGCAACTCCTTTTTAATAGTGGAAAAGAAATGGCAGGAGAGAATAGCTCATCTTGGGTTTACTGTAGAAGATTTCTTTTTGCCGGAACAGGAACTGATGAACAAGCTGGTGGCGAAAGAAAGTAAGCACTCAACAAAGCTGAACCTGCCTGACCGGCAGGCAGGTGGTTCGCTGACAGAATTAGAACAGATGTATGAATCATTTAAGAAACAAGCTGCTGCGGTTGATAGTTCTTTGGAGAAACATGTTAGCGCATTGAAACAGCAAACCGTTTACCGCCTGCAGGAACTGGAAAAGAAAATGCTGCGGGCGGAGAAAAGAAAATTTGCCGACCAGCAGCGGCAGATACAT
>CAYHPA010000146.1:0-8405 GCA_964358155.1 uncultured Chitinophaga sp.
ACCGGCAACCTCATTGCGCACGTGCTTAAGGGTATTGATATCAATGTTGCACAAACGGGGATGATTGAAATTAGTTTGGTGAATCAAATGGGCCAACAGATCGGCACTGTGTTTAAAGGGACTTTAGCAAAGGGAAAACATAGCCTTTCTCTTCCCGATAAAATCAATAATTTGCCGGCAGGAACTTATTTGCTGAGAATACAGGCAGGCAATAAAGCATTGACAGAAAAAATTGTGGTCCAATAAAAAAGTAGTTTGCTATGACGGAAAAAGAACTGCGGCTTAAAACGGCAGAGATTGAAAAGATAAGCCACCTTGATTATTTTAATATAGCGATCTCTGTTGACTGTGTGATTTTTGGTTATGATGAAAAAGAACTGAAAGTATTACTGATCAAATCTGACCTGGAAGAATTTTCAGGCTTGTATTCCCTGCTCGGCGACCTGATACGCCCTGACGAAGATCTTGAGACGGCATCCTACCGGGTTTTAAAGGAGAGAACAGGTATGGAGGATGTGTACCTGGAGCAGGTGCAGGCATTTGGCACTATTAATCGTCATCCTTCAGGCCGGGTTATCACCATCACTTATTATTCTTTAATTGATATAAAACATCATAAGCTTCAGCTTAGTCATAACGAACTTAGCTGGTACCCCATCAACGAAATCAAAAAGCTGGCATTTGATCATAAACTGATACTGGACACCTGCCTCAGCCGCCTGCAGCAGCAGGTAATGGATTCTCCCATAGTCTTTAACCTGTTGCCGGAAAAATTCTCCCTCCGGGAATTACAGGAACTATACCAGGCCATTCTTGGGTTTGAATTGGATCGGCGCAACTTCAGAAAGAAGATTTCCATAAAAGATTGGCTGGATGATATTGGGGAAATGGAAAATGATGTACCCCATCGCCCTGGCAAACTCTATAAACTAAAGACCGATTTCAAAAAGAAAGCAGGGCGAAAAAAATCTGTTGTTAAGCCTCTGTCTTTGTCCTGATATCCCGGAATTACTGATTTCTTCTGCTCAAACCCGGCCTCATTCCTGAAAATAATTTTTTTTCAAATCTAAAATCAAGTATACTTGTGTAAACGATTGCGCAGTTGAATTACAAAGCAACCATAACCGACATTGCCCGGGAATTAAACACAACACCTGCTACCGTTTCCCGTGCATTAAGCAATCATCCCCGCATCAGCTCTGCAACAAAAAAGTCGGTACATCTTGCAGCAACAAAGCTCAATTACAAAAGAAACAGGGTGGCATCTTCCCTTCGTATGGGCAAGACCCATTTAATAGGTGTGATAATTCCAAGTGCAGAAATCAATTTCTTTGGTTCTGTTGTTCATGGTATTGAAAGTATCGCCAACCGTCATGGTTATAATGTGGTACTTTATCAATCCAATGAATACAGGGATTATGAAGAGAAGGGGCTGGAAACTTTTTTGTCTGCCAGGGTGGATGGCATTCTTGTTTCCCTGGCAAAGGGAACAATTGATTATTCGCACTTTGAACAAATAAAGAAAAGAGGTATTCCCATTGTGTTTTTTGACAGGGCTAATGACGATCTTGGCATCGACTCGGTAGTAATTGATGACTATAAAGGAGCCCGATTGGCCACAGCGCATCTTATCAGCAAAGGATACAAAAGAATTGCTCATATAGCCGGGCCAACGCACCTGAAAAATTTCAATGATCGCATCCTTGGATATAAAGCAGCTCTAAGGGATAACAATATCAGTATAGATGAGACTTTGATTTATGGTGGAAATGTTTCCATTGAATCAGGTAAAGAGGGAACCCGTTATTTTTTATCATTGCCCCATCCGCCCGATGCCATTTTTGCTACAGAGGATTTTACTGCTTTAGGTGCAATTAAAGAATTAAAGGAAAGGAATATTAATATTCCGGGCGACTTTGGTGTAATCGGTTTTGCCAATGAGCAATTCGGTGAACATATCACTCCAACATTGTCCACAGTAGATCAGCAAACCATTCAAATGGGAAAATCAGCACTGAACCTGCTGTTGGATTTTATTGAGAAAAGGGGGGAGGCGAGGTCAGGGGTTCAGAAAATTGTGCTGGAACCAAAGCTTATTTACCGTCAGTCGTCGGATAAAACGCTGATATAAGGGAGGTTGTTGGGGGCGTGGCCCTGTATCTGCTTTATTGAACAGTGGTATGAATTACAAAACGGGAAAAATACCGGGTGGAAGGCAAAATAAAATTTGGAAAAATTTAAAATTGTTTTAACATTGTGTGCTCAATACACATTGTGTGGTTGAAAACTGAATTGCTTAACATTTAATGATTGCTTATGTCTTTGAAAAAACTGATTAGAG
Source organism: uncultured Chitinophaga sp. (assembly GCA_964358155.1). Taxonomy (GTDB): domain Bacteria; phylum Bacteroidota; class Bacteroidia; order Chitinophagales; family Chitinophagaceae; genus JJ008. The sequence continues at coordinate 2,342 of CAYHPA010000146.1, forward strand.
CAGTTGGCGTAATTATGCTGCTGCTGGTAGCGCAAATCTCTTTTGCACAAAACCGCACCATTACCGGTAAGGTTCAGGATCCAAAAGATAGTTCTGCTGTTGCAGGCGCCACTGTTTCTGCAAAAGGAACAAGAGTAAACACACAAACCTCGTCCGACGGATCATTCAGTATTTCAGTTCCGGGCGGCACAACTGCGCTGGTAATAACATCAGTTGGTTATGCAGCACAGGAAGTGTCAATTGAAGGAAGATCTTCTGTTGAAGTATGGTTGGTTATTACCAATACAACGCTGAATGAAGTGGTGGTAACCGGCTATGGTTCTGTCCGCAGAAAAGACCTTACTGGTTCTATTGCAACAGTTGGAGTAAAAGACTTTGTAAAAGGCCCTTTGACTTCTCCTGAACAGTTGATCAACGGTAAAGTACCCGGTGTTCAGATTACTACCGGAGGCGGTGCTCCGGGGACGGGAAGCCGTATAAGGGTAAGAGGAACATCTTCCTTATCCGCCAGCAACAGCCCGCTTATAATCATTGATGGAGTGCCGGTAGATCAGCAAAGCGGCATTTCCGGAGCTGCCAATCCTTTGGCGCTGATCAATCCAAACGATATCGAATCGTTCAATGTACTTAAAGATGCATCCGCTACTTCTATATATGGTAACCGTGCTACTAATGGTGTAATCATCATAACAACTAAAAAAGGTAAATCAGGAAAACTAAGACTCAGCTTCAGCACACAAAACTCCTTGTCCGTAGTTGGCAAGAAAGTAGACATGATGAATGCGGAAGAATTCAGGACACTAATTAATGGAAAAGGTAATAACTCTCAAAAAGCTTTATTAGGTACAGCTACTACTGACTGGCAGGACCTGATCTATCAATCCGCTTTTGGTACCGATAATAATATCAGCGCTACCGGAGGTTTGGGAAAATTCCCTTACCGGGCTTCACTGGGGTATCTCAGGCAAAGCGGTACACTAAGGACGGGTAGCCTTCAAAGAGTTTCTACATCGTTGAACATTAACCCCAGACTATTGAAAAATATGCTGAAGGTTGATCTTAATTTCAAGGGCACATTCACCAATACTCAATTCGCCAACGAAGGTGCAATAGGAAGTGCAGCGTTTTTTGATCCTACTCAGGCTGTAAACAGGTCAGATAACCGTTTTGGCGGTTACTGGGAATGGCTTAACAATAATCAGCCCGATGGACTGGCCCCTAAGAACCCAATGGGATTGCTGAACCTTCGGGAAGACAAAAGCAATGTGACCCGCTTTGTTACCAATCTTCAGTTGGATTATACCTTACCCTTCTTCCGGGATATGCGTATCAATGTAAACGTAGGTATAGATCACTCAAAAGGCGAAGGAACGATCTTTATTCCTGATTCAGCCGCCATGGCTTATACCAGGGGCGGGGTAAATAATCAGTATGAGCAAACCAAGAATAATAAATTGCTTGAGGCATATGTCAATTATGGCAAAGACCTGAAAAAGCTAAGGAGCCGTGTTGAAGCCATGGCGGGTTATGGATACCAGGATTTCATGAGAGAAAGCCCTAATTTCCCTGATAACAGGGCCAATGGAACAGAGTTTGCACCCGCAGCTCCCAATCCTTTTAAAACACAAAACACTCTGATCTCCTTCTTTGGCCGTTTAGACTACACACTGATGGGCCGTTATATATTGAGAGCAAATATCCGTCGCGATGGGTCTTCCCGTTTTAGCGAAGATAACCGCTGGGGTACCTTCCCTTCAGTAGCGTTTGCCTGGAGGATCACCGATGAACCATTTTTCAAAAAGAATCCCGGCAAAGTACTGTCTGAATTGAAATTCAGAATAGGATATGGTGAAACCGGCCAACAGGAAATAGGCGGAGACTATCCTTATATACCAATTTATACACTGGGAACACAAACAGCACAATACCAGTTTGGCAACCAGTTTTACCAGGTGTATCGTCCCAATGGTTATGATGCCAACATCAAATGGGAAACGTCAACCACTTTTAACGTAGGGTTTGATTTTGGATTTGCCGGAGGCCGAATAAACGGAAGTGCAGATTATTACAAGAAAAAGACCGAAGATCTTATCAACTTCATTCCTGTTCCGGTTGGCACCAATTTTACCAATGGTATTCTGACCAATGTTGGTAATATGGACAACAAGGGTATTGAGGTTTCTTTAAATACAACGATAATCAAAAAGAAGAACACGACATGGGATCTTGGAATCAATTATACATGGAACACTAATGAAATCACTAAGCTGACAAAAGTAAATGACCCTAATTACCAGGGTGTGTTGACCGGGGGGATTTCAGGAGGCGTCGGCAACACGGTTCAGATACATTCAGTAGGTTATAGGCCGTCTACCTATTATCTTCTTCAGCAGGTGTACAATTCACAGAATATTCCGATAGAAGGATTATATGTTGACAGGAACGGCGATGGCATTATTAATAACAATGATTACTACCGTGCCAAGTCCCCGGAGCCAGAGCATATGATTGGTTTTTCCACTTCAGTAACCTGCCACCAGTGGACCGTTTCTACCGTGCTACGTTCACAGATCGGCAATTATATGTATAATAATGTTTTTGCAAGCAACGGGGTATTCCGGACAAGTTCTTTGATGTACCTGGGTAATGTACACAGGAACTACCTGGAAACAGGTTTCCAGAATAACCAGTATTTCTCTGATTACTACCTGGAAAATGCCACTTTCTTAAGAATGGACAATTTAACCGTGGCATATGATTTTGGCCAGGTCTTTAATAAAAGAGCCAACCTGAGAGGTACAATCAACGTTCAGAATGTGTTCGTGATGACCAAATACCGTGGATTGGATCCTGAAATTGCCGGTGGTATTGATAATAATTTTTATCCCAGGCCCAGGATTTTCTCTTTAGGATTTAATCTTGATTTCTAAAATAACCGTATTTAAAAAAATAAATGCTTGCAAAATGAGAAATAAATTTTTTAAATCAGCCGGGTTTTTGGCAGTAACGGCTATGTTGCTGACCTCCTGCACCAAAGACCTTAACAGGACCCCCTTTTATGATGTTACTGCTGTGTCTGTTTACAAAGACCTTGCGGGATATAAATCAGTGCTTGCAAAAGTTTATGCCGGCCTGTCTACAACCGGTAACAGCGGTCCGGATGGTAACGGCGACATCAGCGGTATTGATGAAGGCTTTTCCAGCTACCTGCGCCAATATTGGCAAACTCAGGAGTTATCTACTGATGAAGCGGTGATCGGCTGGAATGATGCCACCATCCGTGACTTTCATACCATGACATGGGGCTCAAGCGATGTGTTCTTAAGAGCCATATACAGTCGCATCTATTTCCAGATCACTTTATGCAATGAGTTTATCAGGGAAAGTTCAGCAGCTAAACTTGCCGAAAGAAATATCACCGGTGCTGATGCCACCGAAATAGGCTATTTCAATGCAGAAGCCCGTTTGCTCAGGGCATTGAGTTATTATCATGCGCTTGATCTTTTTGGCAACGTTCCATTTGTTACAGAGAATGACCCTATTGGTTCATTCCTTCCTCCGCAAATATCAAGAGCCAACCTGTTCAATTACATTGAATCTGAATTAAAAGCCATTGAAACTTTGCTTAAGCCGGCCAAATCAAATGAGTATGCAAGGGTGGACGCATCGTCTGCATGGGCCTTGCTTGCAAAATTATATTTGAATGCAGAAGTATATACCGGCGCCGCCAAATTCACAGAAGCAGTTACCTACTGCAACAAGATCATCGCCATCTCCGGTTATTCTTTAACAGGCACTTACCGGTTCCTGTTCCTTGCAGATAATAACGCTACTTCTACCAGTGAGACTATTTTTCCGGTGACGTTTGATGGTAATAAGACAAGAACATGGGGCGGCACCACCTACCTGGTGCATGCACCCATCGTTGGTTCTATGAGCCCCGGCACACACGGTGTTGATTTTGGCTGGGGCGGCCTTCGCACTACCAAGCAATTTGTACAGAAATTTGCCGATCCAAGCGGAGCAACAGATAAAAGGGCTAGTTTTCATAGCAGCGGACAAAACCTTGATATTAACGATATATCAGTAGCCACTGACGGATATGGTATCATTAAATACAGAAACGTAACATCAACCGGGGCTACCGGATCTAATCTAACCTGGGTTGACACAGATTATCCGATGTTCCGCCTCGCAGAAATTTATCTTACATATGCTGAAGCAGTATTAAGAGGCGGTGCCGGCGGTGATGCTGCTACTGCGCTGAATTATATCAACCTGCTCCGCCAAAGGGCCTATGGCAACACATCAGGAAACATTACAGCAGGACAGCTTACCTTACAATTTATCCTGGATGAAAGGGCCCGGGAGTTATACTGGGAAGCTACCCGCCGTACAGATTTAATACGCTATGGTCAGTTTACAGAAGGAACATATCTGTGGGCATGGAAAGGCGGTACGCTTAACGGACAGGCTGTAGGAAGTCATCGTAAATTGTATCCTATTCCGGCAGCAGACCTGGTGGCAAACCCTAATCTTGTTCAAAATCCCGGTTATTGATTCAGCATAAACAGATTTATTTAACTGATTATAAAAATCAAATTATGAAAGCAACATTTAAAAACTCATTCTTGCTTTTGATGGCTTCAGCTGTGCTGCTGGCATCCTGCACCAAGAAAGAAGTGAAAGCATACCTCACTCCGGGGGCTGCTCCGCTTTTCAACAGTACCATCACTACGCTGGTGCTGATACAGGCAAATGCCAACAATACTGCGGGTACATTCAGTTGGAGTGCTGCTGATTTTGGGTACAAAGCAGCGGTAACATACAGCATCAAGTTTTGTAAAGCCGGAACCAATTTTGCTTCCGCTTCAACTACTGAATTAAACATGGGTTCAGCTCTTTCCAAAACATTTACAGTAAAAGACTTCAATGCCAAAATGCTGGACATTATGTCCTTTGGTACCGCCACGGGAGTACATGCAAGGGTAAAAGCAGATGTAGGGTCAGGCGTTACTCCGCTTTACTCCAATGTGATCACCAACCTGATGATAACCGCATACCAGGATGTTGTTATTTATGGATTCCCACAGGCATTATGGATTGCAGGAAACTACCAGGGATGGAATCCCGGTTCAGCTCCCAAGATTGTTGATAAATCTGCCAGCGGAACAACGGGTTCAAATTATGAAGGATACATTAACTATACTGATGGTTCACCCCATCCGTTTAAAATGGTGAAAGGAAATAACTGGGGAGCAGGTGATTTCGGAAGCGCCGGACCGGGCCTGTTAGGCAATGGCGGACCCAATCTTGAAACAGTGGGTGCAGCCGGGGTTTTTCTTGTAAGGGCTAACACGCAGAACATGACCTGGAATTTTACAAGAATTGCCACCTGGGGAATTATTGGCAGCGCAACACCCGGCGGATGGGGAGCAAGTACGCCAATGACCTTTAATGCAGGAACCGGATCATGGACGATCACCACCAATCTGGTCGGTGGCCAGGAGTTAAAATTCAGGGCCAATGATGATTGGGCACTCAATTTTGGCGATGATAGTCCGAGAGATAACAAACCCGATTATAACGGAAGCAATATTCCTATCACTGCCGATGGCAATTATACCATTTCACTGGATATCGGTATTGCAGGAAATTACAGCTACACGATAAGAAGAAATTAAAATTGTTTTTTAATAAGCATTGTTCCAAAAGCGGCTCCCTTGAAAAAGAAGCCGCTTTTTATATTTGCGACAGATATGAAAAATAAACTACTATCTATTTGTCTGTTTGTTGTGATAGGCTGCAGCAAATCCAGTTCGTCGGGTAATAATGGTGGAGGTGGCGGAACAAATCCACCGGTAACAGTGAATTTTGCAAAAGGGGCAGATATAAGCTGGCTAACCCAAATGGAGGGAGCAGGAAAAATATTTTACAACAGCAGCGGCACGGCACAGGATTGCATTCAGATATTGAAGAACCTTGGAATGAACTCCATTCGTCTTCGGGTTTGGGTGGATCCGGCAGGCGGCTGGAATAATACAGCTGATGTGGTAGCAAAAGC
>CAYHPA010000147.1:0-8360 GCA_964358155.1 uncultured Chitinophaga sp.
TCATACCTGGCATGCTCCAGCAGGGCCATTTTCTTTTGCGGGTTTTCAGCGCCCCTGCTGTCTGTCATGGGTTGCGTAACATTCCATTTCAACCGGTCTGCCCGGATGAGATACTGATCATAATCAGCAAGTGCCTCATCTATCTTGGTAACATAGCCTTTACCCGCAGGCGTAGTAGCAGTAGTTTTTTTTGCATTATATTCAGCAAAGTTCAATGCCTTTACCCTGTCAAGATATGCTTTCCCGGTAATGCCAGGCTGAATATCATTTCCTGAAGAATAAACTCCCACCAGTTTCTGCCAGAAACCGGAATAATAACTTTGATCTTCCTGGTTCTTTGCACCTGCTGCTTTCTTTTCATCATTTTGCTTTTGTTCTTCTGCTTCCTGCTTTGCCAGCATTTCTTCAAAAACCTTCAATTCCGTTTCCATGGCAGAAGTATTATAAGATGGATCCTTTTCCTTTATACTTTTCAAAAGATTTGTTGCACCTGTGAAGTAAGAATTAATGCTCTTGCCCTGTTTCATCAACTCAATTTTTCCCCAAAAGGATTTTACCTGGCTTTTGGCAGGGCCGTTATAGTTTGCATCCGGCTGGGTAGTTGCCGGTTTTGCAGTTGTATCAGTAACCTGGCCCTGAGGCGTAGCAGGTTCACTTACTCCTGGCTTTGCAGATGAATTTTTATCTGAGGTTTGTTTCCCCCTGGTATTTATATCTATTTCTTTTCCCTTAGATGATTCCTTTACCCGTATGGATACCTGGGCTTCCATTTCAAAAATGGAGAGAAGAAGGACAAACAGGAAGATGAGAAGTTTCATATTTGACAGATTTTGATTTAAAATTATCCGTTCTTACAGAAAAAAAAACGACTGATATACAAATGAGGGTTGCCAATAGATAAGTGATAAAAGTGAAGAAGCAGTTGCGGACCGATTATTTATTTTGCCGGATAAGAATAAATATCTGCCAACACAAGCAGATATTTATAATAACTTTACTGCAATCATACCGAAATGAAAGTACTGGTAATCGATAACGAACCTAACCTGAGAACAGCTATCAAAGCATTATTAAACGCTTTTTGCCCCGAAATAACTGTTATAGAAGAAGCGGATGGCGTTCGGAACGGGTTACAAAAAATAAAAACATTTCACCCCGACATTGTTTTATTAGATGTGGAAATGGATGACGGAAGCGGATTTGACCTGATGAAGCAAGTAAGTCAGCCTTCATTTCAACTCATATTTGTAACTGCGCATAATAAATACGCCATTGAAGCATTCCAGTTCAGCGCCATTGATTATTTATTGAAACCAGTCGATCCGGATGCCTTGCAGAAAAGCATCCAAAAAGCGGCTCATAATATTCAAAGCAGGGATTTGAGCCGGCAGATTGAGTTTCTTTTACATCATTTAAATGGTAAACATGACCATGACAAAAGGATCGTATTGAAGGATATTGATAATATTTATTTCGTCAGGGTAAGCGATATATTGTACTGCCTGGCAGAGGGTACCTATACCAAATTCTATATCCAGAAAAGCAACCCGGTAGTGGTATCAAAAAATCTGAAAGAATATGAAAACATACTTGAACCCCTTGGTTTTATCCGCACACACCACAGTTACCTGGTAAATCCTTCCAAGATCATCCGGTTTGACAAATCGGATGGCGGTTCACTGGTATTGGAGGATAACCATACCGTACCCTTATCTCAACGGAAAAAAGATGCCATCCTGAAAATACTGGAAAACAAGGCCTGATATCCTGCTCACCTCTTCACCATGTGAAATACCTGGTCGCTGCCACCCTGCATCTTTACCACCAGTGTATCCCCGTTAAAATGATATTCGTACATAAACTTATACTCATTGCCCTCAGCCTGGAAACTGAATGTATTGTCTGTTATCTCCGTTTTCCCGGGGTTTTTAAATCCCTCCTTACTAAAAGTCAGGTTGTCTCCATTGAATTCATACACTGTTCCTTCGTTCATGCTGGCTATATCACCTTCTGCCCTCTTTATTTCCCAGGCCCCATCTAATTTTCCCGCCTGTCCCCCATCAGTTTCGGTTTTACCGGGCTCTTTCTTATCGTCGGTTTTTTTGTCTTTTCCGCCACAAGCGGCTAACAATAGTATTGCAAAAACAATGGCAGGGAGTTTTCTAAATAAATGCATGCTGGTTTTGTTTATGAGTTTGAAGATAAAGGTATTTAATCAAAACTTTCCTTCGTCCACATCTTTAATAAACTTTATTACTCCTGTCATAAAAACCTGCTGATCGTCCCACATAGACAGATGACTTCCATTCGGGCAATACAGGTAACGGCCTTTCTGCACCAGTTTACTTTGTTCCTCCATCGCTTTTGGATCCATTGTATCATGTTTCGCACCAATCATAAGCGTTGGTATTTGTATTTCCTTCAACCGGTTCTTTATATCCCAGTTGGCCAATCTCCCGCCTACCCCAAACTCTGAAGGGCCCTGCATCATGGCATATATTTCGCCGTTTACATGCTTCATTGTACGGTTGAAACCATCGGGCCATTCATCCAGCCTGCAAAGATGCTTGTGATAAAAATGAGGTATCAGCAATTCCATGTACCGCGGGTTGGCAAAATCCCTGTTTGCTTCCATCGTTCTTATTTCCTTCAATACCGCCGGATCAAACTGCGGCGCCAAAACCTCCTGTGCATATTTTCCATACTCCGGCGCACTGGCAACCATATTTGCTACCAGCAACCCTTTCATATTGCTTTGATACTTGAGTGCATATTCCATGGCCAGTATGCCGCCCCAGGAATTGCCTAACACATAAAAATTGGTTGAATCGGCGCCAATAGCCTGTCGTACCTGCTCCACTTCTTCCACAAACCTTTCTGTAACCCATAAGCTGCTGTCTTTTGGCTGATCGCTGTAATAAGAACCGAGTTGGTCATATTCATAAAACTCAAATCCTTCTTTTGGAAAAAAACTTTCAAAACATTCCATGTATTCATGCGTCATAGCCGGCCCGCCATGCAATAGCAGAATTTTGATACGGGGATTATTGCCGAAGCGTTTAGTCCACACTTTAAAATCACCAACAGATGTTTTAATGGGAATCATTTTTATTCCGGCTGACTGGACTCCACTGTCGCCATAGTTGAAATACTCAGATACAGGCATGGCGCCGTCCCTGTTCTTTTTTGCAGGCGCTTTGCAGCAAAGCAAGACAGCAGACAAAAGGATGAAAGCAAAAAAGGATTTCATATTACTGTTTTAGGAGTTACTATTAACAGAGTTGCTTTTGTTCATAAGGTAAGTGGTAAGCTGTTTAATCTTTCCATCCCTGAAATGAAAGACATCACAAAACACCGCATCGAGCAGTCCGCCATTTTTCATTTTTCCTTTTACTTCTCCTTCGGCAACTACAACATTGTCCTCTTCAATAAGCCGGGTAATTGTAATTTCCGGACTCCCATCAAAATTGGGGTTCTCTATCTCCTTATCAAATTCTTCTTTCCCCGACAGGTGAAAAAAACCGGGCATCAGCCATACTACATCATCAGTAAGACAGGAAAGCACCATGTCATGATCGCTTTTGCGAAAACCCTCCATGTAAGTCTCTATAATCTTCTTATTGCTCATATACTGCTCATTGATTTTACCCAAAAGGTAAAGAATTTGCCTAATTTCATTACCCGCAAAAACAAGTGTTATGAAATATATCCTGATTGCACTTATTTGTTCGTCGCTGGCAGCAAAGTCCCAAACAAGGCCAGACTCCATACAGTTGATCAAGAACACTGTAAAACTCTACGACCTTGAATACACCGATGCCGAAGCCGACTCCATGATCGGCAACCTGAATAACTATTACCAGCTATACAAAGGGATGCACAAAACACTTCCGGCCAACGATATTCCTTACCCATTTGCTTTTCATCCCGCCCCGGCGGGAATGAAAGTACCCGGCAAACCAGAAAAGATATCCTGGGATATACCTGCCAAAGTGGAACTGCCGGCCAACAGAAATGATCTCGCTTTTTATTCCATACCACAATTAGCATCGCTTATCCGGTATAAAAAAATAAGTTCCGTTGAACTCACAAAATTTTTCATCGCCCGGTTGAAAAAATGGGGCGATACACTGGAATGTGTTATCACCCTTACCGAGGACCTCGCTATGCAACAGGCAAAACAAGCCGATGACGAATTGAAGCAGGGAATTTATCGAGGCATACTACATGGCATCCCATACGGACTAAAAGACCTGTTTGCCGTAAAAGGATATAAAACCACCTGGGGCAGCACGCCTTACAAAGACCAGATACTGGATATTGATTCTTATGTGTACCAGCAACTGAAGAAATCAGGCGCTGTTCTTTGTGCCAAACTTTCATTAGGCGCACTGGCATATAATAATAAGTGGTTTGGCGGCGAAACAAAAAATCCCTGGAACCTGAAGCAGGGATCAAGTGGTTCCTCAGCAGGTTCTGCCGCTGCCACCGTTGCAGGACTTCTTCCATTTGCCATTGGCACAGAAACATTAGGTTCCATTGTTTCCCCATCTACCCGATGTGGCGCAACAGGATTGAGACCAACATTCGGAACAGTGAGCAGATATGGGGCGATGGTGCTTTGCTGGAGCCTTGACAAAGCTGGTCCAATCTGCCGGAGTGCAGAAGATGCTGCTATTGTTTATGCATTCATTCATGGAACGGATGGGAACGATCCTTCTGCCATCTACCATACATTTAACTATACCGGCAAAGTGGATTGGAAAACGCTGCGAATTGGTTATGCCGAAAATTATTTCAAACGATTGGATTCAACTGCAGCAGAAAGAAAAGTGCTGGATGTGTATCGTTCGCTTGGCGCCAATATCAAAGCTGTCAATTTCCCTGATTCTGCCATGTACCCCGTAAATTTTATCAGCATCATACTTGCTGCCGAAAGCGCTGCTGCGTTCGATGAATTGACAAGAACAAACCGGGATGACCTGATTGAACGGCAGGACAGGGATTTCTGGCCCAACACATTTCGTGCTGCCAGAACGATACCCGCTGTTGAATACATCAATGCCAACCGCTACCGTTCGCAGCTTTGCCAGAAGATGAATGCTTTTATGAAAAACTTTGATGTGCTTATCGTTCCCAGCTTTGCCGGCAGGCAATTGTCCATGACAAATCTTACCGGTCATCCCGTAGTAGTAATGCCCATTGGGTTTAATCAAAACGGCTCGCCTCTCAGCATCACATTGGTCGGTAATTTATATGACGAAGCCACTATCTTAGCAGCGGCCAAAGCATTCCAGGATAAAACGGATTTCAATAAAAAACATCCGGAGAAATTTAAAAACTAATAACCCCAAGGGGGTGTCATTAATATAAAAAAACAAAAGCGGAGAAAAACAAAACCCCGAAGGGGTGATATAAAAAATGTCATCCCTTCGGGATTCTTCACTTTTTTGAATTCAAGTTCTATGTTAATTTCAGTCCTTCGGACTTAACACTATACTATATGAAGAGAGTATTTATTATCCCGGCTTTTATTCTATGTCTGTTTTCCTGCTCGCAAAAATCAAAAACTGAAAACGGTGGAAAGGCCGATCTGCTTGTTTACAATGCCACTATTTACACTGTTGATTCTGCATTTTCTACCGTGGAAGCAATGGTGATAAAAGACGGAAAGATAGTGGCCACCGGTAATACCGCCGATCTGGAAAAAGCCTGGGAAGTAAAAGAAAAATTAGATGCCGGTGGCAAATTCATTTATCCGGGTTTCATAGATGCCCATGCACATTTTGTCGGCTATGGCAATAGTTTGCAAAGAGTAAACCTTGTTGGAACAAATAGCTGGGATGAGGTAATTGAAAAAACAAAAGAGTTTGCTGTCGCTAATCCTGATGGTTGGCTGCTGGGCCGTGGCTGGGATCAGAATGACTGGAAAACAACGGATTTTCCTACCAATTTAAAATTGAATGAATTGTTTCCTGATCGCCCGGTATTACTCACAAGAATTGACGGCCATGCTGCTGTTGCCAATCAAAAAGCATTAGACCTCGCCGGAATAAAAGCAGGTGATACATTGACCGGCGGCGAAATAGAAGAAATGGAAGGAACAATGACCGGCATTTTAATTGATAATGCAATTGATCTTGTTTCAGCAAAGATCCCCGGACAAACAGATGAACAACTTGCAAAAGCTTTGAAAGATGCTGAGAAAAATTGTTTTGCAATGGGTCTCACTACCATCGACGATTGCGGTTTGGGTTTTGCCGCCGTTGAACTCATTAAAAAAATGCAGGAAAAAGGTGATTTAAAAATGCGGCTGTATGTGATGCTTAGTGATGAGAAAGCCAATTATGATTATGCCGAAAAGAACGGGATGATAAAAACAGACAGGCTGAATGTAAGAAGCTTTAAAGTATATGGCGATGGCGCACTCGGTTCAAGAGGTGCCTGTTTGCTGGAATCTTACAGCGATAAACCGGGGCATACAGGTTTTTTACTTAGCATGCCTGAACATTTTGATTCTATAGCAAACTGGATAAGCAGCAAAGGCTGGCAGATGTGCACCCATGCCATTGGCGATAGCGGCAACAGAACGATGCTGAATATCTATGCCAACTATTTAAAAGGGAAAAATGACCTGCGCTGGAGAATTGAACATGCACAGGTGGTGAATAAAAATGATTTTGAGTTATTCGGAAAAAACTCAATCATTCCATCTGTGCAGCCCACCCATGCCACATCGGATATGTATTGGGCGGGCGACCGGGTAGGCCCCGAAAGAGTGAAAGGCGCTTATGCATACAAACAATTGCTGGAACAAAACGGATGGATACCAATGGGTACCGATTTTCCGGTGGAAGATATTTCCACTTTCAAAACTTTCTTTGCTGCAGTAGTAAGGAAGGATGCAAAAGGATTTCCGAATGGTGGATATCAAATGGAGAATGCACTTTCGAGGGAAGAAGCGCTTCGGGGCATGACCATCTGGGCGGCTAAAGCCAACTTTGAAGAAAAAGAAAAAGGGAGTTTGGAGAAGGGAAAGTTTGCTGATTTTGTTATCCTCGATGCTGACTTGTTGAAAACAGACGGCCCGGATTTATTGAATATAAAAGTGCTGAAGACTTTTTTGGGCGGAGAGAAAGTGTATGAAAAGAAATGATCTCATTCAATAAGCCGTATTTGTACCTGAATCCTTTCCAGACAAGATTCTGTGTTAATAAACAAATGGTTTAAAATAAATGAAATTATGTTTATTGAAACATGGTTTGTAATAGAAGTGGTATCTAGTATTTTCCAAAAAGGAAAAATTGAAGTATCAGAACCCATTTTTCAAGAGTTTAATAAATTCCTTGAAACCCTTGACTTAGATGTGGCTTTTACCACTTTTCTTAAACAACCTAAAAAGAAGATAATAAGCGGTAACAGTTCAGAGAACGGTAATGATATTACTGTGTATATCAAAACAACGGATATTTACAAAAAGCTTGGTTTTACAGACGAAGGTAATTGGGGTGGAGGGTATAGAAATACAGAAATAATCAAAGAAAAATGGAAAGAGCTTGCAAAAAAATATGGCTATGATATTAGCTATTATGACTATATAGCCCATGTTTTTGTTTGTGATTTTCAAAAGTTTTATTTGTACCGGTTGCTTATGAATTCAAAGGCTGAAGCAGAACAGTATATTAAAAAGAAGAAATGGAGGATAACCCCTGAGTTCATGTTTGGCAGTAGTGAGCCTCCTTGTTATAGGATAATATATGAGAATGAGAAAGATTATGAATGGGCCAAACGAAATGGATGTTTTGATGAGATAACAAAATTTATTAATAATATGCTGACTAAAAACGATTTCCTGAATATGTTCACAAAAGGATTAGTCGGAGTTGAGTACTATCATGCAGATATGAAGTTGAACCTTCATGGCATGTCTCGTGAAGATTAGGAGAAATGGGTAATACATCAAATTCTATTGCTATCGGATAGCAGGTTTCAGTTTCCTTTCTAGACGAGTCTCCACCCTCACGCAGTTTGCAATAAAAGAATATGATGTCCCCCAGTCTCAGGAGTGACTCGTCGGGAAAGAAATTATTCATCTATAAGTAGTATTTATCCTGCAACAAAATATATAGTGCAGTTAAAAATCCACATTTGTGGACAATGATGCAATCGTATGTCTTACCTGAACATTAAAAAATCATTATGTTTGCAGTAAGCGCAAAAAGGAAACGCTTGTAGGCATTTTTTGGTGTAATAACTGAGATGCAAACATTGATTTTTTCTGAATCAAATCAATATTTAGTTTATCAATGAAATAAGAATCCAATTCAATTCAATATTACTTTGTATTTCAAAACAATTGA
>CAYHPA010000148.1:0-8249 GCA_964358155.1 uncultured Chitinophaga sp.
TTGAGACAATACAAAGAACCGCTCGGCAAACTCGTTTCTTATGAAATGGGAAAAAGCCTTCAGGAGGGATATGGTGAAGTGCAGGAGATGATTGATATCTGCGATTTTACTGTTGGTCTTTCCCGGCAACTGCATGGACTAACCATGCACAGCGAACGTCCCGGTCACCGCATGTATGAGCAATATCATCCGCTGGGTATTGTTGGAATTATTTCTTCTTTCAATTTCCCGGTAGCCGTATGGAGCTGGAACAGTATGCTGGCCTGGGTATGTGGAAATGTATGCGTGTGGAAGCCTTCGGAAAAAACACCGCTTTGTGCGGTGGCCTGTCAAAATATCATTGCTGAAGTCTTCAAAAAGAATAATGTGCCCGAAGGTGTTTGCGGCTTGATAGTTGGCGGCCGTGAAGTGGGTGAATGGATGGCTGCCGATACAAGAATTCCATTGGTATCAGCAACCGGTTCTACCAGGATGGGCAAAGCAGTTGGCGCTGTGGTGGCAGCAAGACTGGGAAGATCACTACTGGAACTCGGCGGCAACAATGCCATCATCATTTCCAAAGAGGCAGACCTTGATATTGCCATATTGGGTTCCTTGTTTGGTGCCGTGGGCACCGCCGGACAGCGCTGCACTTCTACAAGAAGACTGATCATTCAGGAAGACATTTATGATACGGTAAAAAATAAATTAGTTGCTGCTTACAAACAACTTCGCATTGGTGATCCATTGGACCAAAACAATCATGTGGGCCCGTTGATTGATAAAGATGCTGTCAACATGTATCTGGCCGCAATAGAAAAATGTAAAGCCGAGGGCGGAAAATTTATTGTTGATGGCGCCTTGTTAAGTGGGGACGGCTATGAGAGCGGTTGCTATGTGAAGCCCTGCATAGCTGAAGCAAAATCCGGTTTCGAAATTGTAAAGCATGAAACCTTTGCGCCTATCCTTTATTTGTTGAAGTATAAAACGATTGATGAGGCCATTGCCATACAGAATGAAGTGCCGCAGGGTTTGTCTTCTTCCATTATGACATTGAACCTGCGGGAGGCTGAACAATTCCTTTCACATGCCGGCAGTGATTGCGGCATTGCCAATGTGAACATCGGCACCAGCGGTGCAGAAATTGGCGGGGCCTTTGGCGGCGAAAAAGAAACCGGCGGTGGCCGTGAAAGCGGCAGCGATGCATGGAAAGCTTATATGCGCAGACAGACCAATACCATCAACTACAGTACTTCCCTTCCACTCGCACAGGGAATTAAATTTGATGTATAAGCTCTGACGGTGTCTGACGGTCTCCGTCAGACACATTCTAAAGATTGTCAGACCGGGACGGTCAGACAATCTTATCATTTCAATAAGCAACCCGATTGCCTTGCCGTCCGTCAAAAAAAGCTTAAAAGACAGCCCATTCATGTCATTTAATGTGCAAAATTTATGAATGGTAATCACTATTTTTACAGCTACACCAATTTTGCAGTATAAAATCAAACAAATGAATAGTATCACAAAACGTACCCTCCTGCTGGCTCTCAGCGGGGTCATTTCTTCGTCTCTTTTTGCTCAAAATGATGTCCCAAAAGGCTGGCATATGCTGGATCAGAGCAGTTCGGGTTATTATGGCCTGAGCGTTGACAAAGCCTATGAATTTGTCAAATCAAAAAAACTGAAGAGCAAAACGGTAATTGTAGCAGTTATCGACTCCGGCATTGACACTACCCATGAGGACCTTAAAAATGTGCTGTGGCGCAATCCAAAAGAGATTGCCGGCAACGGAATAGATGATGACAAAAACGGGTATGTGGATGATGTGTATGGCTGGAATTTTCTCGGTGGCCGCGACGGCAGGAACGTTGAAAAAGACTCCTACGAAGCAGCAAGGGTCTATCACAATCAAAAATCAAAGTGGGCTGATAAGGAAATTGACGAAAGCAAACTTTCTCCACAGGACCTGTTTGATTACAAAGCATGGAAAAGATCGCAGGAAGAAGTAGCCGGCGGCGATTCAAAAGCCAGCTCGCTTGAACTGATATTCTTACAAAAAGCATACAACAATTGCATGAAGAGCGACAGCATACTTCGCAAGGTAATGGGTAAGGATGTATATACCGGAAATGACCTGGGAGCTTTTGAACCTACAGAAGCCGATGCAAAAAAAGCTAAATCCACATTATACACATTGATGTCACAGAATGGCGCTGCTGAATCCACTAATAAAGATTTCCTGGAAGGTTTTGGCGATTATGTAGACGGAGAAGTGAAAAAAGCAGAAGCAGCAGATAAAGCTCCCGAAGCATACAGAGATAATATTGTAAAAGATAATTATTATGATTTCAATGATAAATTTTATGGCAACCCGGATGTGATGGCCAGCAATAAATCAGCTTTGCATGGCACCCATGTATCGGGAATCATTGCAGCCCAGAGAGGAAATAAGCTGGGAATGGATGGCATTGCAGACAATGTAAAGATCATGATGCTCCGTGCCGTACCCGATGGTGATGAGCATGATAAGGATATTGCGCTGGCTATCCGCTATGCAGTGGATAATGGTGCACAGGTCATTAATATGAGTTTTGGAAAAGGCTATTCTCCGGAAAAGAAATGGGTGGATGATGCCGTTCGCTATGCAGAAGCCAAAGGGGTGCTGATGATACATGCGGCCGGAAATGACGCCAAAAACATTGATACCACATTTAATTATCCCACTCCTCTGCTGCTTGATAACAAAAGGCCGAACAACTCGATAACCGTGGGTGCCAGCGGCCCAAAAAATAATACGGATGGAGACGGGCTTACCGCCAGCTTTTCAAACTTCGGAAAAACGGAAGTAGATGTATTTGCTCCCGGTGTAAAAATATATTCTACAGTGCCCGGTGGCAACACATACCTGAACCTGCAGGGTACCAGCATGGCTTCCCCTGTGGTAGCCGGTCTCGCAGCATTCCTGATGGAATATTATCCCACATTAAGTGCAAGACAGGTAAAAATGATTATTGAAAAATCGGCGGTAAAGCCGGCAGAACAGGTAAAAAACCCGCAGACTGATAATGCAGTTCCCCTGTCCGATATCAGCAAGACCGGCGGATTGGTAAATGCCTACGAAGCCATTAAACTGGCATCCGTTACAAAAGGTGAAAAGAAGATAGCCCCGGTAAAGCCTGTAAAATCTACCGTGAAACCGAAAGTGCAGGGATAAGGCCAGCAAATATTATTCTTAAATCCCGGTCGTTGACCGGGATTTTTTTTGAATAAATTTTCCGATCTTCAGTCATAAACCTTAAACGAAACTAACTATGCCCCGCCCCGACCTTAGCCGAGTGCCTGATTATTTTGCCAAATACATCAACCAGGTGGAAGAAGATGACCTGATGAAAGCATTAAAAAAACAAACCCGGTCATTTATCAAATTCATGGAAGAGATACCAAAGGATAAAAGGGATTACCGCTATGCCGAAGACAAGTGGACCATCAAGGAAGTGCTGCAGCATATCATTGATGGGGAAAGGGTGTTTGCTTACCGGGCTTTATGCTTTGCGAGAAAGGACACAACTCCCCTCCCGTCCTTTGATGAGAATATCTATGCTGACAACGCAAAAACGGCCAGCAGAAAATGGAAAGACCTCGTAAGGGAATTTGAAGCTGTAAGAGAGTCCAGCGCCATATTGTTTGGTTCTTTTGATGAAGAGCAATTGGAATCATCCGGCACTGCCAGCGGCAAACCTAACTATGTGCTGGGAATCGGCTTTGTTCTGGTAGGTCATGTCAATCATCATGTCAATATTATAAAAGAAAGATATCTCGCCAAACCGGAAAAACAAGAAAAAGAGTAACTAACAAATGAAAAGCCCCTCTATGAGGGGCTTTTCTATAATAGTATCTGATTTTTTTAGAATGCCTTCTTAGCAGGCTCTTCCGTTTTTCCCTTTACCAGGTTCTGCTGGCTGATCATGTCATTCATCACTTTCACTGCCTGGTCAAGGTAAATATCTTTTTGCAGGCTTTTTAACCATTGCGCAAACCGCTCTTGTTTATTCTTATCATTTTCCCAGCGATTGGTTTCTCCGGGCAGTGCGGTCACATCTAATTCACCGGTCAGCTTCAGCAAACCTTCCAGTTGCCTGATCGTAGAACGGATGGCCGCCTGCTCTTTACGGTATTTATCAAGCTGTAAAGAATATTGCTTATCGTTCTGTTTAGATAGCCAGTCAGTGCTTTCTTTAATGGTTTTAAAAACAACATCATTATCCAGACGCTGGTTGCTCATTTGCTGAATGGTCTTCAGGTCATAGCCAGATTTCCAGTTGCCGTAACTTGCCTTGCCGATCTCATCCCAGGGCAATGCATCCGGGTCGTCTTTTTCCCGCACTTTCAGGTATTCCAGGTTATCAGGCAGCACAATGTCTGAGTAAACACCCCGCAATTGTGTAGAGCCTCCATTGATGCGATAAAACTTCTGTAATGTCAATTTTATAGTGCCGAGATCGGAGTTGGACATGGAGAAACCGGTTTCCGGGTCAAGCCCGATATTGCGCTGCACCGTTCCTTTTCCATAGGTAGAAGTGCTGCCGATGATAATGCCACGGTTATAATCCTGAATAGCAGCAGCAAATATCTCAGATGCCGATGCACTGAATTCATTCACCATCACTGCCAGCGGGCCTGAGTATAGCACATTGCGGTCCTTGTCTTTTAAAACACTTGGCTTATTCTCCCTGTCTTTTACCTGCACAATGGGGCCTTCGTCAATAAAGAGGCCGGCCATTTGCACCACATCATATAATGAGCCACCGCCGTTATTGCGAAGATCAATCACAATGCCATCTACTTTCTGCTCTTTAAGTTTGGTTACTTCTTTGGCAACATCCACATAACTGCGGGCTCCATTGGGGTGATCAAAGTCAGCATAGAACTCGGGCAGGAAGATGTAACCGATCTTAGAACCGCCTTCTTTTATCACAGCACTGCGGGCAAAGGTTTCGTCCTGCACTATTTCATCCCGTATGAGTGAAATAATTTTAATGGTGCCGTCTAGTTTCTTAACGGTAAGCCTTACTTCTGTTTTTTGTTTACCACGGATCACTTTTACCGCATCAGTAACACTAAAGCCGGTAAGGTCAATCGGCTCTTCTTTTCCCTGTGCCACTTTCTGGATAACATCTCCGGCTTGTATTTCTCCCGATTTAAAAGCAGGGCTGCCGGTCAGCACACTGGCAATCTTGATATTGCCATCGTCATACTGCAATGAAGCCCCAATGCCATAAAAGCGGCCGCTCATCTCTTCATCAAAATATCGTTTATCTACGGGCGGGAAGAATTCCGTATGCGGGTCCATCGTGGTGGTGATGGCATTTACAAACATGTTGAACTTATCATCATCATTGAACTTGAACCGATACCTGTCAAAAGTCCGGTCAATCACCCTTCTCACTTTATCACGGGCATCTTTCTCCAGTTCTTCATTTGTTTTTACAACAAAGCCTTCCTTGCCATTATTCTTCTCCCGGGTATCCAGCAGGTCGGCATAGCGCTCCAGCGCCATGTATTTAAGTTTCTTCCTCCAACGGTCTTTCCTTTCCGCATCATTGACTGCTGCCGTCAGTTTGTCACCGTCCAGTATCACATCCTCATCAATGGTAAAATCAAATGGTTTTGAAAGTATCTCGTCATACATTTTAGCTGTTTCCTCCATTCTTGTGTTGAATGTTTTGCCTGCAGCCAGGAAAAACTCAACCGGATCTCCTTTGATCTCATCATCAATCTTGTTCTCAAATCTCTTCAGCGCATCCATATCGCTTTGGAGGAAAAAATTCTTTTCCCTGTCAAGGTCGCCCAGGTATTTATTGAATATTTTTTTTGAAAACGCATCATTGATCTGCTGGGGGCTGTAATGGGCCTGGCTCAGCATCTCGCCTACCAGTTTTAAAATCTTTTCATATTTGGAAGGGGGAACGGAAGTGTTTTTAGTGCCGGTTCCCATCGTTTTAAACGCAAGGAACGAAGCAGCCACAACCATCATGATCAGCACAGGAAGTCTTTTCATATTCAAAAGGTATTTAATTGAGTCGGACATAATCCAAAAATAACGCAAAAAGCCTGTTTTTCTTGCCTTTAGCAGCATTTAACAAGTGTTTTTGATGAGCGGAATAAAAAAAGCTTCTCTTAGGAGAAGCTTAAAACCCCGGTTTCCCGGGGTTTGGGTAACCAATGGGGCTCCTCCAAAGGAGTCCCTTCGGGAGAACCCACGACCCTCAGAACCACAATCTGATCACATAATATTGTTCTGCTTAAGAAATTTATATCCCTCAATAGTTTTAAAAAATAGCTCTCTTTTTGCAGCCTCAGATTTAGTGGAAAAGGTTTCATAATAATGAACAATAAGAGGCCGCCTTCCTTTGGTAGCTCTCACTTTACCCCGATTATGTTCTCGCAACCTTGTTTCCAGATCGGAAGTATGGCCGTAGTAGTATTTCTCATCTTTCAGGCTTTTGAGCATGTATGCGTAAAACATAAAAAAACCCCGGTTTCCCGGGGTTTGGGTAACCAATGGGGCTCGAACCCACGACCCTCAGAACCACAATCTGATGCTCTAACCAACTGAGCTATGGCTACCATTTTTTAGAACAACAAAAATATGAAAAATCATCCCTTGAGCCAAACGAGATTTTGATTCCGCCCCTGCTTTCTGTTTCTTTGCGACCTCCAAAGGAGTCCTTCGGACATTTTATTAAAATGAATTACTGGCTGCTTATTATCCCGGTTATTTCTGCATTTATCGGTTGGGTTACCAACTGGATTGCTATCAAAATGCTTTTTCATCCCCGGGAGCCTAAAAGAATCCTGGGAATTACTTTCCATGGCATATTTCCCAAAAGACAACAGCAGTTTGCAGAAAAACTGGGCAAACTCGTCAGTGCCGAATTTCTTTCCTTCACTGATATTGAACAAAAGATAAGCGACCCGGAAAACCTGAAAAAAATCATGCCCATGATAGAACAGCATGTGGATGATTTTCTGCGGACCCGTTTGAGTGATGAGATGCCTGTCATCAGCATGTTCATTGGCGATAAAACCATTGGTAAACTGAAGACAGCTTTCATGAAAGAAATAGAGCTGCTGTTTCCGCCGGTAATGAAGCAGTATGCTGCCAACCTGAAAACCGAACTAGACCTTGAACAAATAGTTATTAAGAAAGTATCGGGTTTTTCTTCTGACAAACTGGAAGAAATTCTTTACCAGATCATGTCCAAGGAATTCCGTTTTGTAGAGATAATTGGGGCAGTAATTGGCTTTATTATTGGCGCAGTGCAGGTGCTGATAACCGTATTGACTTCCTGATATTTAATGTAGCTGGTTTTTTCAAACAATTGCCCTTTATGTTTGTCTTATACCATTCATCAAGACGTCACCATAATGTCAGCAGGTTATAAGTGCTTTGCACGTCTAAAAGCCAGTTGTCATTTTAAATAACAATAATGAGAAAAATAATCTTCTTTTTTGCCTCTTTTTTAGTGAGTTATGCCATTTCGGCCCAACCGGGTGGGGGAAACAGGCCCGGAGGAGGGCAAAACATCACCGGCCGTTTTTATGGTAAAGTAGTTGAAGCCAAATCAGGCAAGCCGATTGAGTATGCATCTGTTCAGCTGATCCAGAACAAGATGGATACCATTACTAAAAAACGTAAGGAAGCAGTAATAGCTGGTATGCTTACAAAAGCCAATGGTGAGTTCAGCCTGGAGAATGTACCTGCATTTGGTCCGTCCAAATTAAGAATAACTGTTGTGGGGTATAAGCCATTTGAACAAACCATTTCTTTTGACCTGAAGATGGGCGGCGGTAATAATGGTGATATGAGCGGAATGCTTGGAGCGCTTGATAAAGACCTGGGCAATATAAAAATTGAATTTGAGGAAAAATTGCTGGAGAATGTTACGGTAACAGCATCCAATCCCGCATTAAGGCTGGGTATCGACCGCAAAGTTTTCAGTGTCGACAAAAACATCGTTTCTGCGGGTGGTACTGCTGTGGATGTAATGAAAAATGTCCCCTCGGTGAGTGTAGACCTTGACGGTAATGTAACAATGCGTAATAACGCCCCTCAGATATTTGTGGATGGGAGGCCCACTACCATGAGCCTTGACCAGATTCCGGCCGATATCATTGAAAGCATAGAGATCATTACAAACCCATCAGCAAAATTTGATGCATCAGGAGGAACCTCCGGAATCGTCAATGTCGTATTAAAGAAAAAT
>CAYHPA010000149.1:0-8154 GCA_964358155.1 uncultured Chitinophaga sp.
TCACAATGTCTGCTTCCCGGAAACCTATGGGATGATAGTCGAATGAAGCATAGCCTCTTGTCTGTGATTTCAATTTATCGTAGAAGTCAAAAACAATTTCCGTCAGCGGCATTTCAAACAACAACTCCACCCTTGTTTGTGTCAGGTAGCTCTGATTCATCAAGATACCCCGCTTACCGAGGCAAAGCGTCATGATGTTGCCGATGTATTCCGGTTTGGTAATGATCTGTGCTTTGATAAATGGTTCATCAATATGATCCGTTCTTACAGGATCAGGAAACTGTGTCGGATTATTGACAATGATTTTTTCGCCTTTCGTTGTGTATGCAATAAAACTAACGTTGGGAACAGTGGTGATGACTGTTTGGTTAAATTCTCTTTCTAATCTTTCCTGGATGATCTCCATATGCAGCAATCCCAAAAAGCCGCAACGAAAACCAAAGCCAAGGGCTTGCGATGTTTCCAGTTCATAGGTCAATGAAGCATCATTCAGTTGCAGTTTGTCCATACAATCCCGCAATTCTTCAAAATCATCCGTATTCACAGGAAAGATACCGGCAAATACCATCGGCTTCACTTCCTGGAAACCTTTGATGATCTCCTGCGTGGGATTAGCAGCCAAAGTGATCGTATCTCCCACTTTCACTTCCTTCGCATTTTTGATGCCGGTGATCAGGTAGCCCACATCGCCGCAGTTCACTTCACTCTTCTCTGTCATCTTTAGTTTCAGAATGCCTACCTCGTCGGCAATATATTCCTGGTCGGTGGAAACAAATTTTACTTTGTCCCCCTTCTTTATAGAACCATTCCTTACCCTGAAATAAACAATGATGCCGCGGAATGAATTGAACATGCTGTCAAATATCAATGCCTGTAGCGGAGCATCGGGCTTGCCTGTTGGCGCAGGAATTTTTTCAACAATGGCTTCCAGTATCGCATCCACACCCACACCCGTGCGGGCACTTGCCAGCAATATGTCTTCCGGTTTGCAGCCCACCAGTTCAATGATCTGGTCCTTCACTTCCTCCACCATGGCCCCGTCCATATCAATTTTATTGATGATGGGAATAATCTCAAGGTCATTGTCAATTGCCAGATATAAATTACTGATAGTCTGGGCTTGAATACCCTGTGTCGCATCCACTAAAAGCAAACAACCTTCACACGCAGCAAGGGCCCGGCTCACTTCGTAGCTAAAATCCACATGGCCGGGTGTATCAATCAGATTCAGGATATATTCTTCATCCGCCGAAGCTTTAGCGGAGGAGGACTGCACCTTATGCTTATAATTAATCTGAATCGCATGGCTTTTGATGGTGATGCCTTTTTCCCTTTCCAGGTCCATATCATCCAGCACCTGGTCCATCATATCCCTGTCGCTGATGGTGCCAGTGGTCTGTAAAAGACGATCTGCCAGGGTGGATTTGCCGTGGTCTATATGTGCGATGATGCAGAAATTGCGGATGTTCTTCATGTGCTTAATACCTCGTTTTCAAGAGCGGCAAAGGTATGGAAAAGAGGTGGTTTAAGAGGGATTGTTTGCGGGGCTTTTGTGCTACTATCGGCTTCCGTTGCGTCGCACTCTTGTACGTTCTGTAATTCTACTAAGCTTCTTAGAAACTATCCTACATTCGATAAGATGAAATCAAAAAAGAATACCTGATCATGAAGATCAGACCTAAACATATTATACTTACTTCTGTAACAGTCATTGTTTTAGTTGCAGCATACTTAGCGATAAACTGTTCCTCTTCAAAATCGTCTTTTCCTTATCCTTCACTGGATAAACAGCGGGCCGATTTAATTAATAAACCCTTTGTCACCCCTACCCGGGTTCTTGACAGCAGCATTATCATAAAGGATCTTAAGTATTTAGCATCTGATACCTGTGAAGGAAGAAGACCCGGTTCTGATGGTCACGAAAGAGCAGTGGAAAGAATTGTAACCCGTATGAGAGAAGCTGGTCTGGACAGTTTCGGCAGCTCCCTGATTCTTCCATTTGAAACGCTTAGTAAAGGAAAAATGATTGTCGCTAAAAACATCCTTGGATGGATAAAAGGAACTCAACACCCTGAAAAGTATATAGTGATAAGTGCACACTATGACCACCTCGGCAAAATAGGGGACAGTACTTACTTTGGCGCATCCGATAATGCAAGCGGTACAGCCTGCATTTTAGCAATGGCCAAATACTTTAAACAGCACCCCTATTCTTATTCGCTCATCTTCGCGGCGTTTGACGCAGAAGAAACAGGTATAAAAGGTGCCCGGCATTTTACCAGCCACTACAACTTTCTTCTATAGAATTCAATTTAAATATAGACATGATTGTAAGGAATGATGATAATGAAATATTTGCCTGCGGTATTTATCATTACCCTTCACTTAAAAACATCATAAAAGAGATACAACTTCGGACAAATACAAAAATATTAATGGGTCATGATAAAGGAGCAGGCCGTGAAGATTGGACTAACCTGAGCGATCATTATGCATTTCATCTTCAAAAGATACCTTTCTTGTATTTCGGGACTGAAGATCATATAGATTACCACAGACCCACCGACACATGGAACAAAATTGATCTTAGCAATTATATTGAAAATTGTAATATGCTGACATTGCTTGCAACTATGATAGACCCGGATAATTTCACAGATAAATAAATATACCTGGGTATCCTTCTTCAACCTGTAAATCTTCCTCCTGTAAGGATATAAAAGCCTGAAATCACAATTACCAGGCGAAACGCCCCATCTCCAAAAACTTCTGTACCTTCAACCTCCCAAAGAAAATTATATGAAGCATATATCTGTATCATTGGTAGCCATAGCAGCCGTCCTGTTTACTGCCTGTAATAACTCGTCTTCCGGAGGGAAAAAGAGCACAGTTACCACGCCTTCGAACATTATTGTACCAACAACTGGTCCCGGAAGCCCAACGACAACCCAGCCTGTACAGGTTCAGCCTAATAACAATACAACCACTACTTCACAACCGGTTATTACTACCACCCAGCCGGTAGCAACTGTCACCCAACCTGCTACTCCGATTACAACAACTGCAGTGGGACTTAATCCTGCACATGGTCAACCCGGCCACCGCTGCGATATAGCTGTGGGTGCGCCATTGAACAGCGCTCCAACAACCCCGACAGTTACACCCACTACAGCAGCAACCAATAACCCGATAATGGTTAAATCAAATCCACAGCCGGTTGAAACACAAAAAACTTTTACTACACCAACAAATACCACAGCAACCGCTGCAGGCCTGAACCCGGAGCATGGCAAACCCGGTCACCGTTGCGATATTGCTGTGGGAGCGCCGCTTGACAGCAAGCCCGCTGCCACGCCCAGTATTACCACTTCACCTGCAAATAATAACCCTGTCACCCCGTCCATTTCACAACCTGTTACACCAATATTACCGGCAACAACAAACGCTACACCCGGCAGCAATACAGTTGCCCCGGGAATGAACCCTGAGCATGGCAAACCGGGGCATCGCTGCGATATTGCTGTAGGGGCGCCTCTCGACAGTAAACCTGCAGAGATCAAGAAGGAGAAAAATTAAGCCTTATTGAATCTGGATGATTCTTATCACTGTGTCCCTGATGGAGCCCAACTGTGAACTATATTTAATCGTGTAATCGCCGGGCAAAAGAAACTGCACAATAGGATCCCGGACAAGGCTCACCGTCCCGTTTCCAAAATCCCATACCGTATTAGCAGAAAGTGGATTAATGGTTTTAAAACTGATACCGACAGGTGTGCCACTGCATTTTTCCTGGTAATAAGAAAAGGCAGACTTGTTAGTTGGCGGTGCAGCCTCCAGCGTAAGCAACTTACAGGCAGATGCCGAACCGCCTGGTCCCGTTACAGTAAGTTGCAGGATATATGTTCCTGCAGCATTGTAAACATGTGTGGGATTTGATTGTGTGGAAGTGTTGCCATCGCCAAAACTCCATTGGTAGCTGGTTGCATTCTCAGATATGTTGATGAAAGTGATGGTACAGGGTACCGTCACTTCATACCCGGAAACACTGAATTTGGCGGTAGTCGTATTATTCTGGTTATCGCCGTCTTTGTTACAAGAAGAAAAAATAACCGTAGCAAAAGAAAAAAGAATACAAGCAACAACTTTCATATTTTTAAAAATTAGGTATGCAAGTTACAGAATCTGGTTACCTTTTCGCTATGAACCAAATCGCTGCAGAACTGAAAGACATCATCAACCGCCATATGGCTGCTTTGCAGGCCATACCGGAAGACCGGTTCAGTCATAAACCTTCTGCTGCCAAATGGAGTAAGAAAGAACTTATCGGGCATTTAATTGATTCCGCCCAAAGCAATATCAGGAGGTTTATAATTGCACAATACGAAGACACACCAACCATCAATTATAACCAGGAAAAATGGGTAACCATTTCGGGCTACCAGCAATGGGAAAGCATCAGCCTCATCCGCCTTTGGTATTTATTGAACATTCATATTTGCGAAATATTAAACCGCATGTCCCCCGAAGTTGCTCAACGGACCTGTATGACACAGGAACTCCATACCATTGAATGGCTGGCACAGGATTATATAAAGCATTTACTGCACCACATGCACCAGGTCATGGACCTTGATCCTGTCCCTTATCCATAAATATTGCCATTGCTGTAAATAATAGAGCTAAAAAAAGGTAAGCTGTGTCCGGATAAAAAACTACTATGACCACCCGTAAATTTTTCAAAGCAGTTGTAATTACCGGGCTCATTGCCGGTTCTCTTGATGCGGCAGCTGCCTCCATCCAATACTATATTAACACAGGCAATAACCCTGCCCGGGTATTCCGCTACATTGCCAGCGCTGCATTAGGAAAAGAAGTTATGACAAAAGACCTTAATACGATGGCAGCGTGGGGGCTATTGTTTCATTTTCTTATTTCCATTTCATTCACTTTATTCTTTTTTCTTTGCTTCCGGCAAATAAGAATGCTGTTAAATAATAAGTTTGTTGTGGGAATTGTTTACGGAATTTTTGTATGGTGTTTGATGAACCTGCTGGTAGTGCCTTTGGCTTTCGGGGTAGATTTTGGTATGCAGTATCAGAAATATTTTGACAACATAAAAAACTCTTTGATCGCCATGGGCATCCTTATTATAGCAATCGGTCTGCCCATTTCATTGCTGGCAGACCGATACTATTCTAAAAAATGATATGCAGAAATTATTTCTCCAGTAATCCGTCATCCCTCCATTTTTTAAAGGCAGCGATGGTGCTGTCGGGAAGTTTTGCTGTGCCTTTGAACGGCATAAAGCCCCTGTCCGTCGGGTTCAGTTCAATCCGTTTGATCATTTCATCTATATCTGTTTTCACACTGGCGTAGGTATCATAAGCTTTTTTACGTCCCCCTTTGGCCGGTATGTGGCATGGAACACAATTATTCATAATGACAACAGAGAGGTCAGTTTCATAAGTTGACTTCGGAGGCGGCACACTAGCAATTTTTTTACCGGGATTACAATTGGAAAAAACAAGGGCCGCAGCCACAACCGACGTAAGAATAAAGTACTTCTTCATAATAAATTTTATTTGAGGAATAAATATATTGAATAAAGTCTATTCTGCAACCCATATCGTATAACCGGACGCAAACGGTTGCCTGCGGTATTTTTCTTTTACTTCACTACGATCGGCTGGCCTTCGTGCGGTAACTTTGCCACACTTGTATGATAACTGCTACTGCCAAAACATACCGTAATGCTTATTCAGGATTGTCGAAACAAACCTGGCTGTTGTCGCTCATCATGCTTATTAACCGGAGCGGCACGATGGTGATTCCTTTTATG
The DNA here is from genome assembly GCA_964358155.1 of uncultured Chitinophaga sp. Lineage (GTDB taxonomy): Bacteria > Bacteroidota > Bacteroidia > Chitinophagales > Chitinophagaceae > JJ008. Next base: position 5,840 of record CAYHPA010000149.1, read on the forward strand.
ACATTGTACCTCACCACTAAATTAGGTTTCACCATTGGAGAGGCAGGAATAGTGTTTGGAATGTTTGGGGCCGGCGCCTTTAGCGGCGCCTGGCTGGGCGGGCGGATGACGGATAAGATTGGTTTCTACCCGGTGCAATTGATTACATTGATTGGCGGCGGTCTTTTATTTTTTGCGCTGGGACAAATGAAAACCTATCCGCTTATTTGCATTTTTACTTTCCTGCTCAGTTTTGTGAATGAAGCTTTTCGCCCTGCCAACTCCACAGCCATTGCTTTCTACAGCAAAGAAGAGAACCGCACCCGTTCTTATGCACTCAATCGACTGGCCATTAATCTTGGTTGGGCAGTAGGAAGCGGTCTCGGTGGTTTTTTAGCCCATATCAATTATGAATTACTGTTCTGGGTGGATGGCTGCACCAACATTCTGGCGGCTTTAGTGATGTGGTTGTTCTTAAAACCCGTTCACTATAAACCAGCGCCGGTTAAGAATACGGATGGCCCGGTCATGCAATCAGCTTATAACGATAAAACTTATATGCTGTTCGTTGTTATCACCATGTTATTTGCCGCTTGCTTTTTCCAGCTGTTTACCAACCTGCCGGTTTACTTTAAAAAAAACCTGCACTTCTCCGAACCCTTCATTGGCTTTCTGATGGCAGCTAATGGTATCATCATTGCTTTGATCGAAATGGTGTTAATTTATAAACTGGACGGAAGAAGAAAGAATGTCGTTTATATCAGTACCGGGGTATTTATTGTTGGCCTTTCATTTCTTCTATTGAATATTCCCGGTGCCGCTGTGGCGGTTGCCTGCAGCATGATCGTCCTGGTAACTTTTGGCGAAATTCTCTCCATGCCATTTATGAACAGCTACTGGATTGCAAGGACGCAGCCGGGCAACCGTGGACAATATGCTGCACTATATACCATGGCATGGTCGGCTGCACAAACTCTTGGGCCGATGGGTGGTGCACAATTGGCAGAACATTCGGGGTTCAATGTTCTTTGGTGGGTGGTGGGCGCCCTTTCAATCACTACATCTTTTTTATTCTGGAAATTTATCAGTGCAAGAAGAGAAAGCTGACGGATTATAAAAGAGTGACATAAAATGCAACATTAAACTATCTGCCTGCGTCAGTATCTTATTGCAAATTCAATCGTATGCTACAGACCCGGTTTTTGCTGATATGCTTTGCCTTTACCTGCACCCGCAGTTTTGCACAGAAAGACATCAATGGAAGTTTTACAGTAAATGAGGAAAAAAGAGAATTCATCCTTCACCTCCCTGCACAATACGATGGCAAAACTGCATTACCACTGGTAATGATTTTTCATGGCGGCGGAGGGAACAGCAAACAAATGCAAAACTATATGAAGATGGATGGGATAGCCGACAAAAAAAATTTCATCACTGTTTATCCAAACGGGATCAACAAACAATGGAATGACGGAAGGGAATTTAAACAAGAAATAACAGCTAATGATGATATAGAATTTATATCACAATTACTGGATACCCTGTTAAAAAATTATGCAATAGATACAAAGCGGGTGTTTTCCACCGGTATTTCCAACGGCGGCTTCTTCTCCATCTATCTTTCTTACAAACTCAGCCATCGTCTGCTAGCGATAGCCCCTGTATGTGCCAGCATTCCAGAAAGGATATACGACAACTTCTATCCTGCCAATCCTGTGTCTGTGCTGATGATAAACGGAACAAAAGACCCATTGGTACCTTATGAAGGTGGCCTGGTGGGTAACAAAATGTCCGGAGGAAGGGGGAGATGCACATCAACTGATAGCACCATTCAACGATACATATCTATTGATTCAATAAAAAAAGAAGCGCTGATGGAAGAACTGCCGGATAAGAACAGGCTGGACGGCTGCACAGCTGTAAAATATACTTACAGCGGAGGGAAAAATAATACAACAGTTTGCCTCATCAAGGTGATTAACGGCGGGCATACATTACCCGGTGGCTCCCCTTACCTGCCGAAGATCATCATCGGAAAAGTTTGCAATGATTTTAATGGAAATGAAATGATCTGGGAGTTTTTTAAAAATTGCGAACCCCGTTCTTAAGTATGCAGCACCATTAACCGGTTCCTCATCAAAGCAGATAGCCACCAGGTAGATTGTAACCACCCAATGTCTTACATTTGTTCTTCCCTAAATAAGCATTCATGCAAAGATTATTTACAGCAGTAGTGACATTGATTTTTTCAGCTTCCCTGCAGGCACAAACCCTTCAGCGTCCTAAATTAGTCGTTGGCATTGTAGTTGACCAGATGCGTTGGGACTACCTGTACC
>CAYHPA010000150.1:0-8150 GCA_964358155.1 uncultured Chitinophaga sp.
ATACACCATTAAGTATCGGGTTTTCTGTATTGATGGTAGGACTTGCTTCCTTTAACCTGCTGCTGAACTTTGACAACGTGGAAAAAGGAATTGAGATGAAAGCTCCAAAATACATGGAGTGGTATAGTGCTTTTGGATTACTGGTAACAGTGGTTTGGTTGTACCTGGAGATACTCAGGTTACTTTCTAAATTTAAAGACTAATCAAAATAGCAATAACAAAAAACCGGGCAATTCAGCCCGGTTTTTTTAATTCTGTCGACTCCTTGTTCAAGGGTAAAAAATTTTGGGCTATATTTGCCGCCCATCGGCCCCGTAGCTCAATTGAATAGAGCATTTGACTACGGATCAAAAGGTTTCAGGTTTGAATCCTGACGGGGTCACAAAAGCTGGTATTCATTACCAGCTTTTTTATTTAATTTAATTCCCACTCCTTCCCAGACGAGTCTCCTCCTTCACACAGTTAGCACTAAAAGAAATCACCGGAGGGACTCGTCGATGACATGAATTATTGAATAAACTTCTCGTGGCTTTGTGGAGCAAAATTTTGGCAGGAAACCTTTACCTACTGTCTGTTCTTCCAATCCGGCACATATTTATCCAGCAGGTCAATAAAGCCCTTCAAGTTTTTGAGATTACTCAGGTCGGGGTCGGTCAATAATGCATCTGTATTTTTATATCCCCGCTGGTAGGCCTGTGCAAGGTAAAGAATTGCTTTGTCCGTCTGATTGCTCATCGCATAGCTGCAGGCCAGTTCAAAATATATCTTGCCTTTTGTGGGGTCAATTTTTATTGCCTTCTGGATATAATTAATTGCTGAATCATAGCGTTGCATGGAATGAAAGGTTAATCCAAGGCTGTGCAATGCTGAATAGGAAGTGGAATCAATCTGCACGGCTTTGCGCAAATATACAATTGCCGAATCGGGCATTTCCATATTCAGAAAGGCGTTACCTGTCCTTACATAGGGCGATGCAAATTTCTCATATCCCTGTTGCATGGCTTTTTTGTAATAAACAATCGCAGAATCATACGACCTGATGTCGGTAAAAAAATTACCGATGTCCTGAAATGTCTGTATCCCCGCATCCGGGTTTTTCATTACTATCTTTTTGAAATAGAAAGCTGCGGAATCATATTTTTTCAATTGTTTGAAAACACCGGACAGGTTTTGCATGATAACAACATTTTCCGGGGCCATCCGGCTTGCCCGCTGCATATACACTCTTGCTGAGTCGTACTGTTTCATTCCCTGCAGCACAAGGCCCATATTACTATAAAACTGTGCATTGTCCGGCTCTTTGGCCACAGCCCTGCGCATATACCACCTGGCAGAGTCATACCTTTTCTGGTCAAGGAAGATCATTCCCATATCGCTCATAAAGTTGGCCCCATTAGGGTCAAGAAAGGAAGTGCCTTTCATAAAATTAGTAACGGAGTCCAGCTGGTTCAGCTCACGGAATATCTTCAGAAGATTATTGGAGGCTGGTTTGTAATCGGGTTTTACGATGATGGCCTTTCGAAAGTATTTTTTTGCAGAGTCAAAACTCTTCTCCTGTCCATAAGCTACACCAAGATTATTGAGGATAGACGGATTGCCCGGTTCCAGCATCACGGCCTGTTGGAAATAGTTGTAAGTTGAATCCGGCATCTTTAATGCCTTAAACACAAGTCCTATGTTGATAAGCGAGTTGGCAGAATAAGGATTGGCCACCAGCGCCTTCCGGTAATAATAATTGGCCGAGTCATATTCCTTTAATGCAAAACTGGAGCGGCCGAGATTATTATAGGCTTCCTCATAGTTAGGATCCAGTTCGGCCGCCATCCGGTAGTAAGCCTTGGCCGAGTCATACACTTTCAGGTCACGGAAAAAATTACCGATATAATTATTCACAATGGATTTATCCCGGTAATTGGCAAAGGCCTTTGAATAATACACTCTGGCCGAATCATACTCACCTGCCTGGAAAAAAGTTTTGCTGATACCATTATAGGCGTTGATGAATTTGGGGTCAGCCGCAATACTTTTCTTGAAATAGCTGATGGCTTTATCATACTCCTTTCTTTCCTGGTATAGCCAACCGATATTATTGCTGGCATAAATATTCCGGGGATCAATCTCCAGCGCCTTTTCATATTTGGCAATGGCAGAATCGCCTTTGCCCAGAGAATAATAATAATGCCCCAGGTCCACCCATGCATCTGCGTTTCCGGGGTCCAGTTCTATTGATTTGTTGTAAAACTTAATGGCGGAATCAGGCTTGTTCAGCGTCTTGTAGCAGAATGCCAGGGTAACATATGGATATCTCCATTTTGGAGCGGCCACAATGGCTTTGTTGGCATAGAAAATAGCGCTGTCGTACCGGTTCACATCCAGGTGCAGGTTGGAAAGTGTGTTCAGGATATAAGCAGCATTTTTATCTGCCGTATAAGCCGTGTAGGCATATTGAAAAGCATTATTGATGTCCACTACTTTCTTTCCCTTGCCAAAATATCCCCTTGCCTTAAAAAAATACATACGCCCCATCAGGGATTTGGCAAAATCAGGGTCGTCCTGGTTGATGATATCAATAGCCTTCTCCAGCATTTTACCCACCTCATAAAATTCCTGCTGGGCCACTTTTTCCATCCTGTCAAGGCTGCTCGTCACCTCGTCTGTTGTTTCCTCCTCATCAATTTGTGCCCGCAATTTCTGTACTGATGAAGCATCCTTGCAATCCAGGTACAAATTGATTTTGCTCTGTGCAAAATTGATGAACTCTACTGCAAGGGTGGACTGGGCATCGATGGTGTATGAATTTCCGGGAAAATTCTTTTGCATCAGCTCATAATAATATTCAGCCGATTCTTTTCCAGTCAGCCTGCTTTCTTTTATCGCCTGGTTAAAATAATTGTATGCTTCTATCAGCAATGTGTCTGCTGTAAAGGAAAGGCCCCGGCTCCTCGGAGATACGGCGGCGCTGGCTCCTCCTGATGCCTGTAGTTTCTTTAAGTCCAGCCATTTTTTCAGATAAACGGTGTCAACAATGCTGATAATCTTGCTGCTATTTTCATTACAACAGAAAAATGGGTCTTGCTTTCTTTTAAAGCGTTGCTGAGCTACTGCGGGCACATTCTTGTCCACATATTTTTGAATCTCTTCCAGGGTTATTTTATTGTCTTTAGTTCCTTCTGTATCAGCCACGCCGGTCAATCCATCAATAAGATAATAGGTAAACAATCCGTGTCCGGCGCCGATTGTGGCATCCTCCAGCGACTCCTGCCCTGCTCCTGTAGCCAGCATGATGATCTCCCCGGCTCTTTTTTCTGATATGGCAGAGTTTAGAAAATTCTGTCCTTCCGATCCTCCGGGTAATTCGCTGGTGCGGCAGGCGTCCATTATGAAATATACTTCTACACCTTTGGCTGTTTCGGTCGCTATTTTTTTCTTCAGGTTGAACAACTGAATGGCGCCGCCTACGAGGTAATTGTTTTTATCGCCGGCAGGATTGCAATCATAAGCGAGATAGAAGAACTGGTCTTCATCAATCGCATCACCGTGACCGGCCAGGTAAATGAACAACCGGTCGCCCTGCTGCAGTTTTTTTACTTTCAACCATTGAAAGCCTTTGGAATAAAAGTTAGCAAGTGTGGCATTCTCGTTCAGCAGGCAGTAAATATTATCTTCAGGTAATCTGCCCCCACCGGGAGACTTGAGGTAGTCCCTGAACATTTCGGCATCTTTATCGGCATAAGTGAGTGGGCGGACATATTTGTAGCTGGAAATCCCCATGATCATTGCAAAGGTTTGCGGCCCTTGTATGGTTGTATCCCTGGGTTTGGGTGGAGCCTGTGCGGCCACGCCGTACCCTGATGCCAGAAATAAGAGGCATCCAAATACTATGGATAAGGAAATTCGCATAAATTTAGACCTACTAAAATACGGATTTACAGGGGAATGTCAGCTACTACTTAGTGGTTATAGCTGCACTGGCAAAAGCAATGTAGCTTTGAAGCGCCAAAAAGTTGTAATAAGCCGGATGTTTATCAAATCATTAAAGAGTTTATGAGCCATCACGAGGATACTCACAGCCATCACGAGGAGCAATCGCCCAAGAAAAAGAATTTCAGGCACCATGCCCGCAAAGTGCATGGACGGGTGACCAAATACCTGACAGAAAGGGATACGATTCTTGCGACCATTTGGGTATTTATTTTCATTTATCTTCTAAGTCTTATACCCCTGAATCTTGGTATTATGAATCCAATAAAATTGGGTTTAAAGGACTTTGATTTTAACGATATTACTTATTCAAAACTGGGCAAGAAGCCAGATATCCTTGTTGACAAGAGGATTACCCTTGTCAATATCGGAAATTCAGACAGAGAAGGTTTAGCGCTGCTGATCGATAAAGTGGCAACTTATGGACCCAGGGTTATGGCCCTTGATGCTTATTTTGATGGTGAAAGAGAACCCGAGAAAGACTCCATGTTAAACGCCAGTTTTGCGAAAAATAAAAATCTTATTGTCGGGAGAAAATTAGTTTTAAGCGGCAAAGAAGGCGACACGGTGAATTTTGCCGGCGATTTTTTTAAAACTGCAGCCAGTTATGCACATGTAAACTTATTTACTGATAGTGTATCTTCTGTTCGTTACATAGAACCCTTTTTTATTGACCATGCCGGCAAAGCCTATAACTTTTTTTCGACTGAAGTAGTAAAACAATATGCCCCTGCTGCCTACGAACAACTTTTGAAGATGAAAGGGAAAAAACTGATCATCAACTATACACGAAAAGTGGATCACTATTGGACGCTGGGTTTTGATGAAATAATGACAGGAGAATTTGATTCGTCTCTTATCCGTGACAGGATTATACTCTTTGGTTACATTAACACCAATCCTGCTGATTTAGCTGATAAGTTCTTTACCCCCATGAACGAAAGGTTCGCCGGAAAATCAATACCTGACATGAACGGGGTTGTAATCCATGCCAATATAATTTCTATGGCCCTTGACAAAAGTTATATTAAAAAAGTACCTTTGTGGGGCAACCTCCTGCTGGCCATTATTGTCTGTTGGTTGCACATGTCGTTCTTTGTACATTATTACCTGGAAAGTCATATCTGGTTTCACCTGGCAGCCAAGATCGCCCAGGTGTTGTCAGGCATCTTATTTATATGGCTTGGTATTTATTTGTATGATAAATACAGGTTGAAAGTAGATATGAAGTTTAGCATCATAACGATCCTGCTGGCGGTGGACGTTATCTATTTTTACGAAGCATGGGCAGTATGGATGCACAAGAAATTTGGTTTCAAAACAGTTTTTAAACCACATCATCACTAATAACGCTTTATCATAAACCTTAAACAAGATGAAAAAAACACTATTCTTTATCCTTTTATTTACATTCACCCTGGCTGCATCAGCGCAAAGCGAGTTCCTGCTGTATAGCTTTAAGGGTAATGTAGCCGTTGTGGAAAACGGAGTTGAAAGCAAAGCCAAAGTGGGCAAGATGCTTAACAGCGCCGCTACCGTGAAAGTGGCTACAGGCGGGTCAGTTACACTCATATGCAACGAAGCTGCTATGTTTTCTTTCACCAAAGCAGGCAATTATCAGCTCAGCAAATTTGGTGACTCCTGTAAAGTGAGCAGCAGTTCTGTAAGTTCCAATTATGTGAAATACGTGTGGGCATCCATGACGAAATCAAGCGGAAGCCCCGGCAGCAACCGGAAAGCCTATATGAATACAGTCGGTGCTGTAAGCCGTTCCATCAACAATATCTGGATTGATCCGCGGCTCGATACGATTAACTACTCAGGCGGAGAATTTCCTTTGTCCTGGAAATCGTATGCCGATGCTAAAACATTTGACTTTTACATCTACAACAGCGATAATATTGGTGAGCCTATGTCAAAAATGGTATTGTCCAAACTGAAGATCCCGATCACAGACTTTTCGGCCAAATTAACAGCAGGCAAAAGCTACTACTGGACAGCAGCCATTACCGGCGAGGAAAATGATGAACTGAAAGTGCTCAACTATATAACCAAAGAGAACTATGATAAGATGCTCAGCAACCTGAAAAGCATGGGTGCGCCATTTGAAGCTCCGGCCGAGCAGGCCTACCGCCTTGCTTTTATGCTGGAAGATGCCCATTATCTTTCCGAAGCATACCAGTACTACAGCAAAGCGGCAACACTGGACACAGGAAATGTGCTGTACCGGTCCACGCTGATGTCTTTTAAGAAAGATTACGAGATAAAATAAACAATTGCAAATAATGCAAAAGCCGTTGCCAATTGCAACGGCTTTTTTATTTTTACTCTTCCACTCTTTATGGGAATTCACCAAACTCCCCTTTAGGGGTTGGGGGTATGAAGATTTCCTTCTGGTCAATCGGCAAAAACAACGAGCCTTATATAAAAGAGGGTGTGGAAGAATTTACCCGCCGCATCTCAAAATATTTTAAGGTGCAGTGGACCATCATTCCGGTGCCAAAAAATGCTGCGATGATGAGCGAAATGGACCTGAAAAAAAAAGAAGGGGAAACCATACTGGAATGGCTGGAAAAGGATGATTACCTGGTAGCGCTGGATGAAAAAGGAAAACAACTCAGTTCTGAAGGGCTGGCTGCTTTTATGCAGGCAAGGGCCAATACAAGTGTAAAAAATATTGTATTCCTCATCGGCGGCGCTTTTGGCATTGATGATGCCATATTGAAAAGGGCTGATTATAAATGGAGTCTCTCACAGCTTACTTTTCCCCACCAGCTGGTGAGGCTGATACTGGCCGAGCAGGTGTACCGGGCTTGCACTATTTTGAAAAATGAAAAATACCATCATAAATAAGCACTTCAGATTGAGAATTTGCTTTTATTTTTAAGAAATGGAACAGTTTACTTTTACGCTGATTATTGTTATCATTACAGCAATTATTTCTATAACGGCTTTCAGCAACCAACGCATGATTGACGATCTTATTTTCTACCCCCCGTCCGTAAACAGAGGACAGTGGTACCGCTTCTTCAGTTGTGGCCTTATTCATGCAGATTATTTCCATCTAATATTTAATATGTATGCCCTTTATTCTTTCGGCACCAATGTAGAAACGGGAATACAGTATTCAAATACTCCGGATAAAGAAAATGGTTTTCAGCAGATATTCGGGGAAACAAAAGGGAAAATGCTTTACCTGACCATGTATATCCTTGCGCTTGGCTTTTGTTTACTACCTACTTATTTTAAACATCGTCATAGCAGTTATTATCGCAGTCTCGGGGCATCCGGCGCTGTTAGTGCTGTTATTTTCGCCGGAATGGTATTGGAACCCCGCTCAGGTATTGGTCTTATATTCATCCCGGGAGTGAATATACCCGGATATATTTTTGCGCCTCTTTACCTTATCGTTTCTCACTACCTGGCAAAAAAGGGAAAGGATAATATCAATCACTCCGCTCACATCTGGGGAGCCATATTCGGTATTGTCTTTGTTATTGTCACGGCTTACTTATTATCTGACTTAGACCCGGTTGATAATTTCGTAAGAAGTATAAGGATGGATACAGGCCTGTAAATATTATTCTATACGTTATATGTAAAAGAGAATTTTAAGCAGGATTTAGTTTTGTCAGTAATTTTAAAGCGTTCATCAATGCGCTGGCCAACCACCCAAATGATTCTTTTATCACTCTCAATCACCCATGCTTTGTCTTTTTCTGATTTGGAAAGTTTCTGGTCAATAAAGAACCGGGAGAGCTTTTTCTTTTTCTTCATACCAAGCGGATAGAAATAATCCCCCTGTTTCCATTTGCGGAGCAGCAACGGAAAGGAAATTGCATTAAAGTCAAGACAGGCGATATGGTTACTGGTTGCCGGTTGCTGGTTGCCGGTTACTTCAATCCGAAGTTTTCCATCAGCAAAAATGATTTCCTTATCCTCCTTTTCAATAATAATATTCTCCGATTCCACAGCCACCACCGGGCTGATGATAAACCAATGCCGGTGTTTGATGATGCGGTATTCACCCGAAGGAGATGGGATATATTTTCCCGAATCGCTTTCTGCCAGCTTCACAACTTCATCCACCTGTTTTTCATTAAATCCATAGGCTGAAATGATCTCATAAATGAGTGCCCGGTTATTATATCCCATCAGTTGCTTTACCG
>CAYHPA010000151.1:0-8068 GCA_964358155.1 uncultured Chitinophaga sp.
AGGGTATACATACGTCCAAAAAATTCTTTTATGCCAGCATAATTTTCTCTCGGGAAAATTGCCTTTTTCACTTCGAATATCTGTGTCAGGTAGAGAGTTGTGCCATTAAAACTATAAGACCTTTTATAGTAGAAGCTTGAATCAGGGGCTCTTACAATTATATTCTTGGGCAGGTGATCTATTTCAATTGTGGGGGGTATTTCCAGGTTGATCGAAATGATCGTTTGTTGGTTACAAAGCAGATCAATATCGGTTTTTCTTTTATCAGCAAGGAAAGGATTGTCTTTTTGTGGGGCCAAAAACTGGGGGTTAAAAAAATAATAATTATCTGCGTGCTGTGGTTCATAGGTAAATTTAATTGTTTCGTATATCGGATCATTTTCATCCGCTGTGACTTCCTGGTTGGTGGAGATGATCGTCAATCCTTGTGTCTTTTTATCCAGGTATTTGTTTTCTTTTCGTTTTTGCTCCCTCAACGTTGAATCCTGAATATATTCTTTGGTGTAGTGATAATGCTGAACAGATGCTTCTCCTTCTATCATACCAGTTTCCTTCAATGAGCAAAAAAGATTAATATTTTGCAATAAAAGAGGCCTTTGATCTTCAACTGAAAACCAATCAATGAATCCTGGTCTTAATAGTAATGCTTCCCGGTTTAATATATTAAGGGGTGGGGCAGAAAGTGACTGATATTTCAAACTCGCATCAAGCAGGTAAAATTTCAAGGAATCTGCCATAGCAACTACATCCAGTGCGTTCAATTGAGAAAAACTTGGAAATTCTTTATTGATCAGACCATTTTCACGGGTACTTGCAAGCAAAGGATAACAAATTACATTCGCTTTCTTTAGCAGATTTAGCAAGATCAAATTAATGTCTGCTGTATTCCCTGAGCGATTATTCCAGGTTTCCAATATATCTTTTGGCATGTAGGTTTGTTCATGCTTTTTAGGTACCTGTCTCTTTACTGCATTATATAAATAACGTATTCGTTCCTGTAGTGAAGTGATCTTGTTTGCAGAATCAATCAGCTTTTCTGTATCGGGCAATGTTTTCTGGAACTGGCTATCCAGCTTTGCACGAACAAAATAAGTGCCTATATCATCCCAGTCCATATCATCCGAAACAGAGGAAACAAGTGGGTGGCGTGCGGGAATATGAAAGTAAATCATCTTCATAAGGTTATCCACTGCTGAACTCATAAATGGTTCGGGCTTGAATGAAGTGACATTTTCTTTGAAATATGTTTTTTTCACAGGTCGTTCATTGGGAGGTTTTTCGACGATTCGGTCAACTGAATCAGCGCCAAATAGTTTTTCTTTCAGTAATGAGTTATGAGGTAGTGTGATAATGCAGGAAGAATATTTGACGGGTATCTCGCTTTGAATGATCCATGGATCAATATAAGGGATGTTGTTCTCAACCCTTGTGTAACTATATTCTACTACACTGCCCGGCTTTATGTTTGGGAATGTAAATGATACTACTCCCATATATTCAACTGCTTTTTGCTTGAAGAAATCTTCTTTTTCAAGCTCCTCTTTGATAACCTTCCCGGAAGGATCCAGTGTATAGACTATTCCTTTCAGTTCCTTGATCTTTCCAATACCTCTTTTACTGATGTAAGGGATCTTTACAGAAGCGAATTCATACCCTTTTTCATTGAAGATTTTGATGCGTACCCGCTGTTCAATCTTCATTTTTGATTCACCTGAATAGTAAAGAATATAGTTTATATCGGTAATGTCAAATAAGCGCAGGGCAGGGGCACCCGGTTCAAAATCACAGGAGCTCATTTTGAGATCTTCAATATCGATATTGCCAAAAGAGGGGACTTTTTTCTGAGCAGCTGAACTCAGACTGATTGCCGTCAATACCAATATATGAAAAACAGGCTTCAATGGTGGCGACTTGATTTTCTCAAATTTAATTTTTTCTGTGGATAATTTTAAAAAGCATACCGTATATCTCAATTAAATTTGCTTTTATGAAATACACCCAGTCCACACTTGATAAATTGGAGGCTATCCCCGAAGAGGCCGGATATGTACTGCGCTATGAAAGAGGAACCTTCCAGAGCGGCTACTGCATACTGGAAGAGAAAAAAGTGGTGGTATTGAACAAGTTTTTACAAACCGAAGGCCGCATCAACACACTGATTGACCTGATCCCCCAACTGGATATTTCTCCGGAAAGCCTTACTGATGAATCCCGAAAACTTCATGCTGAAATAGTTTCAAAACTTCAGGCGGAAGAAAATGGTGAGTAAACCATTTACGGTTTACATTTGTTGAGTGACTTGTCCTCCCCTCAAAATAACCTTTCTCGGTACCGGCACCAGCAGCGGTGTTCCGTTAATCGGATGCGACTGTGAAGTGTGTTCGTCAGCGGATAAAAAAGACAAACGGCTCCGGTCCAGCATACTGGTTCAATCCGCTAAAACAACTTTTGTGGTGGACACAGGCCCGGATTTCCGTTACCAGATGCTGCGCCAGAAAATAAAACATCTTGATGCCGTCCTCTTCACGCATCCGCATAAAGACCATATGGCGGGACTGGATGATATACGGGCTTTCAACTTTTTTACAAAAAAACCGATTGATGTATTTGCCGATTCAGTGACTGAGGAAGCCGTACGCCGGGATTTTTATTACGCATTTACCGATACTAAGTATCCCGGCATTCCTGAACTGAACCTGAACACTATTTCGCTTGAACCATTTACCATCGGCGATATCCCTGTTGTTCCCATTCTTGTCTGGCATCTGAAAATGCCGGTGATGGGTTTCCGGTTCGGCAAATTCACCTACATTACCGATGCCAACCGGATTGAGGAAAGCGAGAGGGAAAAAATAAGAGGCAGTGAAGCGATGGTGCTGAATGCCCTTCGCAAGCAAAAACATATATCCCATTTTACACTTGAAGAGGCGATTCAAATGGTGCAGGAGCTAAAAGTACCGGAGGCTTATTTTACTCATATATCACATCAGCTTGGCCGCCACGACGAAATTGAAGCGGAACTGCCCGATGGTATCCATCTCGCTTATGATGGGCTTACACTCTCATTTGAGAAGTAAAAAAACCGCTTATCATTCAACTACTAACACTTGTTAGTTTTTTCAAAATTTCCCTTACCTTGCATGGCCTCTGATGCTTGCTTGCCCTTGCTATGAGGCCTAAGGCTGTGCCACCCCTATTTGGAGTGGCACAGTTATTAAAACATTCACCAGCGATAAAATCTTTATGAATTTTCAACCAGCAGAACTGACGCAACAGGTGGCACAAACGGCCCGTGATTTTGCACAACAACATATCAAACCCCATGTGATGGAGTGGGACGAAAAACAGGAATTTCCCATACATATTTTTAAAGAAATGGGAAAGCTCGGTCTGATGGGTGTGCTTGTTCCGGAAGAATACGGAGGCGCAGGGCTTAGCTATTTTGAATACAAAACGGTGATAGAAGAAATTTCCAAGGTTTGTGGTTCCATAGGATTGAGTGTGGCGGCGCATAATTCACTTTGCACCGGCCATATCATGACGTTTGGAAATGAAGAGCAAAAGAAAAAGTGGTTGCCCAAACTGGCAACCGCAGAATGGATAGGTGCGTGGGGACTTACCGAAGCCAACACCGGCAGTGATGCGGGCAATATGAAATGCACCGCTGTGAAGGATGGCGATGCGTGGATTATTAATGGGACAAAGAACTGGATAACCCACGGAAAAAGCGGCAATGTGGCTGTGGTAATCTGCAGAACAGGTGAACCAAGAACAAAAAATAATTCCACTGCTTTTGTTGTAGAGATGACGACAAAAGGTTTCAGCGCAGGGAAAAAAGAAAATAAACTGGGCATGCGGGCCAGCGAAACCGCCGAAATGATTTTTGATAATTGCCGTATTCCTGATGCCAACCGCCTCGGCGAAGTGGGCGATGGGTTCAAACAGGCGATGAAAGTGCTGGATGGTGGAAGAATTTCCATTGCATCTCTTTCTTTAGGTATTGCCAAAGGAGCTTATGAGGCTGCGTTGAAATATTCGCAGGAGCGTCACCAGTTTGATCAGCCCATTTCCAATTTCCAGGGTATATCATTCAAGCTCGCAGATATGGCGACCGAAATAATGGCGGCAGACCTTCTCACTTTGCAGGCCTGCGACCTGAAGGAAAGAAAACAACCGATGACCAAGGAAGCTGCTATGGCAAAATACTATGCCAGCGAAGTGGCGGTGAAAGTGGCCAATGATGCCGTGCAGGTATTTGGCGGCTATGGCTACACCAAAGACTTCCCTGTGGAGAAGCATTACCGTGATGCAAAACTTTGTACGATTGGAGAGGGAACGAGTGAGATACAGAAGTTGGTTATTTCGAGAGAGGTGTTGAAGAATTAATTACCTCACCTCCTGCATATCCACCAGCTTTCGGTAGAAACCATTTTGCGCCAGCAGCTGCTCATGATTTCCTCTTTCAACTATCTTTCCTTTTTGCAGTACAATTATTTCATCTGCATGGCGGATAGTGGAGAGGCGGTGAGCAATAACAATAGAAGTACGGTTGGTCATCAGGTTATTAATGGCATCCTGTACCAATCTTTCACTTTCTGTATCGAGAGAAGAGGTAGCTTCATCTAAAATCAAAATCGGGGGATTTTTTAATACTGCCCTTGCAATAGTGAGGCGTTGTCTTTCCCCACCGCTGAGTTTGCTGCCCCTGTCGCCGATATTGCTTTTATAGCCGCCTTCTTTTTTAATGATGAAATCATGCGCATTGGCAATTTTTGCCGCTTCTAATACCTGTTCATCTGTTGCCCCCTGGAAACCAAGTGCAATATTATTAGCAATGGTATCATTAAACAAAATCGGTTCCTGTGTCACAATACTCATCAGGCTGCGGACAGAGTGCAGTGAATAATCCTTGATATTGATGCCGTCAATCAGCACTTCACCACCCGTCACATCATGAAACCTCGGCACAAGATCAGCCAATGTAGATTTTCCCGCCCCGCTGGAACCAACCAATGCCACAGTTTTTCCTTTTTCTACTATTAGATTGATGTTATCCAATATCACCGCATCATCATAGGCAAAACTTACATTCCTGAATTCTATCCTGTCTTTGAATTCATCTAGCTGTTTTCCATTGGGATTATCGTCAACAGTAACCGGGGTTTGCAGAATTTCTTCAATCCTGTTGATAGCCGCAGCACCCTTCCGCATATTACTGAATGAAGTAGAAAGAGCTTTTGCAGGATTGATGATATTGTAAAAGATGCCCAGGAACCCCAAAAAGGCAGACGCTTCAAGTAGCTGTTTTTTTAGCACTAACCCTCCACCAACATAGAGTACAGCAGTAAAAAGAATTACTCCCAATACTTCAGACATGGGAGAGGCAAGATCCCTTCGATAGCCAATCTTGTTCTTTGCTGTCAGCAATTCTTCATTGGTCTTGAAGAATTTTGTCCTCAGCAATTTTTCAATGTTAAATGCTTTTATCACCCGAAGGCCGCCGAGTGTTTCATCAAGGGTGGACAGGGCTTCTCCATATTTATGGGCTACTTCCTGCGAATGTTTTTTCAACGATCGGGTAATACGGCCAATGACCAGCCCCAGTACCGGAATAAGTATTAGTATAAATAAAGTGAGTTGGACACTAATGAGAAACAGAACAGTAAGTGTTACAATAATGGTCATCGGGTCCCTGATCCACCCCTCCAGGGTGCCAACCACAGAGCCTTCCACTTCGCCGATATCATTGGTCATGCGGCTCATCAGGTCGCCTTTTCGTTTTTCATTGAAAAAGCCGATAGGCAGGCGTAATACTTTGTCATAAAGGTCTTCCCGAAGATGATTTACAATTTTGTTTTTTAGCGGGTTGAGAACATAATAAGACAAATAGAGAAACAGGTTTTTCAAAATGATAAAACTGACCATAAGTAGGCAGATGAAGCCGAGCGCTAATCCTTTATCGTTGCCGGCAAAATCATTGATAAAGTCATTAATGCTTTGGATAACCTGATTGGAACTGCCATCAATGGTGGTTTTTCCGGTAAAAATTAATTGCAGGAAAGGCATCAGCATACCAATAGATACAATGGAAAAAATGATGCTGAGCAGTGTAAACAGAAAATACAGAACAATTTTTCCTTTGTAGGCGCCGAGGTATTGAAAGATCCGTGAATATTGCTTCATGGTGCGAAGCCGCAAAGTAACTAATTTTACCCCGCCCGCCATAGCTTTAGCGGCGGCGGGCTGTTAATTCTTAACGTATGGAAGAAGGTAAAAGACAGAAACAGATAGCGGGCTTGCTAAATGGCGAAATGAATACCATTTTTCAACGATTGGGCCTGAACATGATAGACGGGGGCATGGTTTCCATTTCATCGGTGAAAGTGACGCCAGACCTGCTGGAAGCAAGGATATACCTGAGCTTTTTTCAGGTGAAAGATGTAAAAGGCGCCCTGCACAAAATTGAAGACCGGCACCATGAAATTAAAAAAGAACTGGCGGCCAAAGTGCGGCACCAGTTGCGCAGCATTCCCGTGCTGAAATTTTTTCAGGATGATACGCTGGAACATGTTTTCAAAATGGAAGAGATATTTAAAAAAATTGAGGAAGAAAAGAAGGATAACCCCAATAACTTTTAACCAATCAACCCAATACCTTGCAGTTCCTTTTTGCATGGCGGTATTTCAAAGCAAAAAAATCAACCAATGCCATCAATGTCATTGCATGGATAAGTATTGCCGCCATTGTTTTCGGTACGGCAGCCCTGATACTGGTGCTGAGTGTCTTCAATGGATTTGAAGGGCTGGTCAAATCATTATATTCTTCTTTTTATACGGATATAAAAATCACCCCTGCCACCGGGAAAATGATAAGCATCACCCCGGAGCAATTGCAAAAATTAAAGGGATTGGAAGGAGTTAAGATTTTTTCACTGGTAGTAGAAGAAAAGGCCATGCTGCAAAACGGGGAGAACCAGCCGGTCATTTATTTGAAAGGAGTGGATGAAAATTACAGGTATGTAAGCGGTGTGGCAGATAACCTGCTGAATAATGCGGGCTATGACCTGGGAAATGAAGAATTACCCAAACTTATTTTAGGGATAGGGGTGGAGGATGCATTAGGCATCCGTGCAGATGCAAATATTTTCAAACTCAAGATCTATTTGCCCCGCAAAAGCAATACTGAGCAGATCAACCTGCTGGAAGATATCAGCAACGATAGCATCCAGTCTTCCGCGGCATTTAAAATTCAACAGGATTTTGATAATAAATATGCCATCACTAATATTGATTTTGTAAAAAAGACGATGAAACTCGGAGAGAACGAATACAGCGCCGTTGAGATAGCATTACACAATCCTGCAGCTGCCAATGAACTGAAGAAGGATATCCGGAAGATATTTGGTGATGGCTACCTGGTGCAGAATAAATATCAACAGAACAAAAGCCTTTACTCGGTTATGAACCTGGAAAGATGGGTGATCTATGGAGTGCTTTGCCTGATATTGGTGGTAGCCGCTTTTAATATGATCGGCGCTCTCACCATGTTGGTTTTGGAAAAACAAAAAGATATCAGTGTCTTACATTCACTTGGCGGAAGCAGAAGGTTTATTCAAAAAATATTTTTAAGTGAGGGCTTGCTGCTGGCGCTGATAGGTTGTGGAGCCGGTATGCTGCTGGCGTTGCTGATAGCATGGCTGCAATTACAATTTCATATCATACCATTATCAGGCGGGTCATTTTTAATAGACTACTTCCCCGTCAAACTACGGTTGATGGATTTTTTGCTGGTAAGTACAACTGTTTTTGTCATTGCTGTTATTGCATCATGGATACCAGCACGAAAAGCGGCGAACCAGGAGTTTTCGCTTCGTTCAGAATAATTAATAATCGCCAAGTGTTTCAGGTAGCTGGGTTAATGCCTTGGCGAGTTGCTCATCATTAGGGGCAATGCCATGCCACTCATGAGTGCCTTCCATAAAATCAACACCTTTCCCCATAGCGGTATGCATCATAATGGCGATGGGTTTGCCTTGTCCGATTAATGTTTTTGCTTTTTCAAGAGTAGC
>CAYHPA010000152.1:0-8048 GCA_964358155.1 uncultured Chitinophaga sp.
TTACTGATAGAGCAGATAGAAACGGAAGATGGTTTTCATCTCTTTGTTTATCCATTTGAAGGAAGGCTGGTGCACGAAGCGATGGCCGCTATTCTGGCTTACCGTATAAGTCGTATCCGGCCCATTACATTCTCCTTTGCCATGAATGATTATGGTTTTGAGTTATTAAGCGACCAGCCCATCCCTGTTGATGACACCAATGTCTATGAACTTTTTTCTCCCGACGACCTGCTGAACGATATTCAGCGCAGCGTTAACAGCACTGAAATGGCGAGGAGAAAGTTCAGGGATGTGGCCGTCATCGGTGGCCTGGTCTTCCAGGGCATGCCGGGAGAAAAAAAGAAAGCAAGGCACCTGCAGGCATCCGCTTCGCTGCTCTTTAATGTATTCAGCGAATATGACTCAGATAATTTACTGCTTCGCCAATCGTACAACGAAGTACTGGAACAGCAAATGGAAGAGGCCAGGCTCCGGGATATGCTTGAAAGGATACAGCAATCAAAAATCATCATCAGCTTTCCCGAAAAACTCACTCCGTTCTGTTTCCCGGTCAAGGTAGACAGCATGCGAGAAGATCTTTCGTCTGAAAAACTGGAAGACCGGGTAAGAAGAATGCAGATAGAACTGGAGTAACCCTCTTTTACTTTTTTGAACGGTGAAAGGCCTGGCTTATCTTTGAACACCTCTTGAAATGCAAGCCCCTCTGCCTCATATCATCAATAATAATACTTTTTGGGTTTCCCCTGAACGATGCCTGTATTGGGAGGAACAAAACACCCTTATATTATCTGATATGCACCTGGGAAAAACAGGTCATTTCAGAAAAGCCGGCATACCTGTTCCGCAAAATGTTTATAAAGCCGATTTACAACGGCTGATTGCGCAGTTACTTTTTTTTAAAGCCGATCGGGTCATCATCGTCGGAGATTTCACCCATAGCACTACCAATAAAGAATTGGACCTGTTCAAAAAATGGAGAGATGATTTCCCTTTATTCCGATTCGATCTTGTAAAAGGCAATCATGACATTCTTGAGGATCACTGGTATATTGAAACCGGTATCATTATACATAAAAAGGAATTGGTCATTGGAGGATTTGGATTCCGTCATGAAACAACCAGCACTGACCCTTTTGAAAATTCCCCATCTGCTTCTTTTGTATTTTCCGGTCACCTGCACCCGGGTGTCCATATCAGCGGCAGGGGAAAACAGGCTTTGCGGTTACCCTGTTTTTATTTTACACCCCAGCATTGCATTCTCCCGGCATTTAGCAAGTTCACAGGAACATTTAAAGTGGAACCTAAAAAAGGTGAAGTGGTGTATATACTCACCGGGTCTGAGTTGCTAAAGAAACCTTAGCGTTTTTTCTTTAGCTGGTTGTAATCCAGAAAATAAATAAACCGGACAGTGATTTCATTTCCATGACGAAGGTCAAACACTTCGCCCAGATTTTTCAGATAGCTGTTCTTTCCGCTTAGGTTCACCATTTCCTCATCTCCCAGCCAGTTTTTGTACCCGACAATGAAGCGGCTCCCCAACCGAAAATCCCAGGTAAGAAAAGCATCCAGATTAAAGATATTGACGTTCTCATCCTGCCCGGCAATGAATGTCCTTGGCAATAACATACCTTCTGCATCCACATTATGAAAACTGATATAGTTGACTTTATTCCAGTAATGTCTTGTGCGAAGGGTGAGGTTGAGCCGGGAGTTGAAATTATAAATACCTGAAAGCACGGAAGTGAAATCCCGATTATCCCGGAACCCCACAATCGGTTCGCCATTGATTTCCCTCATAAATGCATACCCAAGCTGGTTGCTTTCAAATGAAGAATTTGTTTGCAGGTCAAGGCTGAACTTATTGCTGAACCGGTACCTGGCCCCAAGCCCAACATTGGTATATACATTATCGTATTTCGGAGCCACAGCATATATGCCACTATAACGGAAAAAGAGTTTTTTCCGGCTGTCTGTACTGCCGCTTAACTGGAAAATATAATTGGTAGGGTAGCTTATATAACTGCCATCGGTTCTTAATTCAAAATAGTCATGTGCCCAGCCCGGTGTAATGTTGCTGGCAAAGCTAACATCCCAGAAATTATTGAATACCCAAAAACCAGAGACGGTCATATCAAACTTATTATACGCATAGGGTTGATAGAGATAAGACAATCTTGAACTAAGGCTATAGCTATAGGTAATAAAATTTTTTGTGGGTTTGAATTGCCGGTATGTGACAGTACCCCTGTAACCCACTTCATTGGGAGCCAATAGAAAGCCCAAATCATTAGGGTCATAATTTTTGGACTCAATATTCGCCAGCAAATTGTACTGCCAGTTACCACTTACCTTACCAAAGCTAACAGTCGTGTTATATCCGTCGTATTCCTGCATACCCCATATCTTGCTATACCTCGCCGTGGCTTTGAATGCATGAGAGTTCTTTTTATTATACAAAGCAATATCTAGTGCTGATACATTGGCATCCCGTCCATTCCCGCTTCTCAATACATTGGTGTTGGTAAAAGTGATAAAAGACCTTCCGGCAAACGCCTGATCCAGTACCACGATGTTATAATTAGTTGCCAGGCCGGTACGGATAGAAGAGTCCTTGCCTGAAACGGTATTATGAACCTTTGCATCCATCGGCGATGTGACCGCATTGAAGATGCCAATTCCCAGTTTCTTTTTGGTTCTCCCGGAAAACTTGGTGGCATTATATAGTTGTGTAACGGACGGGTTCTTAACAATTTCCCAGTTGTTGTTACCGGCCACAAATCCTTTTACATCATAATATCCTGAAGGAGTGGCCCCAACCCTTCTTGAATAAAACAAACCTGCTTTATTGTACAACTCTGTGCCTTCGGTAAAGAATTGCCTGTTCTCTGTAAACCTCACCTCATAGGGCGTAAGGTTATTCACCACATTGTCTGAAACAACCTGGCCAAAGTCGGGCACCAGCGTGGCATCAATCGTAAAGCTTTCATTAATGCCGTATTTTACATCCATACCGCCATTACGCAGCCACTCACTTAAATAGCCACTGGTCTGAGGTGATTTTCTGTATCCGGAAGTTACATAAGGTGAAAAACTTAAACGCAATGGCGGTTGTATATTCTGAAAGCCTTTCATTTCACCAAACTGGTTCACAAATCCATTTACTTTAGGATCAACCGGGTTCCAGAAGCTGCTTTCATTATTTCTGCGGAAAAAACGGAGTAGTTGTATGCCCCAGTCCTGAATATCTTTTTTTGCAAACCGGAGTGAAATATAGGGTATCCGCATCTCCACTACCCATCCATCGGGTTTCATACTCACTTTACTGTCCCATACAGCATCCCATGTTTTATCTCCGAATGAATTGAAGTCACCACCAGAATTTGGGCTCAATCTTGCATCAGTTTGAACATTTGCAGTTGTAACCAGGAACTGAAATCCATTCTGCTGATCTTTATATGTGTCAAAAAAAACAGAAAAGTAGTCAACATCACTTTGCCCCTCCCCATCCCTTGCAGTAATCTGTTTGCGGATAAGGGCAGGGTCATCATACAAGTAAGCCCCTACATAAATGGCTGAATTATCGTACAGGATTTTAACCTCTGTTTTCCTGGAAACAGGCAGTCCATAAGTAGGAAAGTTTTGAATAAAATCCGTGAGTATGGGTGCATTGCCCCATGCTGCATCATCAAGATTACCATCAATTTTGGGTGCCTGACTGGTCTTTATAGCCTGCAATGACTTTTGCTGGGGATAAGCAGAAACACAAACCAGTAAGAGGGGTAAACAGATAAAGTTTTTCAAAAAAGGCAGATTTATCAGTCTCAAAGATAATAGACAGACCCGAAAGAAGGAATGCTGCCCTTAGGAATTACTAAGTATAAACCCCTATTATCCGTTCTCAATTCATCCTCTTTTTCAATGAGATAACCTGTTCCTGCAGGTCGCTTACCATATTGGTAAGCTGGTTCATATCCCATCTTTGCTGGGTGCTGGTTTTTGAAATAACCACCTGTGCCTGCCACATTTCTACCACATCATCTGCATTTACAGTGTATGGATGATAAGAAGGATTATCGCTTACCAATATCAGTTTATTTCTTTGCCGGCCGTTTTTCTGCACTCTTTTGTAAACGATCCCTTCATTGCGGGAGACTACAATGCAGGGGACATTATTCTTCACATCATCAAGATTGTCCACTTTTTCACCCACTATTACAGAACCGCTCGGCGTTGGAAGCATAGAATCGCCTATTATCTCAAAAGCCCGGTAATTGCCACCCGCCAGCATCGGCAGGGTAAAAGTATTTAGTTCATCTATGAACTCCGGATCAGCATATCCTGCCATATATCCTGCGGCCGCTTTTACAGGAACAAACGGGATATCAGGCCGGCCACCCGCCAATTTCATAGCCCGGCGTTTGGCAAGATAATTCCCTTTATTATCACTCAGGTCCTTTCGGAGTATATCATCCAATGTCAGTTTAAAAATATCACATACCACTTCCAGAACATCAATGCGGGGTTCCGCCCTTTCTTCCTCATAAGCTCCAAGAAGGGAGCGTTTGATACGGAGTTTTTGTGCAAATTCTTCCTGTGTCCAGCCACGGAGTTTGCGCAGGTATTTCAGGTTTTGATTGGAGATTGCCATAGCCACTAATTTAATTAGCTGCAAAATACTAATTAATTTAGATTTTCAAAACCTTTTCTTTTACTTGTTTGGTTAACCGGCAAAAAACAAAGATTTTTGCCCGGTATGGCAAAAAAGAGTACTGGTAAAGCTGCTGCTAAAGAAAAACCTGTTATCCTTATTACCAATGATGATGGCGTTACTGCACCGGGTATCAGGAACCTGGTGGAAGCAGTAAAAGATCTTGGGAAGATAGTGGTGGTGGCACCTGATAAGCCACAATCGGGAATGGGACATGCTATCACTATCGGCCAGCCATTACGATTACATAAGATACATACTGCTGCCAATGTAGAAACATGGAGCTGTACTGGCACCCCAGTTGATTGCGTTAAACTGGCGGTCGACAAAGTGCTGCATCGCAAACCCGACATTTGTTTAAGCGGCATCAATCATGGCGCTAATCATAGTATTAATGTAATCTACTCCGGCACTATGTCGGCTGCTGTGGAAGCGGCTATAGAAAGCATTCCCTCCGTTGGCTTT
This sequence comes from uncultured Chitinophaga sp., assembly GCA_964358155.1. Lineage (GTDB taxonomy): Bacteria > Bacteroidota > Bacteroidia > Chitinophagales > Chitinophagaceae > JJ008. The sequence continues at coordinate 5,174 of CAYHPA010000152.1, forward strand.
TCTTTGCTTGATTATAGCATTGAAGCTGATTTCTCGGGCGCCAGAAAGTATGCGAGGATCATTGTAGAGAAAATGCTTAAGTCAAAAATGGATAAGCATATCGTTTTGAACGTAAATGTTCCTTCCGTTCCTGTTGAACTATTGAAAGGAATGAAAATATGCCGGCAGGCCTATGCAAAATATGTGGAAGACTTTGTAGAAAGACAAGACCCGCACGGCCGCCATTACTACTGGCTCACCGGTGAGTTTGTGAATTTTGACAAGGGAAAGGATACCGATGTATGGGCGCTGGCCAATAATTATGTTAGTATAGTACCTGTGCAATTTGACATGACGAATTACGTTTTAAAGACCAAACTGGAAAAAACCTGGAAATAATTCATAAAAATGATATTTAAAAAAGATAATCTTCGCCTGGGGCTGATTCTCGGATTGCTGGGGCCATTGCTTGGCCTTGTTGCCATTTATTTTATTAAGTTTCCCTCTTCTCCTTTTATGGAGTTTCTCAAAACTTTTATGAACGACAACAGGATGATTACATCTATTGGCGCTCTGAGCCTGCTTGCCAATGTGATATTGTTCACTATTTATGTCAATACCCACCGGGATGAAACAGCCAAGGGCATTTTTGCGGTAACAGTTATTTACGGTATCGGCATTCTTATTCTGAAGATTCTGAATTAATATCTTTACAGCTATTAGTTTTACCAGTAATGAAGTATTACATTATAGCCGGAGAGGCCAGCGGCGACCTGCACGGCAGCAATCTTATTAAAGAACTGAAGCGTCTTGATGCTGCTGCTGATATCAGGTGCTGGGGTGGCGACAAGATGCAATCAAGCGGCGGTATGCTGGTAAAACATTACCGGGAACTTGCCTTTATGGGCTTTACCGAAGTGCTGATGAACCTGCGTACCATTTTCCGCAACTTAAAATTCTGTAAACAAAACATCCTTCAATACAAACCTGATGCGCTTATCCTTATCGATTATCCCGGTTTCAATCTTCGCATTGCCAGATGGGCAAGGCAACAAGGCCTGAAGATCATCTACTATATTTCGCCACAGGTATGGGCATGGAAAGCCAACCGGGTGAAGATGATGAAAGAATGTATTGACAAAATGCTGGTCATCCTTCCTTTTGAAAAAGAGTACTATAAAAATAAATGGAACTGGGAGGTGGAATATGTGGGGCACCCTCTTGTAGAGGAAATAGAAAGACACAAGCTGCAAGGCACAATGAACAAGTTTAGTAATAAACCTATCATTGCATTATTACCGGGAAGCAGAAAGCAAGAAATAGCAAAAAAGCTTCCGGTGATGCTGGAAGTAAGTAAGAATTTTCCGGATCATCAATTCATCATTGCACAAGCACCCTCTGTTGATGATAACTTTTATAAATTATTTACTGAAAAATATTCCAATGTAAGTTTTGTAAAAGATCAGACTTATAATTTATTACTTCAATCCAAAGCTGCATTGGTCACTTCAGGAACTGCAACTTTGGAAACTGCTTTATTCGGGGTACCGGAAGTGGTTTGTTATAAAGGCTCCTTTATTTCTTACCAGATAGGCAAGCGGTTGGTGAATGTAAAATTCATCTCCCTGGTAAACCTAATCATGGATAAGCCGGTGGTTAAGGAATTAATTCAAACCGAGCTTACCGTTCAAAACCTGGAAAAAGAACTGCGGGACTTATTGACCAATGAAAACAGGATCGCAACAATCAAAAAAGATTATGCTGCACTCAAAGACCTGCTTGGCCATGGTGGCGATGCTTCGGCAAAAGCAGCTTCTTCTATCATCAATTTTTTACGTCAATAATTTAATAGCTAAAATGATCAGGCAAAGAATGAAGATCAGCAGGCTGATGCGGTTGATGCCGTGCATATAACCGATCCACTTTTCTTTTGGCCTGTCCGGATCTTTTTTCTTCAGGTAGAGATACTCAGATATTTGTTTCCAGATGCCCATTATCAGGCTTTATTGTATAGTTTAATGACCGGCTCCCGCAAAGCAGCTGCTTCATCGGTACAGTAATAATAGACAGTGTTAGCTATATCTTCCGGTTTCACCCAGCTGGCAAAATTGGCATCGGGCATTGCCTGGCGGTTTTGTGGCGTGTCAATCGTACTGGGTACAAGCACACAAGTAACCACATCATGTCCTTTTGCTTCGGCATTCATCAGCTCAGCCAGCCGGAAGATGAGTGATTTGGCAAGGCTATATGCGAGCATTCCACCCGCATGCTTTGCATCTAACCCGGGTTTTGATCCCACTAGGAAAATGCGACCCGAATTTTGCTTCATCATTTGTACAAAAACGGGGCGTGCCACGTGGTAGGCCGTTTCAAAATTCAGCTTGTACTGCTTCAGTATATCGGCTGCGGAAGTATCGGCAATCTTATTCATGGCAAAGCCGCCAACGGTTAGTACGGCAGCGTCGATTGTTCTGTTCTTTTCGGCAACTGATTCTACAAACTGGCGGGAATTATTCTCATCCATCAGGTTCACTATTACCTTCTCAAGGTTGGGATGATCATCCAAAGGAACCGGGTCGTTGGGAATAATTGTACCAACTACCTGGTAGTTTGCCGCCAGAAATTTTTTTACAACTGCCTGACCCATGTTGCCTGAGGCGCCGGTGACGATAACCGTTTTTGTCATAGAAAATGATTAGACGGCAAAATTAGTCCTAATACAACTAAATTTTTATCCGTTTCATTTGGGGCACAAGGAAATGCCAAATCAGCAAATCTAATAACCAAGCAGTTATTACAAATCGGTAATCGGTTTATATTTTGGCACTAATGATTTCATTACCGACCATGCAATCAAATAGGCGACTGCACATATTGCAAACATAATGGTATAACC
>CAYHPA010000153.1:0-7956 GCA_964358155.1 uncultured Chitinophaga sp.
TTTTTCCAGGCAGTTAAACTGCCTTTTCAGTATGCCGATTCCATGATGAGCAGGAAGGAAAAAGACTCTTTCCTGATCAGCTATAATGTGTTTACCCAGTTTGTGCCGGATTCGGTGCTCACAAAACTTTACGGGAAAAAAGGAAAGCCGAAAATATATGCGCTGGGCAAAGCGACTGTTCCTGGTTTGGAAAATTATCTTTTTGTAAAAACGGTAACGACTGACAAGAAAATTCTTTTTATCCTGGCATTTGACAACAAGGAAAAATACATGGCTGCTATTGCATCTCTTCGCCCGGATCAGAGCAAGGCCACTTTTCAATCCATGACGATGGACAAAAAATTCGGCATTACGAAGTCGGTACTCCGGAAAAATGCCGATGGCAGCATGAGTGAAGGAAAGGATGTGTATGCACTGGACCGCAGCGTTAAGGATTTTATGCTCGTGATGACGGATGCGCTGGAAGATAAACCGGCAGAACTGATCAATCCCATTGATACATTGCCCCGCAAGAATAAATGGTCAGCCGACTATGCCAACGGCAAAATGAACCTTGTTTCCATAAGAGACGGGAGACGGGCCGGCCGCATCAGCTTCTTTATTCACTTTGAAAAAAATAATGGCGGATGTACCGGTGAACTGAAAGGAGAAGCAACGATCCGAAGTTCCAATACAGCACAATTTAAATTAGATGGTGACCCCTGTGTGCTCAGTTTTACTTTTTCTTCTTCATCGGTACGGCTGAAAGAAGATGAAGGTTGCGGCAATCATCGTGGCATGCAATGTTTATTTGACGGGAGCTTTGCAAAAAAGCGGGAAGTGAAACCTAAAAAGCCTTCTGCAAAAAAGTAACCCGATTATCCTGATTTTTTTTCAACAAATTTCCTGCAACAATTTTTAATTGCCGCCCATGCATTTTCCTTTTCCGGATTTCCCTGTATATTGCGCCTTCGTGTAAATAAAACACAATATGAATTTTACTAATTTTTCTGTTCCGTATCCTGTTGATGAGCCTTACAAAAAAAGAATCGCTTACTTCTCCATGGAGTTTGCCACGCACCAGCCGCTGAAAATTTATAGCGGCGGGCTTGGCTTTCTGGCCGGTTCCCATTTGCGCAGCGCTTACGAATTGAAACAAAATCTTATTGGTGTCGGCATTTTATGGAAGTATGGCTATTACGACCAGGAGCGCAACCAGGACCAGACACTGGAAGTGACATGGAATGAAAAGCAATACAGCTTCCTGGAGGATACCGGAATAAAATTCCAGATAACGATTCATGAACATCCTGTTTGGGTAAAAGTGTTCTACCTGAACCCGGAAACATTCAAAACAGCCCCGCTGTTCTTATTATCAACAGATGTTCCCGAGAATGATTATGTATCACAAACCATCACTCATCGTTTGTATGATGCAAATGTGGCAACTAAAGTGGCGCAGTTCATCCTGCTGGGTGTGGGTGGGGCTAAACTGGTTGACCTGCTTGGCTTCAACCCGGAACTGTATCACCTGAATGAGGCACATGCTGTATCCGCTGCTTTTTATTTATATAATAAGTACCAGAATAATGTTGAAGAAGTAAGAAAGCGGCTGGTGTTTACTACCCACACTCCCGAGGAAGCGGGGAATGAGAAACATGATATCTACCTCTGTCATAAAATGAGTTATTTCTGCGGGCTTTCTGTGGAGGAAGTAAAAAAACTTACGGGCAATTCATCTGACCAGTTCAATCATTCATTGACAGCGCTGCGTTTTGCCAAATTGGCTAATGGAGTATCGCAACTCCATGGGCATGTATCGAGGGCGCTGTGGGAAAAGCATGAAGATATATGCCCGATCATTTCCATCACCAACGCACAAAACTGGAAATACTGGGCTGATAAACAAATGTATAAATTCCTGGAGGCGGGTGATGATTATGGCATTGATGACCGGAAAAAATACCTGAAGAAAAGGGCATTTGAAATAGTAGCCGATCAAACAGGGAAGATTTTTAATCCTGACACTTTCACCATTGTATGGGCAAGAAGATTTGCCGGATACAAGAGGGCCGGCATGCTGACAACTGACCAGGAACGTTTTGAAAAACTGATGACGGATACTAAATACCCTGTGCAGGTCATCTGGGCAGGAAAACCATACCCGGTGGACCATCCCGCCATCAGTGAGTTCAACCAGCTGGTCCATTTAAGCAAGCAATATAAAAACATGGCCGTGCTGATCGGGTATGAACTGACCTTATCCAAACGATTGAAGCAGGCTTCGGATGCATGGCTGAATAATCCAAGGGTGCCAAGAGAAGCATCCGGCACCAGTGGTATGACGGCTGCGATGAACGGCGCAGTTAATTTTTCTACCGATGACGGATGGATACCGGAATTCATCAATCATGGTCACAACGGTTTTGTAGTTCCCAAAATTGACTATGTGAATATGGCCGTACATGAACAGGACGAATATGACCTGAATAAGCTCTATGATATTCTTGAAAAAGAAATTTTACCGCTTTACTATGACAATTATCATACCTGGCGGCAGGTGGTAAAGAATGGTATGCGGGATGTACGCCACCAGTTTGACAGTAACCGGATGGCGCATGAGTATTATGAGTTGTTGTATAAGTAGGGAACGATCTTATTTTTTTAAAAGAAACAACAGCGGTGTATCCAACCTTCTGCTCCACGATCTTTCACTGTGGTCGTCTCCCGGAAAAAATTTTGTCACCCAGTTTTTTTCAGTAAAGCCTTTTGCTTTCATCACTTCATCGGCTTTTGTTTGTATGGACGGATATAAAGCATCCAATGTCTGATCGCCGTAGTCAAAATAAATTTTATTTTTCTTTGAGTTTGGCAGATGTGCTTTCAGGTAACTGATAAATGCATCCGGTACCGGGTTATTTTCCAGTAACCAGGTGCCTGGCCAATGCGTACTTAAACAGGCGGCGCCGCCAAATACTTCCGGATACTCACAAACAGCATATAGGGATATCAAGCCACCCATACTGCTTCCTGCAATGAAAGTGTTTTCTCTTCCGGTGTGTGTGGAATAGTTCTTGTCAATAAATGGCTTAAGTTCTGTTACTAAGAATTTCAGGTAGCTGTCCGATCGGGGTTTGAAGACGTCTTTTGTTCTTCCTGCCCGTTGCATTTGTGCTGTCACTGTATCTTTTTCTGCCGGTGTTAAACTTTCGTAAGGTTGCTGCGGAAAATAATCGGGGTGACGGGTAATGCCACCATTCCATACACCCACCACGATTACATCTTTTATTTTATTTTCTTTTGCCAATTTCGTCAATGTCTCATCCACTCCCCATTCCTGTTTATTCCAGGTAGTAGCACTGTCGAAAAGCATTTGCCCGTCATGCATATATAATACAGCATATTTTCTTTTATCACTATATCCCTCCGGGAGCCACACATCCACATTTCTCGCTGTGACAAATTCGGATTTAAAATTTTCGTGCCGTTTGATTGCTCCCGATGATGCTTTTGGCATTTGGGCTATGGCAGCAGCAGTAAGTAAAAAAGAAAAAACGGAGGTAATGAAAGATTTCATTTTTATTATTTCAATCAATAAATGATTATTTAAAATTGTCTGTCATACGCTGTGTCGTCATACCGGCGTTACACAACGAGCAAAGCTTGTTTATCACTCCCTCCACCAATGCATCCGGGCAGGAAGCACCGCTTGTCAATAGAATTTTCACAGGTTGTTTTACAGGAAGCCAGTCATTCGTTGTTACTTCTTCCTTTGTATGAAAATTAAAATGCAGTATTTCTTTTGCCGACAAAATCTTTTCCTCATTATTAATAAAATAGGTGGGGAGTTTTTCTTCGCAGAGTTCCACTAAGTGCGATGTGTTGGATGAATTATACCCGCCAACAACTATCGAAAGGTCGGCTTCCGTTTCCAGCATTCCGCTTACGGCAGTTTGGTTATCGTTGGTGGCATAGCAAAGCGTATCCCGGGTATCGGCAAATCTTTCTTCGGGGTCAGCAGGCTGAAATGTTTCTGTCATTACTTGTTTCAAAAAATCGGCAATGGCCTGTGTATCGCTGGCCAGCATGGTAGTTTGATTGACCACACCAATCCTTTGCAGGTCTGTTTCCGGATTGAAATTTTCTGAATATTGTCCTTTGAATTCAATGAAAAAATCAGCACCCGGTTTTTCTCCTTTTATATATTTCGCCAGCTCCTTTGCTTCATCCATATCTTTTATCACAACAGACGCTGCATTAGAAGCTGCATGGGAAAATGTAGCCCTTGTTTCTTCATGTTTTGGTTTGCCATGAATGACAACGGTATAATCCTGTTTGGCAATCGCTTCACTGCGGTTCCATACTTTCTCCACAAAAGGGCAGGTGGTGTTGTATTTCTCGGTTTGTATGCCGATGTTTTTTAATTTTTCCTCTATCTCCAGCGTGGTACCAAATGCAGGGATGATAACGATATCATCACCCTTTAATTCATCAAAAGAGATCAGTTCTTTGCCGTAGGTGTCCTGCATGAACTGTACACCATGCGCCTGCAGGTCGGCATTTACCTGAGGGTTATGTATCATTTCGCTGAGCAGGAAAATTCTTTTGCCCGGGTTTTCTTCCACTGTTTTAAAAGCGATCTCAATGGCATTTTCCACGCCATAGCAAAAACCAAAATGCCGGGCCAGGTATATTTGCAACGGACCGAAGTCAAGAAGAGTAGGGGAGAAGTCTTTTTTCATCTTATCTTCTTCCTTCCGCTTTTTTTTGATGGCTGTAATTAACGGGCTCCGATAAATGATAGGGACATCAAAACTCTTCATACTGCAAATTTAGTGAAGTCATGGTAGTGTCTTAGTCCAGGTTTCAAACTTTCGGAGTCTTGCCACTCCGATACTTCGTTCCTCAGTACATGCTGCGGAGGAGTCTCAAAGACTTCAAGATATCAGCCGGTTGAAGTCTTTGAGTTGCCTCGTACCTCGGCATGACAAATACTCCGATAGATCTAAATTTGCCTATTCGCTTGTCGATCTGACTTGGGATTTTGTCTTACTTTCACCCCATGCTAAGACTTTTGTTTGCCGTTGCAATTTTTTCAATGCTGGTCAGTTGTGGCAATGATTCAAAAACAAAATCCGTTTCAATGGACAAAAATTCTCCTTTTACAACTCCCGCATGGGTGCATACAACCAATATCTATGAAGTGAATGTTCGTCAATACACTGTTCCGGGAACATTTGTGGCGTTTTCCCAACACCTGTCGCGGCTAAATGAAATGGGTGTAAAGACCATTTGGTTCATGCCTGTTACCCCCATCGCCCAAAAAAATAAGAAAGGTTCATTGGGGAGTTATTACGCCTGTTCCGACTATACATCTATTAACCCGGAATTTGGAACGCTGGATGATTTTAAAGATTTGGTGAAACAAGCACATGATATGGGTATGAGGGTCATCATTGACTGGGTGGCTAATCATACGGGCTGGGATCATGTTTGGACAAAAGAGCATCCGGATTATTATTTAACAGACAGCGTTACCAATGATTTTAAAATTGCCAGCGGCATGGATGATATCATTGAACTTGACTTCAGCAACCCTTCCTTGCGAAAAGCCATGATCGATGCCATGAAGTTTTGGGTGGAGGAATGTGATATTGACGGCTTCCGCTGCGATCTTGCTTTTTGGGTGGAGCTTGGTTTCTGGAAAGAAGCCAGAAAGGAACTGGATGCGATAAAGCCATTATTCTGGCTGGGAGAATTTGATGAACTGGAAAAACCGGAGTACAGCGAAGCATTTGATGCCAGCTATACCTGGACATGGATGCACCGCACAGAGGATTTTTATAAGAAACAATTGCCACTTGACTCATTGCATACTGTTTTAAAAAAATACGATGATCTCGGTGACAGCACCATGCGGGCATGGTTCACCAGCAATCACGATGAGAACAGCTGGAATGGCACTGAATATGAGAAATATGGAGATATGGCAAAGGCATTAGCGGTATTCAGCGCCACATGGAATGGAGTACCGTTACTTTATTCAGGGCAGGAGCTTCCATTGATAAAAAAACGGATAAGATTCTTTGACAAAGACACAATTCAATGGACAGGCAATAATGAGTTGCAGGATTTTTATAAAACCTTACTGAACCTCCATTCTGCTAACCCAACGCTTCGTGCCGGCGACAGCACGGTGCAGACATTCAGGATTAGGACGACAGACAGCAAGAATGTGTTTGCTTACCTGCGAAAAAAAGGAAACAGCGAGGTGCTGGTGGTGTTGAATCTATCTTCTCAAAAAGACCTGCACTTTGATATTACAGATGAAATGGTGAAGGGAATTTATAAAAATGTTTTTTCGGGGGCCGCAAATGATTTTACCAGCCAAAGAAGTTTTGAAATGCAGGCATGGGAATATTTGGTTTATGAAAAGTAGGCAATGTACTATTTTGGATTCTTTCTTGTCCCGTAGGGACATTTGATAGGTAGACTGTGATTTTAAACGGGTCGTATCGTTCCGTAGGAACGATTGGTGCGAGTACAAAATGCCCCTACGGGGCATCTCGTTTAGTATGCGTGATTGTTTTACCTATGAAACGTCCCGGTGGGACGGAAATTTCAAAATAGGACAATACGAGAAATAAAAAAGCCGCTTCAAGAGAAACGGCTTTTCAATCATTTCTCCAACACTTTATTGATCTTCTTCGAGATTCAGCGGATATCTGTAAATTCCTTCGTAACCCGGATAGATTCCCTCCAGCTGAATATTTTCTCCTTTCAGGCTTCTGATAGCCTGGCCCAGTTGCTCAATGCTGGTAATATCCATTCCGTTTACACTGGTAATGATAAAACCGTCCTGCATCCTTGTCTGGCTAAAGAGGCCGTCTTTTTTTATTTTCTTTACCACAACCCCGCCTTCGATCTCATATCCCTGGGCTTTTTCCTTGGCCAGTGTTTCCAGGTCGGCTCCTAATTTTTCTCCTACTGTGGAAGCTACTGCCAACTGGTCATAAGTTCCTGTTTTATTTTTTAGTATAGCTGAAGCGGTTTTTTCAACACCATTTCTTTTATAAGTGATGTTTATTTTATCCCCTGAATTATACGATGAAACAGTGGCCTGCAGTTCTGTCCATGAATTGACCGGAATATCATTTACTTTGGTGATGATATCGCCTCTTTGCAAGCCGATTTCTGCTGCAGCGCCATCCTTTGCCACTGAACCCACATGGGCGCCATCCCCTGCGTCATATCTTTCTTCGTGTACCTGCACACCCAAATAAGGCCTTTTGACATCACCGAATTTAATAAGATCATTCACAATCTTTTTCACCAGGTTCACCGGTATGGCAAAGGAATAACCGGCATAGGTTCCATTGGGAGCATAAATGGCAGAGTTGATGCCGATGATCTGACCGTCGGTATTGATAAGCGGGCCACCGCTGTTGCCCTGGTTTACGGCAGCATCTGTTTGTATAAAAGATTCAATCGGTGTATTGCTTTGTTTGCTGTTGATACCAATATTTCTTCCTTTGGCGCTTACGATACCGGCAGTTACTGTTGCTTCAAGCGACAGTGGATATCCCACCGCCAGCACCCACTGGCCCAGTTTCACATTATCAGAATTTCCATATAACAAGAAAGGAAACCCTTTGCCATCAACTTTCAGTACAGCGAGGTCGCTGCTGGCATCTTTGCCGATCAATTTTGCTTTATATGTCTTCTTGTTGCTGAGGGTAACAGTAATTTCTTCTGCCACACCATTACCGCCGTCGCTGATCACATGATTGTTGGTGATGATGTATCCATCATCGCTGATGATAACGCCGGTACCGGACGCCCTTTGCTCTGGCTGAAACTGCTGGCCAAAAGGATTATTGAAAAACTGGTCAAACCACTCTTCCATACTATTACCACGATTGGTGCGGGGAAGCTGATTGCTGACCTTTTTGGCAGGTATTTTCGTTTTGATATGTA
>CAYHPA010000154.1:0-7908 GCA_964358155.1 uncultured Chitinophaga sp.
AGCAAAATTTGATGCATCAGGAGGAACCTCCGGAATCGTCAATGTCGTATTAAATAAAAATAAAAAAGTAGGCTATAACGGAAGTATGCGCACCAATGTAGATTCAAGAGGACGGTTTGGATTAGGAGGTGATATCAATCTCCGCCAGGAAAAAGTAAATTTCTTTTTGGGCGGTAATTTTAACCAGCGTAAATCTATCAGCACAGGAAATACTGACCGTCTTACTTATGGAAGTCCGAATAGCCAGTTATACCAGGATGATAAGAGTACCATGAAGGGCGCCTTTCGCTTTGGCCGTGGCGGCTTCGATTATTTCATTGATAACAGGAACACTATTTCCCTTTCAGTCAATATAGCGAGGGGAAGTTTCAAACCTTCCACAGTAAGTACCATGGAAACAAGCCTGCTCGGGACACCGGTTATCCGTTCATTGGCTGAAAGGAATTCCAATTCCGAAAATGAATTTCGCAATACCGGAACCATGCTGAGCTACAAAAGGAATTTTCCAAAATCCGGTCAGGAGCTTACGGCAGATTTTACCTATAATACAAGCAGGAACAACAGTTCAAACCTGATCAAAACTGATTCACTGGATTATTCTACCAAGAATGTCGTCAAAACATCATCGCAGCGGCAGGATGGAAATGGGTCTAATGAAAATTTTGTTTTTCAAACTGATTACAGCAACCCTATCAACGATAAATCAAAATTTGAAGCAGGTGCAAGGGTAAGCGTCCGGAAAGTGGACAACAGAAATGATTTTTATTTCATTTCCTCCACCGGCGCCGCCATCTACAATCCGCTGCTTTCAGTAAATTACAACAGCACCGACAAAGTGTACGCAGCCTATGGCACCTACAGCAACCAGGCAAAGAATTTTGGATACCAGCTTGGCTTAAGAGTGGAGAGTTCAGATTATGCAGGACATCTTCCGGATAAAAATCAATCATTCAATATTAAATTCCCGGTCAGTTTATTCCCCAGCGTTTTCCTGAGTAATAAGATGAAGAATGACCAGGAAATGCAACTGAACTACACAAGAAAGATCAACCGTCCGAATTTTTTCCAGCTATATCCTTATACCGATTATTCTGATTCGCTGAATATAAGCCGTGGTAACCCCGACCTGAGCCCTGAATTCACTAATTCTGTTGAGTTATCCTATCAGAAAATATTCAAGAAAAATAAAGACAATTTTCTTGCTTCTATTTATTATAAAAACACCACGGATCTTATTACCCGTTTCCAGGTGAAAGAAACAAATGCCGCTACCGGCAAGGAAATACTGGTCAACACCTATATCAATGCAAGTTCTTCCTATGTAACTGGCCTGGAAATGACCCAAAAGACAAAAATGACCAAATGGTGGGATATGACTGTGAACATGAACCTGTTCACCTCAAAGATCAATACCGGCATTGCAGGCCAACCCGACCAGGATCAGTTTGCCAGTTGGTTTGGAAAGCTGAACAATACATTCAAGCTGTTCAAAAATTTCACCATGCAATTGTCAGGTGAGTACCAGTCTAAAACCATCTTACCTCCCGGTGGAAGTGGAAGTAGTAGTGGCGGTGGTGGCCGCGGTGGTGGCGGTATGTTCGGCCAGGCCACTTCATCGCAGGGATTTGTGCGGGCCAATTACTTTGTTGATGCAGGATTTCGCTATGAATTCCTGAAAAACAAACAGGCTTCCATATCACTTAATTTGAACGATATTTTCCGCACAAGGCGGTCGGATATTCATTCTGAGTCAGCTTATTTTACGCAGGATGTGTTCCGCCGCAGGGACCCGCAGGTGCTTCGTCTGAATTTCAACTGGAGGTTTGGCAAGTTTGATCCCAATCTTTTCAAACGCAAAAACATGAAGAACAACCAGGGCGATGGTTCTGAAAATATGAATATGGGCCAATAACATCTTTGAATAGCTTAAACGAAGAAGGTTTTGCATATTTGCAAAACCTTTTTTCTTTCTTAACTGTCCAGATTATTGAAACGGATTTATTTCACAGTAACAAATGACCTCAGCTACGACCAGCGGATGGAGCGCATCTGCACTTCGCTGGCCGAAAATGGCTATGCAATTACCCTGGTTGGAAGAAAATTATCATCCTCCCCTCCATTGACTGAAAAAAAGTACCGGCAGAAAAGGATCCGTTGCTGGTTCAACAAAGGGAAACTGTTCTATTTTGAATATAATCTTCGCCTGAGTACCTATTTGACTTTTAGAAAAATGGATGCCATCTGTGCGATTGATCTTGACACCATCGTCCCCTGTCGTACTGTTTCCCTGTTCAAACGAATACCCCGCATCTATGATGCCCATGAACTGTTCACTGAACTGAAAGAAGTGATAACCCGGCCGGGCATAAAGAAGATATGGACAAAAGTGGAGAAGAAAATGGTGCCAAAATTCAAACTGGGCTATACTGTCAGCGATGGCATCGCTGAAGAATTCGAGCGACGCTACAATGTGCAATATGCGACCATCCGCAATGTGCCGGTATTGCTGCCGCTTGATACAGAACAAACCACTGAGAAGTTTATCCTGTACCAGGGTGCAGTAAATGAAGCCCGGGGACTTGAATACCTTATTCCTGCCATGCAATGGATCAATAGTCGTCTGGTCATTTGCGGGGATGGAAATTTTATGCCGCAACTGAAAAAACTCATCCATGAGTATAAACTGGAGGATAAAATTGAATTGAAGGGAATGCTGCCTCCTGAACAACTCCGGAAAATTGCCCGGCAAGCCCATATCGGAATCGCATTGGCCGAAAAGGAAGGACTGAATCAATGGCTCGCCCTGCCCAACAAGTTTTTTGATTATATCCATGCAGGTCTCCCGCAAGTCACCATGAACTATCCGGAGTATCAAAAGATCAACAGGCAATTTGAGGTCGCAGTACTGATAGATGATCTCGTCCCTGAAAGAATTGCCGATACGATGAACAATTTGCTGAATGATGCTGTAGTACATACAAGACTGAAAGAAAATTGCCTGAAAGCGAGACAGGAACTGAACTGGCAAAATGAAGAAAAGAAACTGTTTGCTTTTTATCAATCTGTTTTTACCAGGTGAACCGCCATCTCCATATAGTATGCCTTGATGTGCCCTGGCCCGCAGATTATGGCGGCGCTATTGATATGCTGTGTAAGATAGAAGCATTGCATAAAGCCGGAATAAAAATTCACCTGCATTATTTTTCTTACAACCATCGTGGCAATCCGAATGAACTTAATCAGTATTGCGATTCTATTCATGTGTATGAAAGAAAGACAGGGGCAAAAGGCTTATCAGCGAAACTTCCTTATATCGTTGCTTCAAGAATAAATACGCAGCTGATTGACAACCTGAACAAAGACGATTACCCGGTGTTGCTGGAAGGTCTTCATTGCACAGGTATCATCCGGTCGCTTAAGGATAATAAAAAGGTTGTGGTGAGGTTGCACAATGACGAAAGTGAATATTATGAACAGCTGGCCAGCAGCTCCGGCAACCTGTTTAAAAAAATGCACTACCTCCGGGAAAGCAGGTTATTGAAAAAACACCAGCAATCACTACCGCAGCATTGCATGTATGCCTGCATCACTGAAAAGGATGCAGCTGCATTCCGGCAAGAATATGGATTGAAGAATGTCTTTTTCTGTCCTGCTTTTATTCCTTTTAAAGAAATAACCGGGCAGGAAGGAATTGGGAATTTTTGCCTGTATCACGGCAATCTCTCTGTCGCTGAAAATGAAAAAGCAGCTGTATGGTTGATTTGCCAGGTCTTTTCAAAAATACAAATGCCGCTGGTGATTGCCGGCAAAGCTCCATCTGACAGGTTGAAAAAACTGGCGCATTTATATCAGCATACCTGCCTGGTGGCTGACCCGTCGGCTACAGAGATAAATGACCTGGTCAAAAAAGCACATATCAATGTGCTCCCTTCCTTCAGCACAACTGGCATTAAATTCAAACTGCTCCATGCCCTGTTTGAAGGCCGCCATTGTGTTGTGAACAATGATATGATATCCGGCACAGGGCTGGAAGCGGCCTGCCATATTGGTGCAAACGCCAATGCCATCGCTTCTATCATCACACAACTGCATCACCAGCCTTTTACTGCCGACGAAACGAAGCTTCGGAAAAGATTGCTCGGGAACGTTTATGACACGGAAAAGAATGCAGCGCAGCTTATTCAATACTTATACTAGCATTGTCAAGCACTCTTCCTCTTTCCGTACGCACCATTCGGGCCGGAAATTTTTGCACCACGATATAATCATGAGAAGCCATTACGATGGCAGTATTATAATCTCTTGAAATGCTGAATAGCAGGTTCATGATCTCGTCAGATGTTTCGGGATCAAGGTTACCAGTAGGCTCGTCTGCCAGAATAATTTTGGGGGAATTCAATAATGCCCTGGCTATATCTACCCTTTGCTGCTCGCCGCCGCTCAGTTCATACGGCATTTTAAATCCTTTGGACTTGATTCCTACTTTGTCCAGCACATCCTGGATTTTGGCGTCCATCATGTTTTCATCCGTCCAGCCGGTGGCCCGCAAAACGAATTTCAGGTTATCATTTACATTACGGTCAGTCAAAAGTTGAAAATCCTGGAACACTACACCAAGATTGCGGCGCAGGTAAGGTACTTTCTTCCAATCGAGGCCACGCAGGCTGTAACCCGCCACCATGCCTTCGCCATCCGTAAGCGGCAGTTCGCCGTAAAAGGTCTTCAGCAAACTTGATTTACCGGTGCCGGTTTTACCAACGAGGTAAACGAATTCACCTTTATTGACTGTAAGATTTACATCCTGTAAAACAAGATTGCTGCCCTGAAATATATTGGCGTGACTCAGTTCTATAATGGGTTCAGACATTCCCGGTGGTTTCTTGCAAAATAAAGCAAACTGCGTTAATAAATTTAAAATAAATTAACTTGTATGCTTGAAAATCAAACGAACTAACCCATGCGCTTCAAATTCATTTCAATCCTTATTTTTCTTATCTCCATTGCATTTATTGGAAATGCACAAATTGATTCTGCAAAAAATGTAAGCGGAAGCGATAGTTCAGAATTCCGTGTTTTTGAAAAGGTGGAGATAGAAGCAAAATTTCCGGGTGGAGATGAGGCCTGGAGAAAGTATGTAGAAAATAACCTCAAAGCCGAAACACCGGTGCTGTATGGAGCCCCGGCCGGCAGCTATACTGTCATCGTTCAGTTTGTTGTGGATAAAGATGGAAATATATCGGATGTAAGGGCAGTGACAAAACATGGATATGGAATGGAAGGGGAAGTGATAAGAGTTATCAAGAAAGGGCCCAAATGGATTCCCGCTTTCCAGGATGGAAGAAATGTAAAAGCATACAGAAGGCAACCGGTTACATTTGTTGTTACTGATGAGCGAAAAAAGAAAAAGAAGAATAAGGATTGAAACTACGTGCGGTCCAAAAAACTATCTTTGTTGAATACTCTAAAAAAATGAGACCAGTCATTTCAAGAAAAGCCTTTTGGGACATTTCATTTGAAACGCTTGATTTTGAAAAATCGTCCATGTTTGTCATGCAAAAGGTTTTCAACTACGGCGGTTGGGATGACCAGATGGTGATTATACGGTATTATGGTACAGACCGTATAAAAAATGAGATCATACATGCTTCTTACCTTCGTCAGCCCGTTCTTAGTTTTTTATGCACTATTTTAGACCTGCAAAAAACTGATTTTGCATGCTACAAAAAAATGCAGTCGAACCCGCTGCCCTGGAAGTACTAGAAAAAATTTGTCAACGAACAGAACTGACTGGGTTTGGCCTCGGTGGTGGCACAAGTATAGCGTTAAGAGAAGGACATCGCTTTTCTATTGATCTTGATTTTTTTACTGACAAATCCTTTGACACCTCCTCTATATACAAGATCATAACTGAAAGTTTCAGGAATTCAGAGTTGCTTTTTGAGCAAAATCAGACGATGATGTTCCTGGTAAACAATGTAAAAGTAGATTTTATCTGTTATCCTTTTGAATGGTCAATGCCTTTCGAAATCGTTGACGGAATAAAACTAATCAGTTCACAAGACATCATCCCGATGAAACTTCAGGCGATAAGTAACAGGTTTTCAAAGAAAGACTTTTGGGACATAGAGCAGCTGCTTGGCAAATTTCCATTAAAGAAAATGATTGAAATTTTCAAACTTAAATTCCCCCCCGTTGATACCGGATATATCATTCACAGCCTGACAAATTTTGAAACAGCCGAATCAGAACAAGATCCGGTAAGTCTTATTGGCAAGACATGGGAAGAAGTTAAAAAAAACCTTGCCAAGGCTGTAACTGAATACACAAGCCAATCCCTCAATGAAAACTAATAACTTATCTCTCTTGCTTCATTGCTGATCACCAATTCTTTCTTATTACTCTCCTCCACCCTGCCGATTACTTGTGCATCCACTCCAAAGTTTTTTGAAACTGTAATGATTGCATCAGCATCATTTGCATTGGTATATATCTCCAGACGGGTACCCATATTGAACACCTGGTACATTTCCTGGTCATCCGATTTACTGGCTTCCTGTATCAGTTTAAAAATAACAGGCGGGTCAAATAAATTATCTTTTATGATGCGGACATTTTCCGGCATATACTTCAGGCATTTGGTCTGGCCCCCGCCGCTGCAATGGATCAATCCATGAATGGAATCAAAATGATTTTCCAATAATTCTTTCATCACCGGGGCAAAAGTTCTGGTCGGGCTTAGCAATAACCTTCCGACTTCTGTTTTCTGTCCACCCGTTTCAACTTCATCCGTCACACGATGTGGTCCAATGTATACCACCTGTTCATCCAAAGAAGTATCATAGCTTTCCTGAAACCTTGCCCCATAGGTTTTATGCAGCATATCATGCCTGGCGCTGGTAAGTCCGTTACTGGCGATGCCGCTGTTATACTCTTTTTCATAGTTTGATTGTCCGAAGCCTGCCAAACCTACTATAACATCACCTGCTTTTATCTTTTCGTTGGTAATGAGTTTTGATTTGGGCCATCTCGCTGTCATCGTTCCGTTTACTGCAATCGTTCTTACCACATCTCCCACATCGGCTGTTTCACCACCCATATAAGTGATATTGACACCGAAACTTTTCATTTTTTCAAAAAATTCCTGATGACCGGTAATGATGGCTTCCAGCACTTCAGCCGGATTGACATTTTTATTACGGTCAATGGTGGAAGAGAAAAGAAGGTTATCATAGATACCAACACAAAGCAGATCATCCAGGTTCATCACAATGGCGTCCTGTGCTATTCCTTTCCACACAGATGTATCCCCGGTTTCTTTCCAGTATAAATAAGCGAGTATGCTTTTGGTGCCGGCGCCATCGGCATGCATCACATTCACCCATGCATCATCCCCGCACAATACATCAGGATATATTTTGCAAAATGCTTTTGGATAAAGACCCTTGTCCAGACCTTTAGTGGCCTGGTGTACCTCTTCTTTTTGTGCAGAAACTCCCCGTTTCGAGTATAAACTCATTAAAGACTTTTGAATTGCGAAAATATTGAACATTGAACATTGAATATTGAATATTGAATATTTATTTTGCACGGATGCAAGTTCACCACGACATAGAGAACCTCCCTTCTTTCCGCAACGCCGTTATTACCATCGGCACATTTGACGGCGTGCATATGGGTCACCGGCAGATTATCGATAGGCTGAAATCCGAAGCCAAAGCCAATAATGGAGAAACCGTCATTATCACTTTTCATCCCCACCCCCGCAAGGTTGTCTCCTCCACCATCCTCGGCATACGGCTTATCAATACACTGGATGAAAAAATTGAACTGCTGGAGCAATTAGGCATTGACCATGTGGTGGTGGTTCCTTTCACCGATGCCTTTGCTAACCAGATGGCCGAAGATTAT
>CAYHPA010000155.1:0-7897 GCA_964358155.1 uncultured Chitinophaga sp.
CGCCACATTCACCATTTCTTCCACCATATCATCCGCATCCACCACCGTTCCTTCCCGGCTTTTCATCCGGCCGCTGGGCAGCTCCACCATGCCATAACTTAAATGATAAATGCCATCTGCATACGGTTTATTCAGTTTCTGAAGAATTAATTTCAGCACTTTCATGTGATAGTTCTGTTCATCAGCTATCACATAAATGCTCTGGTTGTAATTGAACTCTTCAAATTTCTGATCGGCGAGCCCCAGGTCTTGGGTGATGTAGACAGAAGTACCGTCTTTTCTCAACACTAATTTTTCATCCAGACCGTCAGCCGTCAGATCAATCCACACACTGCCGTCGTCTTTCTTAAAAAATACTCCCTGTTGCAGCCCTTGTTCTACGAATTCTTTTCCCAGTAGGTAAGTATTGCTCTCATAATACATTTTATGAAAGTCGGCGCCGATCCTTTTGTAAGTAACATCAAAACCATCATATACCCAGCTATTCATTTTTTTCCAGAGATCGATCACTTCTGGCTTTTCTGCTTCCCAATCCAGCAGCATCTGCTGTGTGCCTTTCATAATGGGAGCTTCTTTCTCTGCTTCTTCTTTTTTCATTCCGCCGGTTACCAGTTCTTCCACCTGCCTTTTGTATTCATCATTAAATTTTACATAGTATTCCCCAACAAAATGGTCGCCCTTTGTGTTGGTGGATTGTGGCGTGGCTCCGTTTGCAAAAAGCTGCCAGGCGATCATGCTCTTGCAGATATGGATGCCCCTGTCGTTCACAATGCAGCTTTTAATGGTTTCATAGCCGCTCTCTTTTAGAATTTCAGCGATGCTCCAGCCCAGGAAAATATTCCGGAGATGGCCAAGATGCAATGGCTTGTTGGTGTTGGGAGAGGAGTATTCCACCATCACCTTCTGTCCATTGGCCGGTCTGTGCCCGAAATTCTTGTTGGAATAATTGCTTTGAAGGAAACCAGTCCAGTACTTATCGGAAATGGTCAGGTTCAAGAATCCTTTGATGACGTTATAGGCAGTAAAAAGTGACGGATTATTTTTCAACAGCGACTCACCGATCTCTTTGCCTAATTGTTCAGGTGATTTCTTCAGTTGTTTTACAAAAGCGAACAACACCAACGTATAATCGCCTTCAAATTCAGGTTTGGTTGAATTAATTGTCAGGTCAGTTTCCTTAGCCTCATATCCGTACAGCTCTTTCAATGCCGTTGCTACCAATGGTTTTATCTCGCTTATGATACTCATCCCCGTCTTTTGATTTAACGGCAAATTTACGATTGAAAGGCCAGAAAATACGGGGACAAGTTTGGGATTTGGGCTTTGTTTCAATTACTTTGCCCGGCAATGCGACGCCACATACATAGCGCCAGGGACTTTATCCTTCCCATCATTGATTTCTTTTATCCCCCGTTTAAGAAACTGATGAACCTGCAGACTTTTCGCTATGCCGCTTCGGGCGGGGGTAATATGCTGCTGGGTTTCACTACCTATTTCATCAGCTATAAGTATGTGTTTCTTGAAAAGGACTTTGACTTCAACTTTTTTGCATTCAAAGGCCACATTGCAGCGCTGATAGTTTCCTTTATCGTCACCTTCCCGGTGGGGTTCTTTATGTCAAAATATGTTGTGTTCAGCGACTCAAAAATGAAAGGCCGGATACAATTGTTCCGGTATTTCATGATTTGCCTGTTCAACCTGGCGCTGAACTATCTCCTTCTGAAAATATTCGTGGAGAAATTTCATATCTACCCGGTGCTGGCACAGATCATCACCACCTGCATTGTCATTGTTTTCAGTTATATCGCCCAGCGGAATTTTTCCTTCAAACAATTACCTGAAGAAAACGAAACTACAGACTGAAGTTGATGGATTCCACTTTTACCGACAGGTCGCCGGTGCAGTTGCTGCGGATAACGAGGAACTGCTGCATTGGATAGATGCCAATGAGTTTAATATCTGTTGTGTTTCCAAAACTCCGTATCCCCTTCATCCATTCCTGGTTCAGCTGCTGGTTGATGCTGACCTTGGCGGTATCAATATAAGAGCCCAGCTCAAACCTTGCCTGCTTGCCTATTTCTTTGGTTATTTTTTTATCAAACAACCAGTCCGCAGAGCCGAGCAGGATATTCTTTGATTTAATATCAAAATCAATATCCTCCACCTCAATAGTTCGGGAGTCATTTTTATACACTGCTTTGCCCAGCAAGTACACAATACCGGTATTTGTTCCGGAAAAATTTACCTTAATGACAAGCTTTTCATTGCCGGCGCCGTACATCCGGCAGGAGTCAATGATGAATTTTTTCTTTACCAGGAATTTCTTTACCTCAAATTCCTTTCCCTGCAATTGCTGGTTCAATATATAACTCAGCGAATCATAACTCAGCACCGCATCCATGAAGATGGAAAAACCAGGTTTGCGGTTAAAACTTCCAAGATTGGGTATCCACGATGATTGTTCGGCCGGCTTTTCAAAACTGATGACAGGCTTTGCTGACAGACCGAGATAGATATTCAGCGAATCATTTTTTGCGAAGATGTTGTTGATGCGGATGCGCTGCGGGTTTATTTTCAGCCAGCCGAGGCCGTACAGGTTATATACCTTATTCATCTGGTCCCATACCTGCTGGAATTTTGATTTCAGGTCAACCATTCCATATCGTTTATCCAAATCTTCTTTAGCTGCATCCAATTCTGTTTTCAACCCGCCCATTACCTCTTTGGTGATATCCTGGCCCCAGAAACATACTTTACAATTATTCAATGGCTCTGGCTCATTGCGGACAATATTCAATTTGACTTTATAGTCCGGCGATACGCTGAGTGAGTTGGAAAAAGAAACATTCACCTTTCGCTCTTCTTCAAAACCGCAGCGGCAGGCCGGTGTCCATGGCGACAACACAGTGCCTTTCACACATAATCTTGTTGAGCCGACAATCTTATAATAGCCGGTAAAACCAAGATTAAGCGATGTGCCCGTAGCTTTCATTTGTAAAGGGCTGCGGCGGAAAACGTATTTGTAGCGGGTATCGCAGCCTTCCTGTACCCAATCGTCAGGATAATTAGGGGAAGTAAAAAGAGTGTCAACACTTTTCTCCGCCATCACATAGATGGGTTTCAGGTTTATCTGTATGGGAATATTTATTTCAGAACTGGGAAGTGAATCCAGTTTGAAATTAGTGGGAGAGAGATCGGGCTTCTCCGGATTTATTTTTTGTGACCAGGAAATGTTACTGATAAAGAGGCTGATCAAAATAAAGATTCCTTTTCCTTTCATGGCGGCGATTAACGGTCAAAAATAGAAAAAGAAACTCAACGGAATTGTGAAGAATAGGCTAAGAGCTTAAAGGAGTAAAAAGAGTTGAAGGAGGGAAGAGATTTTAATTCATAAACGCTTACTTTTCTCCTCCTTTCTCTTTTATTCTCTTAGGTTATTGCCAGCCGCCTGCAGGCATTTCTTTTGGCTGTGTCATACTGAACCAGTTACCGCAGCCGTCATACATCACTGCTTCGGTGCCATAAAATTGTTCTTTGGGTTCTCCTTTGAACTGAACTCCTTTTGCTTTTAACTCTTCGTAGGTGGCACGGCAATCATTGGTATTAAAAACACCTGAGCCCAGAATACCTTTTTTCAGCAGAAAAACAATTGCATCAATCGTTTCCTGGTCAAAGCCTTCAGGCATTTCAGGCGATTTCTTCATGCTTTCATGCAGTATTGGCATCAGGACGATCTCAAAATCCGGTGCCCCGGGCGCCGTTACTGTAAGCCAGCGAAAACCATTTGGCATGGTGGCATCGGTATGCACTTTAAAACCCAGTGTCTTTACATAAAAATCATAAGCCTTGTCCTGGTCAAGAACAAACAGCGTAGTGTGAGACATATGTGTTATCATAAAAATGTTTTAGAAGATAAAAATAGGAAGGAAAGAGGAGAGGGGGTTATTGATTCTTGCTGAATAGTTATTGGTTAACTGGTTAAATAGTTAATTAGGTCTTATGAGCGAACCCTTCTGACAGGAAGCCTAATTAACTAATCCCAAATTAACCATTACCTATCCCTATCCAATTTATACTGATCAATAAAGCAATGCGGAATGAACCTCTTTGGTTGCTGTATAGCCTCCTGCTTCTTCAGCCAGGCCATATTGCGGTAGTAAGTGGGAGGAAAGCCTATTTCTTTTTTAAATAAAATGCTGAAAGAGCCAATACTTTCAAAGCCTACTTCATTGCAAACCTCCGTTACCGGTTTGTTTTCAGAAAGAAGGTCTTTGGCCTTGTCTAATCTTTTCTGCGTGATATACTGTAGCGGTGTTCTTTTATACACCTGGCGGAACAGGCGGTGAAAATGAAAGCGGGAAAGAAAAGCCTGTTTGGATATCTGTTCCAGGTCAATATCCTCCTGGTAATTATCATCAATAAAAACCTTGGCAGCGGCAATACGTTGGTATATGTCGGTGGTTAGTTGCAATTTTGAAGCTAAGAGTTTAAATTTTAAGTTTTCATTCTTTATATTCGTTAAATTAATATCTTGATTTTAGTGAGAAAAGAGCAAAACAAATGTCCCGATAATTTGCCATTTCTCTTTTTCTCCTTTAAGCTCTTAGTTTAAATCTTTCTTCATACAAATACTTGTTTCCTCCATGCCGATATACTGGCCATAGTTCGGAATAATTGTAAAGCCCTGTTTTTTGTAGAGAATGGCTGCTTCAGGCTGCTGGTTGCCCATTTCAAGCACAACGGAGTCGTTGCCAAGTTCCTTCGCCCATTTTTCCAGTTCATTCAAAATAGCAGTGCCGATATTTTTTCCCCGCTGTTCCCGGGCAACGAACATTCTCTTTACTTCTACAGAACTGTCATCAAATCTCTTAAAACAACCGCAGCCGACCGGCTCGTTTTCAATATATGCGATAACTACATTTGGTATATTATCGATCTTGTTGAACTGGTTGTAAAAAACCTGCAGTTCGCCATACCGGTCAAGCAAATCGTTATTCAGCTTATCTACCAGTATATGGAAGTCTTTATCGCTGCTGTCTGTTCTCTTGATCATCATTTTTTAAGGCTAAGAGTTTAAAGCCCGCCTGACCGGATGGGCAGGGAGGAAAAAGAGATAAGGAGAAATTACTCTTTGTCTCCTTTCCCTCTTTTTCCTCTTAGCTTAAATATTCCTGGGGTTCTTCCATTCTTTCCCCAAACGTTCAATTGTTCCTGTTATCCTCTCTGCTCTTGTCTCTTCCCGCTTTGCCGTTACTATCCATTCAATGTATTCTTTCTTGTTGGTAAACGAAAGGCTATCGAACCAGGCAGCTTCTTTCTTATTCTTTTTTAATGCAGCAGCCAGGTCATCCGGCAATTTCACTTCTTTGGTTTTTGGATTTACCCAATTGAAAATTTCCCTCGGCGCTGCGGGTTTGGCTTCTTTCTTTTTGTCTGTCTCTGTTTTCGCCCTGAACCCGAAAGTGCTCCAGGTATCATCAAAAGAGATGAGGCTTATCCAGGTAAGCCTTTTGCTTTCGGCCAATAAGCAATCCCATCCCTTATCCCTGGTCAGGTCAGTTTGGATCTTTGAAGTACCCTTTGGATAATACACCCAGATCATCACTTCCGGTTTTACCAGTTTCATCACTTTGCTCATTTCCCTTTCCATCTGTGCCCGGTTAAGTACAAACCAATGCACCTGGTCATAGTCTTTATCAATGGTAGATATCTTTACATCTTCGGG
Source organism: uncultured Chitinophaga sp. (assembly GCA_964358155.1). Lineage (GTDB taxonomy): Bacteria > Bacteroidota > Bacteroidia > Chitinophagales > Chitinophagaceae > JJ008. The sequence continues at coordinate 5,726 of CAYHPA010000155.1, forward strand.
CAAACCCAGTAAATTTTTTTTGAAATTGTTGGGAGCATTGATCGTAAGCAGCTTGAAGTTTGGTTTTATCTTCAGCTTGGTGGAAATAGAATTAGGCATGAGGTTATTTCGTGCAAAAGTAAGCTATGCTGGCTGACTATTATTTCTTGATTCTTGCTTTGACAAAAGAAATTCCCAGGGGCACTGTGGAATTTTGCCGGGAAGGCGGGGAGACGGGAAGAAAAAGAAAACAAACTGCAAACTAATTCTTACCGCCTTTCCGTCTTACCGGCTATTTTATGCCCTCAGGCAATATCAACCAGTTTCCTTGTTGCTGTCCCATCGGCAGCTATATCAAAAGCATAGGCTTCCTTCAGGTCTTTTTGCCCGCTATGGGTGTATACCATCAGCCGCTTTCCATCCGTTCTTACATGCACAATGCCATAAGCCGTTCTGCTGAAAGCATAAATGGACCTGCCCTTACCAGTTCCGCTGATCACTTTGGCCGGGCCTTCGGTTTTAAAGAAAGCCACCATTTCCGTTACAAATACCAGCGGCCTTTCATGTTTTGAATACCTGCCCAGCACACCCATCAGTGTGGCCCGGGGATGGATATATTCCTTCTGTTCATTCTCATCACCCGAAGAAACAATAGACACCAATGGCTGAACGGCCTGGAAGAATTTGTTGGAAAAATCAGCAGAGCCGTGGTGCGGCACTTTCAGCACTTCGGCGCTCAGCACCGGTTCATTGTTCTTTATTGTTGCCACAAGGGTGTTCTCCGATTCCCTGTTCAGGTCGCCGGCAAAAATGAACCGCACATTGCCATACTTTACTTTTAAAATCACCGAGTGTCCATTGATAGTATGCGAAGCGGAAAGACTGCCCGCCTTGCTGTCTTCATCTATCTCAATGTTTTTACTTGGCGCCCGCAAAAACCTGAGCGCTGTTTTACCATTCAGCTCTTCGGTAAGCGGACCGAGGATGTCAATTTTTATATCCTCGTCATTCAAAAAACTAAACTGGTTCTTGCTTTTGAAATCCACCCGTTTGATGCGCAGCTTTGAGTTTCGGGTTTTATATTCCGCTAATGTTTTCTTCCAGGCTTTGAAGGGAGTATTCATTTCCCCATCGGGCACATCCAGCATATCATCGGCAAGCCCGGTGATATACAGTTCATCACCGCTTTTTTCTGTTTTGCCAAGTAGTTCAACATCTTTTACCTTTTTTCCTCCCTTACTGGAAGGGGCTTTGATGATACCGTTGTGATAAACCCTGTCCGGTTTTATAAAAAGTCTTTTGCGGAGTGTCTTATGTGTTTCCGACTCCATTATTTTCGGAAGACCTTCAAAGTGGTCTGCATCGCCATGCGATACTACGATGCAATCAATCTTTTGCGGCACTGCTAATGAGGTGCCTGAGTAGCGGGCAGCAAGGTAGCGGGCAAACATCTGGTTATCGCCGCCGTCAATCAGTATCACTTTTCCCTTCGGTGTTTCTATCACACTGCCATCGCCCTGCTGCACATCCACTACGGATACCATCATAACTTTTTTATCTTCCACCGGCGCCAGTATGGTATCAAAATAACTTTTGTTGGATGTTGTCCGCAATATATAACCCGTAGTAGGCGAGGGGAGGATGCTGCCGTCTTTCACTACAAAATTCTTAAGCTCGATCTTGTAGTAAGCGGCTTTCTTCTCGACCAGTGTCACTTCATCTCCCCATGCAAGTATGATAAGAAAGTTTCCTTTTTTGTCGGTGCTCCGGTAAATTTTTACCAGGTCAACATTTACAAAATGTGTATGCATAATGGTTGGTTTTGTTGTAAGCTACGCTGATTAGAAAATCTGAACAATACTACTTTAGTGGTAGGGGCACGTCTGGACCCACCCCTTTGAAAGGTCTTTTGACCGGGGAGGTTGCTGCCCCTCCAGGGAGGGGATGCGGGTCGTTCTTATTTGCAGAGCAAACAAATTGTTTTAGGACACATCCCCGCCCGGGCGGGGCGAAATAAGGGAAACTGAACATTTTGAGAAACCGGGGTGGGTTTGTACCTGACATTTTTTCATAGCACCTCCTAACGGCATAATCATTGACAATCAATAGTGCATATAAAAAATAAACTATGGGAAAGATTATAGGAATTGACCTCGGAACCACCAATAGCTGTGTGGCCGTAATGGAAAACGG
>CAYHPA010000156.1:0-7798 GCA_964358155.1 uncultured Chitinophaga sp.
CCCACATGCCATTTTTTTCCCCGGTAAATAATATTTCCGCCAAAAGCAGTTTGGGTCAGGTTATTTCGGTCAGCATTTTCACTGCTGGTGCGGTGATAGCCGGATGTAAGGAAGGAAGAAATGAAATCTTCGTTATTGACAGTATCTGCCACAAAATTTGCGCTCAGCTTTCTGAAAGATGCAAAAGCAGTAGCCTCTATTTTCCCTTTCTTAAGGGTAATACCTCCGCCACGATGAAAATAAAATTCGCCTGCAGAACTATATGGCCGTAATACCGCCGCCTGCCGCTTCACTCCCATTACATCTGCACTTTTCTTAAAGGCAAGGCCCTGCCATTGTATCAGGCCCTGTCCCATATTCACCGAAAAATCTCCGAGTGCCAGCGATTGTATGATGCCGATCTTTCTTGCAAAGAAGTGAAAGGAATAAAAGTCAAATCCCTTTTTTTGCGCCCCTTTAAAAAATTCTTCGCCGGCATCCTTGTCACCGACCAAACCAAACTGTAATAAATTTTTATAGGTATAGCGGTAACGAAAAAGGATTTTTTGAGGACTCCCGGTGTATTTTGTTCCGGATGTTGATTTATCAAAACCATCTGCTTTTTCCAGCACCTGCGACACCCGGAGCAACAGGCTGTGTTCACCTCCGCTGAATCGCCTTGATATTTCCTCGGTTAATGAAAGAGGAGCAGTCGTGGTTACAAATGGCAACAGTTTCCTGATAGTATTTATATCCCATGATGGCACTGCCTGCAATTCATAAACATGTAGCAGTTTACCTAACAGGTTGCGATAGGAAATAAGATTAGCAATCTGCAGATCAGTTACAATTCTTAATTGCTTTAATTCATCCGCATCAGCAGTGTTCAGGTTGATGGGATTTTTTCTGAACTGTTCCAACTCTTGCAAATAAGCATCATCTTCTGTTTCGCCCTGATCGGCATCGGTCTGGTTTTCGAGTTGCTGTTCGGTAGTCACAGGAATTTCCTGCCCATAAATGAATGCTGAATAGTGAAGGATGAATAGTGTCAGTATGATCGGCAATACCTTTTTCACTTGCTTGCTTTTTTCCCGTTGAAAAGCAATAAAAGACCTGGTGTGATGCCCAGTTGCGGATGATAGCCTGCAGTGATGTCCACCCGGAATGATTTAAGCGTTAATCCTACTCCCAGCCAGGCGGATGATGTGGCAGATGAAACACCAACCCGTGCCATTAATTGCGGCAGAAATTTATACTGCATACCGGCATTTACATTTACCGGCCGGTCCTCTTCTTTTTCAATTTCGGCGCTCAGCAAAAATTTTTCAGAAGCATCATATCCAAATCCAAAAGAATAAACGGATGATAACTTTTCCTGCTGGTCTTTCCCAAACTTTCCCCCAACAGGACTGCTGGTATGAAGACCGGCATGAAGCTGTTCTGTTATATGAAAGATCGTTCCCAACTCAAAACTAATGGCCGATGCATTACCATAACCGGAAATCTTAATGCCGTGATAGTTGAATTGTGCGCCAATATCAACCTTGCTACCCAGTTTTCTTCCATAAGCAAGGCCCAGTTCCGTTTCATTGTAATCAGTAAAACCGGAATAGTTGGCTTTTAACCCAAAATTGCCGGAATTGGTTGGCAGTCCGATTACACCAGTATAATTATTTAACTCACTTAGCAAAAACCTTCTCTCGCCATAGACGGCTGCTGAAATATTTTTTAATTGTGCCAGCGATGCCTTGTTGGCAGTAAAGGAAAATACATCCACATGATTGAGACTATAGGCGCCAAATCCGGTGTAGCCTGCAGCTACCGGCCGGCGAAGTACCTGTGCCTGCGATAAAAAGAAATAACAGGAAAAGACAAGGAGTAAGGCAATCTTTTTTTTCAAGCAGACAAAATTTATTTAGAAAGTTACACGGATACAATCTGGACAGCAAAAAAAATTATTGCCGTTCAAACAAGTTATCGCATCCGTCTCTATAACTGCTATTAAATAAGACTTCGTTATTACAGAAAAGAATACGTCCCCATAAATACTTACTGTACTGACTGAGGCTAAGCCCCCAATAGTTTATATCTTCCCTTTGCAATCCCCATGTTCCCTGCGCAGTAACAGCAGCATTTTCCATCTCTGTAAAACTGCCGTTACCATTAAACGACACGATCACTGTTTTATCTGCTTTCGTTGTTTTACCGGAGCTAAAACAATTTTGTTTTGTCCATTTCCACGAACCAACGAGCTTATTGTATATGACTGCAGAATCCAAATTCTGAGCCTGGTGGCACTCCGAAAAAGATATGACGTCAATATCCTTTTTACAGGCAGACAGGCAAAGGCAAACGAGTATAAGAGAAACAATGAACTTCATAAATCAAGCATGTAACAAACTGATTAAAATTAGGAAATTTCCGGTTTGGGCTGCTACTGCGCCACTCTTACCTTTGCGCCATGCAAATTTTAGATGGTAAAAAAGCAGCACAGGCTATAAAAGATGAATTGAAAATGAATGTAGCTGTATTGGCTACGGAAGGGAAAAAAATTCCGCATCTCGCTGCCCTATTGGTGGGTAGTAACGGCGCCAGCGAAACCTATGTGGCCGCCAAAGTAAAAGCCTGTGAGGAAGTCGGCTTCAAATCCACATTGATACGATTTGAAGAATCTGCGTATGAAATAAAGCTGTTGGAAAAGATACAGGAACTGAACAGCGATCCCGATGTGGATGGAATACTGGTGCAACTCCCTTTGCCCAAACATATTTCTGACGAAAAAGTAATCAATGCTATTGACCCGGATAAGGATGTGGATGGTTTTCACCCGGTGAATGTGGGAAAGATGGTACAGGGCTTACCTGCATTTGTCCCGGCCACTCCGCATGGTATCATGCTGCTGCTGAAACATTATGATATTGATACAAAGGGAAAGCATGCTGTGGTGGTTGGCCGCAGCAATATCGTTGGCCGGCCGATGAGTGTCTTGTTAAGCGCCAATACCAATCCCGGCAACTGCACTGTTACTGTTTGTCATTCGCAAACAAAAAACATAAAAGATTTTTGCCTGCAGGCAGATATTATAGTAGCCGCATTGGGCAAACCTGAGTTTATTACTGCTGATATGGTGAAAGAAGGCGCTGTTATTATTGATGTTGGCATTACAAGAACAGAAGATGCATCAAAGAAAACCGGGTATAAGCTAAAAGGCGATGTGGCATTTGAAACGGTTGCTCCTAAATGTTCATGGATATCGCCGGTGCCGGGTGGTGTGGGACCGATGACGATCGCAGCATTGCTGAAGAACACCTATAAATCATGTCTGATGAAGAATTGAAATCCATTAAGAATAATGAACACTGAACAAGGAATAATGAATGATGAAGTGAAGAAAAAGTCATTGCCGGTAATGGAACACTTTTATACACTACAAGGTGAAGGTTATCACCAGGGCAGGGCTGCTTATTTTATCCGCCTGGGTGGATGTGATGTGGGCTGTGTTTGGTGCGATGTAAAGGACAGTTGGGAAGCCGAGAAACATCCCAAATATGATGTCAGAAGTCTGAGGTCTGAGGTTTCGAAAACGCCGGCGGATATCGTTGTCATCACCGGTGGTGAACCGCTGATGCATAATTTAGATGAGTTGACAAAAGAATTAAAAGCGGTGGGGTTAAAAACGCATATTGAAACATCGGGAGCTTACCCGCTGAGCGGTGATTGGAACTGGATATGTGTATCTCCCAAAAAATTCAAAGCGCCGTTGCCTGAGATATTGCCATTGGCCAATGAACTGAAGATTGTGATCTTTAATAAGTCTGATCTTGACTGGGCTGAAAAATATGCAGCAATGGTGACTCCTGCCTGCAAATTGTATTTACAACCTGAATGGGATAAAGCCGCTGAAATGACCCCGCTGATCATTGGCTATATTAAAGAAAATCCGCAATGGGAGCTGAGCCTGCAACTGCACAAATACATCAACGTTCCTTAGGCAACCAATTAACAACAATTTTCTTCCTTATCCCGGAATAAAATTCTGTTAGTTTCGTTATCAAAACCGCAACCGGGCATCCATGGAAAAAAGCTGGCTATTTATTTTCTCCCTTTTATTGTTTACCTCTTCTTTTTCCCAATACGATCCCTCAAAGATCAATAAAAAGGCTGTACAGTTTTTTGAACAGGCAGGTGAAAGGGCAAGAGAAGGCAATTATGCCAGTGCGGCCGGTTTATTGCAACAGGCCATTGAACTGGATAAAAATTATGTGGACGCCTATCTCCTGCTTGCCGATATTCATGGTAAGCTGAAAAACTATAAAAGCAGCACAGAAAATTTTGAGAAGGCATTTGGGTTGGATTCCGTTTATACTATCGGCGACAAATTATCTTACTCCAGGCAACTGGCAGGCATGGGCGAGTTTGAAAAAGCGTTGTCGGCTATCACAGAATTACTGGCAAAAAAACCGCCAAGGAATTCCACCAGCCTTGAATCGGCGTTAAAAAGAAAACGGGCTTATGAGTTTGCCGTTAACTATGCCGGGAATAATGCAATAAAAAATTATGTGTTTGCCCCGCAAAACCTCGGCAACAGTATCAACAGCGGCGAATCGGAATATTTCCCAACGCTGTCCATTCAGTCCGATGAACTGATATTTACAAGAAGACTTAATGACCGCAACGAAGATTTTTTCAGCAGTGATCTTCAGAATGGACAATGGGAAAAAGCCGCCGCACTGTCCGGCGACGTAAATACTCCGCAAAGTGAAGCAGCGCAAACTATTTCTTCTGATGGCCAATGGCTCATCTTTACCGCCAATGGAAGACAGGATGGTTATGGAAACTATGACCTGTATTTTTCGCAGCTCAATGCATTTGGATGGGGCAAACCCATCAATCTTGGCGGGTTGGTCAATTCAGATCAATGGGACTCCCAACCATGTTTATCACCCGACAAAAGAGATTTATATTTTGCCAGCCGCCGTGCGGGTGGATTTGGAGGAAGCGACATTTATGTTTGTCACCTGAAAGCAAATGGAAGATGGACCGAACCGGAAAATCTTGGTCCCGGTATAAATACATCCGGCGATGATCAGTGTCCTTTCATACATGCAGATAACCAGACTTTGTATTTTACTTCCAACGGATGGCCGGGATATGGCGAGAATGATCTTTTTTATGCAAGAAGACAGCCGGACGGTAGCTGGGGCAAACCCATGAACCTTGGCTACCCGATCAATACCATTGATGATGAAGGAACATTATTCATTGCCGCTGATGGCAAAACGGCTTACTATGCCAGCGACAGGAGTGATTCCAAAGGCGGTTTGGATATTTATACTTTTGAATTGCGGCAGGATATCCGTCCTTTTAAAACACTTTGGGTAAAGGGAAAAGTAAAAGATAAAAAAACGAATAAGGAACTGGCTTCAACCGTTGCACTGACTGATCTGGCCTCCAGGCAAATCATTTCTGAAGTGCGTACAGATGAGACCGGTTATTATTTTATTACCCTGCCTGTGGGTAAAGATTATGCCTTCAGTGTAAGCCAGAAAGGCTACCTGTTTTATTCTGATAACTTTTTGATGACCGGGCTTACCGCTGATTCTGTTTATGAAAAAGATATTTTGCTGCAACCGGTAGAAACCAATGCAAGCATTATTCTAAAAAACATCTTCTTTGATGTCAACAAGTTTGACCTGAAGCCTGAATCGCAGGTGGAATTGGACGGCCTTGTACAGCTGCTCAATGAAAATTCATCATTAAAAATTGAGATCAGCGGACACACAGATAATGTAGGCAAACCTGCCGACAATCTTTTATTGAGTAATAACCGGGCAAAAGCGGTGGTCAGTTACCTCATCAGCAAGAACATTGCAGCAGCAAGACTGACGGCGAAAGGTTTAGGCGAAACAAAACCGGTGGCTGATAACAAAACAGAAGAAGGTCGTGCACAAAATCGCCGCACAGAAATGAAAGTGATGAGTCAATAATTTGAGAGTTCAAGTATATTTGATGTCCCTGTTTATTTATGAATTCAGAACTCTTATATCAGCTGGCTCTCACCCTAGTTCCCAATATCGGTCCCGTACAGGCCAAAATATTATTACAGCACTGCGAGGCCGAAGAGATATTTCATGCAAAGAAGACTTTTCTGGAAAAAATAGAAGGCATTGGCCCTATCCGGGCAGCATCCATTACAAGCTTCAGGGATTTCAGCGAAGCCGAAGAAGAAATAAAATTCATTGAAAAGTATAAGATCAAAACGCTTTTTCTTACAGACAAAGATTATCCGCAACGTTTGCTGAACTGCTACGACTCTCCCACCCTTTTATATTATAAAGGAACTGCCGATTTGAATGCTTCAAAAATTATTGCCATCATCGGCACCCGCAGCCATACCGATTATGCCAAACAGGTTACCGAAAAACTGGTAAAAGAATTAGCAGCACAAAATGTAACAGTCATCAGCGGCCTGGCCTTTGGCGTGGATGCCATTGCGCATAAAGCCGCCATGAAAAATAACTTGCCGACTATTGCTGTGCTGGCGCATGGGCTTGATCATATCTATCCCTACGAGCATAGCGGCCTGGCAAAAGAGATACTAAAAGAAACGGGCGGATTGCTGACCGAGTTCCGCAGCAATACCAAACCCGACAAACATAATTTCCCCACCCGCAACCGCATTGTGGCGGGTATGAGCGATGCAACCATAGTAATTGAAACGGGAATTAAAGGCGGCAGTATGATAACCGCCGAACTGGCCAACGGATACAATAAAGATGTGTTTGCCTTTCCGGGCAAGGTAACAGATGCCAAAAGCGCCGGGTGCAACTATCTCATCAAAAACAATAAGGCCATGCTGCTGACGGATGCAGAAGAACTGCTGCAGGTGATGGGATGGGAAGAAAAAGCTAAGAGTAAAAAAGAGAAAAAGAGCCAAAGAGAAATTTTCATTGAGCTTACAAAGGAAGAAAGGATCATTGTTGACATCCTTAATGAAAAAGACACAATAAATATTGATGAATTGAATATGAAAAGCGGGCTGAGCAGCAGTGCAGTAGCGGCGGCTATTCTTAGCTTAGAATTACAAAATGTGATGGTATCTTTACCGGGTAAATTATACAGGCTTGCCTGATTCAGGGGCAACGGAATCCACCATTTGGTTGTCCTGTAATTAAACTTGTTTGTTGCTCATTTGCCCAAGAAAACTGATGGTTAAATTAAAAACACTGTTAACTGCCTGTAGCCTGATCCTGTTTTCGGCTTTGGCATTTTCTCAGCCCTGCACCACGTTGGGGCAAACACCTTCCACCGCTTTCCCGGTTTGTGGCACCACCACTTTTCAGCAGGCAACCGTGCCCATCTGCGCCACCAATGATTTGTTTGTTCCCGGATGCTCGGGTAACGGAGGCGCTTTATACCAGAATAAAAATCCTTTCTTTTACAAATTCACCTGCTATGTTTCCGGTACTCTTGGTTTTTTGATAACGCCACTTGCCGCCAATGAAGATTATGACTGGCAGCTTTATGATATTACCGGCCGCAACCCCGATGATATTTTTACAGTAAATTCTTTAGTGGTTACCGGCAACTGGTCGGGCAGTTATGGAAACACCGGCGCTTCCTCATCCGGTGTCAATTATATTCAATGCGCTTCAGATCCTGCTGCCAACCTGCCAACATTTGCCCAGATGCCGGTTCTTATAGCAGGGCATGAATATCTTTTACTGATCAGCCATTTTACTGACACACAAAGCGGATACAAATTATCGTTTGGCGGGGGCACGGCCGTTATTACTGATACAAAGGTTCCCAATATTCA
>CAYHPA010000157.1:0-7730 GCA_964358155.1 uncultured Chitinophaga sp.
AAACCAACCTGATCGCCAAAGAGCTGGGCGTAGGCCGTGGCGCCGATCTCTTATTTTACTGTTGTATCCTGTTTTTCTTATTCATCCTCATCAAACTATTTGCCCGTATCAGAAGGCTGGAAAAAACATTGACCGACCTTGTGCGCAAACAGGCAAAAGATGAGGCACAGCCAGGAGACAAGAACTGAAACTTTCTGAATAAATATTTGCACCTGCTTCATTCATGAAACGATTGTTTTATATAGCTTCCACCCGGCCGGTATTTCTGTTGTTGCTGCCGGTTTTTTTCATTGTACATAGTTATGTACGGTTCGCCGGCCTGCTTGACATGAAAGAAGTGATAATGGGGTTCCTGAAAATTTCAGGAGGCATTTTTCTCTTTTTCTTTTGCCTTAAACTGGTATGGAAGAATACAGGAAAGGCCGCAGCAACAACAGTTCTTTGCGGAATTGTATTTCTCTTTTTCGGCGATATCAAATATACATTGAGCCAGTTGCCACTGCTTAATACTGTTGCTCATTACAAAACATTCATCCCGCTTTTATTGATCCTGCTTGTTCTCTTCATTTACAAAATTCGCAGGAGTAAACAACTAACCCACACCACCCTGTTCCTTAACCTTCTTTTCATACTATATATTGTCATTGATGCAGCCAGTTGGTTCAATCCCAACAAAAAAAATACAGGGGTTTTCCAAACAGAACTGAAACAAACAGGACAGCCCAGCGGTAAAAGACCAAATATTTATTATATCCTGCTCGATTGTTATCCATCACCCGGTTACCAGCAGGAAGTGCTGGGTATTACAAACAATTATCCTGACAGCAATCTTTTGTCAAAAGGTTTTTATGTAGTAAAAGATGCCCGGAGCAATTACAGCAATACTGCTTTCTCTATGGCTTCCACGCTGGGGTTGCATTATCTGACTAACCTTGATACGGTGAACCGGATGGACGCATACCATTATAACAGGTCAATGGCTATCGTAAAAAATTCTCCTTTTATCGAAATGATCAAAAGCAGCGGCTATTTCATTTACAATCTTTCCATTTTTGATATTGCTGATTGTCGGGCGCTAAGAAAAGATGTTTTTTTAAGCGCCACCAGCACTCAATTGCTTTTTTACAATACGATGTGGAACTGCTTCAAAAGAGAGCTGCTTTGGCAAATAAAACCCGTAAATAAGAAACTGGCAGCAGCAAAGAAAATAAAGGAGTCAAAAGAATTCTTTGCCCCCCAGAAAGAGTACAATCTCCGTCTGCTGGACAGTCTTTCGAAATTTCAGCCTTCAGAATATGATAACCGGCCTTTCTTTCTCTATGCCCATCTTAAAATGCCGCATTTCCCTTATTTCTTTGATGAGAACGGGTACCCATATCCTGACGAAGCCATTTACACAGATTCTCTAATAACCGATAAAAAGAAATTTGCTGGCTATATCCGCTATACAGACCAGAAAGTAAAAGAACTGATAGATACGATCTTAACCCGATCAGCAGGAAATGATATTATCATCCTGCAAAGCGACCACAGCATAGCCGATATGGATTGGAGCAGGAAAAACGATGCTTTCAAGAATTATTCTGCCTTTTATTTCCCGGACAGGGATTACAGGCAGTTATATCCCGGTATGAGTAACGTCAACACATTTCGTATAATTTTAAATAAATATTTCGGGCAGCAGTTACCTTTGCTCCCGGACAAAAGTTTTTATACCCGGTAATATATGTTCAACCCAAAAAAAATATTAGTACTTGCCCCGCATGCGGACGACGGCGAGCTGGGCTGCGGCGGCAGCATTGCCCGTTTTTGTACTCAAGGAAAAGAGGTTTATTATGCGGCATTCTGCCTTTGTTCTAATGCCTTACCCGGCAATTTACCTGCAAACACATTAGAGCTTGAATGTAAAAAAGCAACTTCCGTTTTAAGTATACCTGCTTCCAATCTTATTTTGTTCAATTATGAAGTGAGGGAGTTACCTGCTGCCAGGCAGAAGGTATTGGAAGAATTGCTGCAACTGAACAAAAATCTTAACCCGGACATGGTGCTGCTTCCTGCTGCATCAGATATTCACCAGGACCACCAGGTGATCCACCAGGAAGGGATGCGGGCCTTTAAAAACATTACATTGGCCGGTTATGAATTGCCATGGAACAACTATAGTTTCCATACAAATTTTTTTATGCGTCTTTCACAAAACGATCTGGACAAAAAAACGGAATCATTGAAAGCCTATCAATCGCAGCAGCACCGCAATTATATGCAGGAAAATTTTATCCGTTCTCTTGCCAAAGTGCGGGGTGTGCAATGTAACAGTGAATATGCAGAGGCATTTGAAGTGTACAAATGGATTGTGTAAGAATTACCAGCCAATTTTTTCTCCGAATTTTCCAAGACCGAAATACTCATTCAGTTTCATATTCAGTCCGAGTTGATTATATGCAGAACTGTTTTGGTAATAAGCACGGGCATAGCGGATCTGTAATTTTCCCAGCATTACTCCGGCCCCAAGGGAAAATCCGTTCAGCCCATTGCCCCCGCTTCCAATATTCAATTCCTTGCGGCGTAAAAAATTATATCCCGCTATCACTTCTACCCTGTCGCCAAGATAAATAGTGGAAGCCAGCACAAAATGATTGATCAGTTTACCAAAAGAAAATTTTTTGCTGCTGGAATTTTCAAACCCGTTCTCGCTATTGAAGCTGGTATCGTTATAGCCGATATCAAACTGGTGTATCCGCTGGGCGGTAACAGAGAAGCTGAACGGGGCACTGACCAACCGTTTTGTAAAACCAATCTGCAGGTCAAAGGGCAGATCATCTCCACTGCTGCCGTTGTACTTCATCAGTTGAAATCCTGCATTCTTTACCAACGCAGATGCAGAAAATAATTTTGATGTATCAGAAAACAAGATACCGATATCCATTGCCAGGCCATTGGAACGGTACTGACCATAATTGGAGTTGATGAATTTTAACGTTGCTCCATAATTCCATTTTTCCAAATAGCTTCTGGATGCAGACACTTGCATCACCCAATCTGTTGGCCGGAATTTTCCCAATATGTTTCCTGAAGCATCTGTTTCCGGCACATTCCCATAGCCGAAATAATTCAATCCCCACGCAAAATTGGTATTAAGCTTTGCGTGATGATAGCCCATGGAAAGATGATACACATTAATGCCGCCATAGAAACTATTGAACACAGCATTCATCTGGCTGTGCATTGAAGGCTTTAGCAAAGCAGGATTATTGAATGCGAGACCTACATCATCAGAGGGTTGAGAAGTATTTATGCCTCCAAGTGCTGACAACTGTGGCGTATTGGATAGTTTGAGGAAATTAAATACAGAACTGCCGCCGAGGGTTTGGGCATTAACGGTATTAGAGACAATAAAAAGAAAAAGGAAACAAACCCGAATCACAGGAACATTATTTAGTATGAAAATAAACTTTCTTTAGCTAACCTCATCTGATAACCATGAAATTGCTGTTTATCATTTGTCTGCCTCTGGTTGTTTCATATAAGTTAAAAGCAGAATATTCTTCAAAAGACACTACTACGCCTCTTCAACTTGAGGTAAGACTAGTGGAATTTATTAAGAAGAGGTCTACCCTTTCAGATTCAGATTCAAAACGTCTCGGTTTATTTATATTAGAAAGGAATAAAGCATTCATGGGTTGCAGGAAAGATAGTACGCAAGATATCCTCGCATGTCGGCTCATGATATTAAAAATGGAGAATAAAATGCGGGAAACTCTGGGAGAAGATGTTTTTAAGGTATATAGTAAAATACTCAACCCTCCCCGGCGAAGACCAGAACTTTCGGCCAAAAGACCTGATTCAACATCACGAAGAAATAGATCAACCTATCAACGCTAACTCCAGCACCTGGTTCATTGTTTTCACATAATGGAATTTGATACCCTTGATAAAGTCAGACTCTATCTCGTCAACATCCTTTTCATTTTGTGAGCAAAGAATGATCTCTTTTAAGCCGGCCCTTTTTGCAGCCAGCACTTTTTCTTTGATGCCCCCAACAGGAAGCACTTGTCCCCTCAATGTTATTTCACCTGTCATCGCAAGAAATGGTTTTACCCTTTTTCCCGTTAATGCAGATGCGATCGCCGTCATCATGGTAACACCTGCGCTCGGACCATCCTTTGGCACGGCCCCTTCGGGTACATGTATGTGAATGTTCTTCTTCTCAAACAGTTTTGGGTCAAGCCCGTATTTTTTTGCATTGGATTGCAAATAGGTCAAAGCGGTGCTGGCACTTTCCTTCATTACATTGCCGAGGTTGCCCGTAAGTTTCAATTCACCTTTGCCATCGCTTAAGCTGGTTTCAATGAAAAGAATTTCACCGCCCACATAGGTCCAGGCAAGACCAACCGCAACGCCGGCCATGTTGGCTGTTTTATAAATATCATTGCTGTACTTCGGCTTGCCGATCATTTTTTCAATATCCTCGGCTGTTATTGTTGCTTTCAGTTTTCCTTTCAATACCAACTGCCTGGCCTGGTACCGCATGATGGATGCGAGCTGGCGGTCCAGCTCCCTCACGCCACTCTCTCTTGTATAATCCTGTATTATTTTTTCCAGCACCTTATCACTTACCTTAAGATTGCTGCTTTTTAATCCATGCAGGTCTTTTTGTTTGGGCAGCAGGTGCCGTTTGGCTATCTCTATTTTTTCTTCCACTGCATAGCCGCTCAGGTCAATCACCTCGAGCCTGTCACGCAATGCCGGTTGTATATTCTGGTAATTATTAGCGGTAGCAATAAATAATACTTTACTCAGATCATACTCCGATTCCAAGTAGTTGTCATAAAAAGTATGGTTCTGCTCCGGATCCAGCACTTCCAGCAAAGCGGAAGAGGGGTCGCCGCGAAAATCACTGCCTACTTTATCAATCTCGTCCAGTATCATCACCGGGTTGGAGGATTTTACTTTGCGGATGGATTGCAATATCCTTCCCGGCATAGCGCCAATATATGTTTTGCGATGGCCTCTTATTTCACTTTCATCATGCAAACCACCGAGACTCAGCCGGACATATTTTCTGCCGATAGCATTGGCGATACTTCTTCCGAGTGATGTTTTACCGATTCCCGGAGGGCCAACAAAACAAAGAATAGGGCTCTTCATATCGCCTTTCAGTTTCAGCACTGCCAGGTATTCCAGTATCCTCTCTTTTATCTTTTGCATCCCATAATGATCTATATCCAGCGTTTTTTTAGCTTTTTTCAGATCGTAATGGTCTTCGGTATAAGTTTCCCAGGGGAGATCGAGCATCAGGTCAAGGTGATTATACACCACAGAAAAATCTGGTGTGCTGGGGTGCATCCTTTCTAATTTCTCAATTCCTTTCTTAAAAAGCTCTTTGGCAGATGCCGGCCATTTTTTGGCCTCAGCCTTCTTTTGCATCTCTTTTATCTCCTGCGAATTACTGTCGCCGCCCAACTCCTCTTTAATGCTCTTCATCTGCTGTTGCAGAAAATATTCCCGTTGCTGTTTGTCAATCTCTGTTCTTGTCTTGGTGGTAACTTTGTTTTTCAACTCAGCAAACTGCAATTCCTTTTGCAGCAACTGCATCAGCAGGTCGGCCCGCTGACGAATCTGGTTCAGTTCAAGTAAACGCTGCTTGTCTTTGATGTCTGTATTCAGGTTGCTTGACACAAAGTGAATGAGGAAAGAAGGGTTCTCAATATTGCGGAGGATGATGGAAGCCTCAGCAGGAATATTGGGCGAAAGCTGAACAATATCCGCCGCCAGATCTTTGATATTGGCCACATAAGCATTGAAATCTTCATCTTTGGGTATTTCCCCATCTTCCAGCTTTTTAATCTTAGCCTTAAAGTAAGGATCTTCCGTAAACACTGATTCAATCAAAAACCGGCTCTTGCCCTGTATGATGATAGTGGTGCCGCCATCGGGCATCTTTATCAACTTGACGATGCGGGCAACAGTCCCGATGCTTTCCAGGTCTTTGATCTCGGGGTCTTCAATATTACTGTCCCGCTGTGCCACCACACCAATCAACTTATCTCCTTTGTAAGCATCATTAACGGCTTTGATGCTTTTATCCCTGCCCACGGTGATGGGCAGCACTACTCCCGGAAAAAGAACGGTATTCCGCAATGGCAATAAAGCGATCTCTGCAGGAACCTCAATTTGGTTCAGATCTTCCTGGTCACTATCGTTAAGCGGAATAATGGGAAGAAAATCCATCTCATCCTCAGCCCTGAATAAAAAATTTTCAATACTCATAATCTGTTTTAGACATTCTGTCATTCCCGTCATTGAAAACGGGAAGGGGGTAAAAATAGGAAGTGGAATCAGTATTGTCAAGATTCATGCCCACAGAATAAAACTGACAAAACAGGTAGCTGGCTGGTAAGGGTTTATACCAAAAATGACCTAATGCCGGAGAAGGTAACCCAGACGTAAAAACCTTTACAATTTTTAGCTCTGGAAATATCAGCATTCCGGAAGGCTGAGCGGAACATTCACTGCCAATCCTCCATCGGACGTTTCCTTGTATTTATGGTTCATGTCTTTGGCGGTATCCCACATGGTCTTAATAACCGCATCCAGAGATACTTTGGCAAAATCGGGAGTACTTTGCAGGGCCAATTGAGATGCTGTAATGGCTTTGATAGCCCCCATAGTATTTCGTTCAATACAGGGCACTTGTACGAGCCCGCCAATCGGGTCGCAGGTAAGACCAAGATGATGTTCCATCGCAATTTCCGCCGCCATTATAGCCTGGCGCTGCGAGCCGCCCATACACTCTGTTAATCCTGCTGCTGCCATAGCTGATGAAACGCCTATCTCTGCCTGGCAACCGCCCATAGCTGCAGAAAGTGTGGCCCCTTTTTTAAAGATGCTTCCTATCTCCGCAGCGGTTAATAAGAACTGGATAATCTTATCTGTGCTGTTGCCATCCCGATAGCTATCGGGACAAAAAGCAATATAGTATTGCAGCACTGCTGGTATCACTCCTGCTGCCCCGTTGGTCGGCGCTGTTACAACTCTTCCGAATGAGGCATTCTCCTCATTTACTGCCAGTGCAAAACAACTTACCCAGTCCAGGATATAATTAAAACTGGTTCCGCCAGAACGAATAGCCTCCAGCCAGTCGCCATAGCTGTCGTATGTCTTGTCTGCTAATAGTTTTTTATTGAGTTCAGCAGCACGCCGTTTTACATTCAATCCTCCCGGCAGTATGCCGCCTGTATTGCAGCCGCGGTAGATGCAATCTTTCATCACCTTCCAGATATTGACAAGGCCCGATCTTGTATCTTTCTCACTGCGCCAGGTATGTTCATTCTCCATCACCACTTCGTGAATGGGCATACCGGTTTTCATACACCAGTGCAGGATGTCGTTTGCGGTATTGATGGGAAAAGAAAGATGCACTGCATCTTTTAAAGATTTTTCCTCTCCCTCTTTCAAAACAAATCCTCCTCCAACAGAATAATATGTTTCTGCAATGGAGTCGCCATTCCTCGTTGCAGCCAGAAAAGTCAGCGCATTAGGATGAAAAGGCAGTGTTTCAGTAATTAAAAAATCAATGTCCTCACCCGGATTAAATTCCACTTCATGCAGGCCTCCCAGCACTAATCTTTTCATAGCCGCAATATCATTGATCTTGGCATCAATCTGATCCACGGCAAAAGTCACCGGATCATCACCACACAAACCTAATTGCACCGCCACATCGGTAC
>CAYHPA010000158.1:0-7695 GCA_964358155.1 uncultured Chitinophaga sp.
CTTTATCTTCCAGTTATCGGCATAAATTGTTTTGGGTGAAGTCCATTGGCCATCTACAAAACGAACAATGGACATATCTCTGATTTCTTCATCACTCCTGTCCCTGTAAACAACCACAGGGCCATTATCTGTGATGGCAGCTCCCGTCTGGCAGCAATCACAAACCTTTCCATCCAGTTCCCACTCGCCGGATTTATTTCCCAGTTTATCTACAATGGCTCCGCGGATCGTCATTTGGCCATGATGTCCTTCATCATGTCCTCCTTTGCCTTCCGTTGCAGTATTTCTGCCATCAAGCCATGAAACAAAATAATTTTCCCCGTATGGTATCATAGAAACAAATCCATGTTCAGCTTTTACATTATCATTGTGCAGCACACCTGGTTGACTCCATGATTTGCCTGAATCGCCAGAAGAAACAATTTTTACATCATAGGTAAATTTTGCAGTATCACTTTTTTCCAGAAAATGAGCAAGGAAATTTTTTTCGCCATCACTCACAACTACGGGATAATCCGCCCAGTTCACAAACCAGTTATTGCCGTTGGCAATTGTAACAGGCTCACACCATTTATCATTGGTCAAAGAAGAAAACTTCAGAATTGCCTCTTTCCCTCTCTTTTCAATCCACGACAGGTAAACAGTTCCGTTTCTATCCGTAAATAACCAGGGCTCGCCGCTTCCTGTATCAGCAGGAGAGCCAAGAGGCTTTAAATTGCTGTTCATATCAGCTGAAGGCTGACTTGTTTTATCGCTTGCATCTTTTGGGGCATTCTTGCAGGAGGCAATCGTAAGGATGAGCAACAGACCAGTGAATAGTTTAGTCATTTTTGTTGATGATTTTACGGATCAAATCAATGTTTTTGTCCTCGTCCCATTGGCGGGAACCCATTTCTGAAAAAACCAATGTCCCGCTGGCATCAAAGATAAAGGTTGTGGGCAGGGCCAGAATGTCCAGTTCTTCACTGTTTTCAATCTGAGTATAGCTAAATGGGTAACCATTATTGGTTTTAAATTCAGTAATAGCTTCTGCACTTTCACCTGAGGCCACCAGGAATACAATGTTTTCATCCAATAGCATTTTTTGAGCTCTTTCAATAGAAGGCATCTCATCCTTACAGGGCTTACACCAGGTAGCCCAAAAATTGAGAAAGATCGTTTTCCCTTTGTATTTTCCCAGATTAATTGCTTGTCCATTCAGGTCTTTTAGCCGGACTTCGTCAACAGATATTCTTTTTTCAGGCAAAGAAACCGGGTCATCTTTCTTTCCTCCATTGCAGCCAGTTAATATCAAAACCAATGCGACAGTAATTGCAGATATAGTAGTCATTATTTAACTTTCAATAAGCTTGCATTAATAGCCACAACAATTGTACTGACCGTCATTAAAACAGCGCCGGCTGCCGGGCTTAGCAGGATACCCGTTTTATACAATACACCTGCTGCTAAAGGTAATGCAACAATATTATAGCCTGTTGCCCATATCAAATTCTGGATCATTTTCCGATAAGTAGCTTTTCCAAATAAAATCAAACTAACAATGTCTTTTGGATTGCTGTTTACTAAAACTATTCCTGCAGTTTCAGCTGCTATATCGCTGCCACTGCCTACTGCAATACCAATATCAGCCTGTGCCAATGCCGGTGCATCATTTACTCCATCGCCAGTCATTGCCACAAACTCACCCTTACCTTGCAATTCTTTTATCTTTTCAAATTTTTGATGTGGCAATACTTCTGCAAAGTAACTGTCCATACCTAAAGTTCTGCTTACACTTGCAGCCACTTTGGTATTGTCACCTGTAAGTAATATAGATTTGATATTATTTTGTTTCAGTGTCTTAATGGCATCAGAAGACTCTGGCCGTATTTCATCTGACAAAGCAATATATCCTGCTAATTCATCATTGATGATCACAAACACTACCGTTTCTGTATCATTAGCTGCAAAGCCATCCGGAAGATTAATATTTTTTTCTTTTAAATAACCGGGGCTAACTACCAATACTTTTTTACTCTCAACTGTTGCTTCAACACCTTTTCCGGTGATGGCATT
The DNA here is from genome assembly GCA_964358155.1 of uncultured Chitinophaga sp. Classification (GTDB taxonomy): domain Bacteria; phylum Bacteroidota; class Bacteroidia; order Chitinophagales; family Chitinophagaceae; genus JJ008. The sequence continues at coordinate 2,056 of CAYHPA010000158.1, forward strand.
AAAATTTTCTGTTGCCGGAATGGCAAGTTTCAACTCTTTGATCTTTTGCAGAATGCCGGTCGCAATAGGGTGTTCAGAGTTCTGCTCTAATGCTGACGCTAACCGGATGATCTCGTATTCTTCAAAAGCATTTTTCAGCGAAACGATTTTTGATACTTCAAACTTTCCAACTGTCAATGTTCCTGTTTTATCAAATACAATTGTGGTGATCTTTCTTGCATTCTCAAAAGCTGTCCTGTTTTTAATCAATAATCCATTTTTGGCTGACAAGGCAGTTGATTTGGCCACCACCAGTGGCACGGCCAGTCCTAAAGCATGAGGACAACAGATTACAATTACAGTAACCATTCGTTCCATTGCAAAGGCCAGGGCCTGGCCTGTTAAATACCAGTATAAAAATGTAGCAATGCCTGAAAGAATTGCAATCGCAGTGAGCCATCTTGCCGCCTTATCTGCCAGCAACTGGGTTTTAGATTTTGATTTTTGTGCATCCTCTACCAGCTTTATGACTTGTGAGAGATAAGAATCTTTTGTCCCATGTGATACGGCAACTTTTATTGAACCATTACCATTAATGGCTCCTGCAATTACTTTATCGCCCTTCGATTTTTGCACGGGTTTTGATTCCCCGGTAAGCATACTTTCATTCAGATAACTTTCCCCTTCCGCAATTATACCGTCCGCTGCAATTTTTTCGCCGGGTTTAATAAGGATTATATCTCCCTCCTTTAATGTTCCTGTTTTTACATCCATTACATGCTCCCCATGTACCAGATGGGCATCATCGGGCATTAACTGAACTAATAATTCCAGTTCTCCTGATGCACCGGCAACTGATTTCATCTCTATCCAATGTCCTAGTAACATTATAAGAATAAGTGTTGCTAACTCCCAAAAGAAATCCATCCCCCGCAATCCAAAAACTGTTGCTACACTATAGACATAAGCAACTGAAATTGCAAAGCCCACCAGTGTCATCATGCCCGGGTTCTTTACCCTTATTTCACCTACCAGCCCTTTTAGAAAGGGCCAGCCGCCATAAAAGAAAATGAGACTGGACAAGGCCATTAATGCGTACTTATCTCCGGAAAATTTTATTTCAAAACCAAGCCAATACTGAATCATTTCTGATAACAACAAAACAGGCCCCGTCAGTGTCAGCGAAATCCAGAAACGCTTTTTGAAATCATCAACCATCATGGTGTGATGGTCGTGACCTTCGTGGCCGTGAGCCGCTTTCTTTGTGTGTGCCTCATGTTTTTGTGCCGTTGCAGTACGATGATGCCTGCCTTTATGAGAAGTATCCTGTTTTTTAACTTCAGTTATTCCGGGTATATGATGATGATGTTCCATAAAATAATTGTCTTGATTGTATATTCCTGATTAAAAGCAGGTCATTTCCCAAAACTGGTTCATACCAGTGAAAACAGCGAAGCCAATGCCATGCCCGCCATCAGCATGTCTTCAAAAAGAGTGACCGTACTCATGGGCAGGTTGAACACTGCTCCAAGACAGGCACATTGTAATTTACGTTTATTTACCAGGCTCTGAATGACTCCAATGCTGCTGAAACCCATGACAAAAATAGTCAGCACATTTGTATAAAAGGGCTGCCAGCCGGTAAGATAGGCTACCCCTAAGCCCAATTCAATAAAGGGATAGATATACCCGTAGCTGTAAATATTCTTAGCCAATAAATCATAAGTGCTGTAACTGTCAGCAAAGCCCCGTAAATTGATAAGCTTGAAAAACGAAAAAGCAATGAAAAAGCCTCCCATAAAATTGTCCATCCAATCCATCCAGCTGAAATCGCCGTGCTGCTGCGCTGTAATGAAAGCAATACCGGTGATAAACGTGAATACAAGCAGCAAGGGCTTGTAGGTGGTAATCCAGCTATCCTTTTCCTCTGCCGTTTGCTCATCAGTTGTATCTGTTTTTATTTCTTTCAGAGTATAAGCGCCTGCTTTCGCAACTGCATGCTGCAATGCCCCGGCAGGAATATGATGCTCCATCGTAATTGTAGCCTGCGGGAACTCCAATTGTACTTCGGCGCTGTTCACATCCCCCAGTTTAAGCAACTCATTTTTTACTTTGTTAATGCAACTGCTGCAGTGCATTCCGTCTATTTGATATGTATGTGTCATAATCGCAGGTTTTCTGACACAAATCTCGTAAGAGGTATGCCGGAAGCTGTTATACAATTCCGCATTAATGTTACATCATTTCCCGGTCAGAGCTTGTCCAGATGGCGACGGTGATGTCCCTTGAGTTTTTTAAATCCGCTCGGAGTAAAGCCTGTTGTCTTTTTGAACTGGTTTGAGAGATGGGCCACGCTGCTATATCCGAGTTTAAAAGCAATCTGGCTTAGTGAAAGTTCATCGTAAACAAGCAACTCTTTAACCTTTTCAATTTTTTGTAAAATAAAATACTGCTCAATGGTTGTACTTTCCACCGATGAAAAAAGATTGCTGAAATAATTATAGTCTTTATGAAGTTTAGCGGCAAGATATGTGGAAAGATTTACTTTTAACTCGTCGAGTTCACCATAATGAACAAGATTAATGATCCCGGTCTTGATCTGTTCAATGAGCTTTGCCTTCTTATCATCGAGCAGTTCAAAACCTTCCGCAACTAATTTTTTGCGGATATTGTTCAACTGTGCCAGGCTCAATTCATCAGCAGTTTCGGCTGCACCCAACCGCACCGATTTCAGCTCTGCATTCTCTTGCTGGAAAATGCCCGTTATCGTTTTAATGCAACGGGCACAGACCATATTTTTAATATTGTATTCCGGCATTCTTAAACAGCTCTTTTACCATTCTGCCAAAGTTCGCCAGTTTTTACTTCAGCAAAAAGAAAATTTCAACTATTACTTTCTCCCATGCAACAGCAATTGTTCCCGTATTATTTGGCCTGACTTCAATAAAATACTGCAGCCGCTCTGTATGTTCCTTTTTCTTTGGTTTAGCTTTCAGTCTTACTATATCATCCTTTTCATCATACTCCGATGCAAGGTGTTGTTCCCAGTTTTTATTGATTATTACCGTCCACTCCTTTTTACCGGGAATAGTAAAGAAGGCATATTTACCTGCCGGTATTTCTTTACCATTGACAACAAAGGGCCGGGGTATTTCCAGTGTGGTTGCATCATGTGCCCCGGTTACCCACACCTCATCATACGGAACAAGGCCTCCCCAAATTATTCTTTTGCGGACACCGGGTGAATGATAATTGATTTTAATACTATCTCCATTAACAATAGCGTAAGCCATTGATTTAATGCTTTTCTTAGTGGTGTCTCTGACAAGATTGGGGTTGTAGCAAACTTCTTCTGTTTTCTGAGCTGAAGAAACACCAGACATCAGCAAGAACAAGCTTAAAAGAATTGCTGTCACATAGGATTTCTTCATATAGTGCTATTGTTTTGTTGCTTTAAAAATCTGCACCTCGCCAAATACTGTTTTGAATTTTTGTTTAATGACCGGATTTATAAAACCCGCACCAGCAATCAACGAAGGTATTAATCCTTTTGCGTTGGCGCTGGTAGGTTTGAAGCCATCTAATCCACGAACCAGATTAAATAAAAGCCGCTGATGCCAGGAACCGGAACGGCCAAAATCGCCGATAATCACCTGCCCGTCTTTTCGGGTTACCCTGAATAATTCTGCAAGCATCTTTTGCTTAACCGGCGTTTCTAAATGGTGAAAGACAAGACAGGATATAATACGGTCAAAACCAGAATCTTCAAACGGAAGCCGTTCACCATCATATTCCGTGAGGATAATATCCAACTTTTTGCGCTTGAGCTTTTCAGTTGCTTTTTTCAATATTGATTTATCTATATCAATCCCGGTAATGTTTATTAATGGCCGGTGTTCTTTTGCCATAATGGTGAGTGTAGCAGTGCCGCACCCAAAATCTAAAACATTTGCATAATCAGTGAGATATGCATTTTCTATTAATGCCCTCTTTATTCTTTTCTCCGGAATGGTTATGCCCACAAAGAAATCATATAGCGGGGTAAGCCATTTGAAACGTAATGCAGATACAAATTTTGCTCCGGCCATAATTTTTGAACTGATTAATGATCATGCCCTGCCATCGGGTCGGCCCCTTTTTTGAATACATACTCACTGTGCAACAGGTATGCACCGGTCAATACAACTATATCACCTGCTTTTAGTCCTGACTTTATTTCAATACGGTCATCGCTTTCCAACCCTGTCTGCACCATTACACTTTTAAAAGTGTTCTCCCCGGTCTGTATCCAGACAGTGGCTCCTTTGCCATCTCTTATTACAGCATTAATCGGTAAAGTGAGGGATTGCCGTTGCGGACTTTTCAACAGGACATAAGCCGGCATACCCGGCTTTAGCTGGTTACCCGGATTCGGAATAGAAACACGGATAAGATTAATTCTTGTATCAGGATTGATTTCAGGGTTTACAAATTCAATTCGCCCCTTTATATCCCTGTTCTCAAAGTCAGGAAGCTGAACAACAGCAATACTGCTTTCGTTTACTTCTGCCATCTGTGAAGTATACACCTGTGCCTCTGCCCATAGCGTAGAAAGATCGGCCAGTTTTACGATGGTGCCGCCTTCCATTACATAATCACCTTCCCGGATGTCAAGCTGTGTAACATACCCGCCAACCGTACTGTAAAAAATAGTTGCCGGCGTTGCTTTTTTTGTCATTGCAAGCTGATTTACCTGCGCTTCACTCAGTCCCCAAAGCAGCAATTTGTTTTTTGCACTCTGAATCAATTGGTCAAAGTCAATAACAGTTTCAGCAGTGAATGCTTTTTTCTTATCTAAAGCCAGAAGATATTCCTGCTTCGCATTGTTTAAGTCTTCGCTGTATATTTCATAAAGAGCTGAGCCGTTCTTTACATAATCCCCCAGGTTTTTATAATACAATTTTTCAATTCTTCCCATCACTCTTGAACTTAGAGAGGAAGCTTTCATCTGGTCAAAATTCAATGTAGCTGTCAATACCAATTGGTCGCCGATTGTTCCGTTTTGGATAGTGTCAATTTGAATATTGCCCAGCTGGATTTGCTGCTCACTTAATTGCAGCTCATCTTTACTTTCGCCATTTTTCTTCTTCACAGGCGTTAAATCCATTTTACAAATAGGGCATTTGCCTGGTTTATATTCCACCACCTGCGGATCCATAGAACAGGTGTAATAAGTATCCGGGTCTTTAGGAACTTCTTTTTTTCTTTTGCATCCTGCAAAAGTTAACAAAGCCATTGATGCAATTATGATATGCCGCATAGTCAGTTTTTTACTTTTATGAAACTTTCACTATCCATTAAATACTGGGCATTTGCCGCTACAGAATCTGTTGTTGTCAATCCGTTTAATACCTGTATATGTTTTTCATGAATAATACCGGTGCTGACTTTAACCGCTTTAAACCCTCCATCCGTTTTTTGAAACACAACTTTGTCCATTCCTAATGAGAGAACTGCTTCTTTCGGTAACCAATGCGCCTCTTTTGTATCTCCAAAAATGGTTGCTTTTACCTGGCTGCCGATTGGTATTTTCAAAACACTGTTATTGAAATACACTCTTACAGTAAGGGTTTTACTTTCCCTGCGATAGAATGGCTCAATAAAATCAATGGCTGCCCTGAA
>CAYHPA010000159.1:0-7653 GCA_964358155.1 uncultured Chitinophaga sp.
TGATATCCGGATACATGCAGACATTAAAAAAGGCAATGAGGATATTTTATTCCTTAACAGACGGGGAAGCAAACTGTCAAGAATAATGATTTTTTATATCATCAAGGAACTGGCAGCAAAAGCCGGCATCAGGAAAACGGTATCCCCGCATACTTTCCGCCATTCTTTTGCCACCCACCTTGTAGAAGGCGGCGCTGACCTCCGGGCTGTGCAGGAAATGCTCGGCCACGAGAGTATTACGACCACCGAAATATATACACATCTTGACCGTGAGTTCCTGAGAAAAACACTGGAGAATTTTCATCCCGCTTTTAAATAAAAAACTCTTCCCTGGAAAACAAGGAAGAGTTCAATATTATTATTTTTGTAAAAAATTATTGCTGGTAAACATATGCAGCAGGAAACCTGGATACAAGAGTGCCCTTTTCGGTTATAATTTCAGAATATAGATTTATCGGAACATTGGCATGTTCACCAAAAGCTTCTGTAAGGTTGATGACAGCAAACATGGATGGCCTATCCTTTATTCTTTCCGGCACAGTCACTCCATAATCGTCTGCATAGGTGGAATTGATGAGTTCATAAGTCCGGATGACTTCACCAGTGCTGTTATCAACTGTACCAAACGTTGCAATTTTCATCGGTTCATTGATAAAGTCGGGCGAAACAAGCACATAAAATACGGCCAATTCCCCGTTTCCTTCATTAAGGAAGGATCTCTCGGGAACGCCCAGTTCAAGTTCGATGGGCTGATTGATGAAGTTGAAGATCTCTGTCTCGTTGCTAAGAATGGTTCCATAATTGGAATTTCCGATCTGCATGCCGGAGGGCTCCACGGCTGCCGTCTTTTCATTTGCCACCAGGTCATTGGATGACTTGGAGCAGGATGTTACTGTGATTGCAAAAATTGCAATGATGCCCAGTTGGTGGAAGAGCTTTTTCATAAGGTATTGTTTTTAGAGTTAAGAAATATATACACAAAGATATTCCGCCATTATTCCGCTGCAATAGCAAATGGCACATGAGCGTACGGAATACCAACTGCGGAGATTACGTTTGCTACACTATAGCACATAATGGCCGTTAAGCAATAACTCTTAAAACAATTTTTTTATTGGATGATGACCTTTTCAGTAAATTTTTTTCCTGATTTTTTATTGGCCAGTAAAAGAAGATAACTGCCTGTTGAAACAGAGGGAACATCTATGCTCAGCAGCCTTGCATCGGCATCTATCCATATCTCCTTCTGATAAACGGATTGGCCGGACTGATTTAATAATTGCAAATTGTAATAACCTTCTTCTGCATGCTTCCATTCAATGTTCAGATTAGTGCCTGACGAAACGGGATTGGGGAATACCTTAAATAATTCTTCAGTATTGTCCTTTACAGGCTGTATTAATACAGGAACTTCTTTTTTCTTTTTTGATTTTTTTGGCCCTGACACAGAAATCATTCCTACCCACGTACCTCCTAAGACTATTCTTTTTACAGTAATTGAAACCTTGTTGCCAGCACCAATTGTCGCTTCTGTAGGGTCAAGTCCTGCCCCGTTTGCTAGTAGCACATCCGCTGTTTTGGCGAGTATTTTAAACTCGCCGTTATTATCAGCAAAAGTACCAGTACGGGTTCCCTTAATAACAACTGATGCCCCGGGTAATGGATCTCCTTTTTCATCCGTTACAACACCAGTGACTACTCTTTTTTCATTTGTTATAACCGGATTAATTTCTCCTTTAACAGACGGAAGCACTATTGTATCGCCTACCAGCGGTTCTGGATGAATTGGCCTGGCTACAATTCCCATTGTCGGCCTATCGCAAACCGGCTTCCGGGTAGTATCTGCAGCCACTTTGGTTATTTTTATTTTTCCCTGTGTCTTTTGTGCCGATGCCTTAATGGAAACTAAAAAAGCAGGCAACGCAAACTGGAAGAAATATTTGAACCAGGGGATTCTTTTCTTAGGTATGGCAATATCCCGCTCCAACTGATCCGTCATGAACCTGCCGCAAACAGAACCGGTAGAAGGCTTCTTGAAGAACTCTGCCACCTGCCGGTCGCTCATATCACTGAAATCAACTACCTGCTTCTGGCAGGAGCCACAGAATTTACCTTGTTGTACTGGAGTCATCGCATCCCAGTTTTCATGACAGGGTTTGGGGATGCTGAGTTGGAGTTTCTTAGACATAAAAGAGGTTTATAGAATGATTATTTCCTGAGATGCCGCTGCCAACAAGATTTCATAACAACGTATTTGTTTTACAAATTTTTGACGGAGGGGCCGCATTTTGTAGTAACGAGTATAACTCCTCCTTTGCCCATATATCCATAAGGGGTTTCCGCCTGCTTTACAATATCAATTCTTTGAATGTCGCTTATACATACCCTGATTCCATCCTGGCCGGATGGATTATTATTGACTAAAGCAACCCCATCTAATATATAAAGCGGAGGATAAGTCGTAAAACACCTTGGAACAAGCGTCTTACCTGTTGTATCAACACTCTCATAATATCTTCTGGCTGACCCGCAGAGGCGGATACAGTTTGTAATCGCATTGCTGGCATCAAAAAATTTTAGTGTTACTGAGTCAGCAGAAGATGGCTGTTTTGCAGGCTTTACAAAACAGGATGGAGCGGCATTAGCCAACGCCTTATCTAAAGTAATGGCCGGTGCATGCTGCGAGAAACAATTTCCGGAGGCGAGCAAGAATAGGGGTGTAAATATATTCCTCATAAGCTACGTTTAATATCCGGTTCCTCGGGCTCAGGGTAAAAAAGAAGGGCCGGTAGAAACCGGCCCCGATATCACTAACCGGCTGTTAAATGATTAGTTGTTAGACTTCTGATGCTGCTGCATTGAAAATTGCATATCATTATGGATAGAAAGTATCAAAAGACAGGTGGCCGTGCAGAAAACCGGGCTGGTAATGCAGTGGTGGCCGTTCCAGCTGCCGTCCTGGTTCTGGATATTTACCAGCTTGCCCGACATCATATCATACCATTTCTTCCAGTCATTGCCACCCTGCATCATAATGCTCTCCCCCGTCATCAGGAAACTCATAAATTCCTCACCACCATTGTTGCCAAATCCCTGCATCACATCTTCCCGAAGGGCCTGTTTTTGTGATGACTTATTGATGCCATAGGCCGTCATCAGTTCTTTTGCATCAGGAGATGCTATTCCCGCAGCCCTCAGGTTTTCTTCCGTCACTGTATTATCTTTTATTTTTCCTTCCTTCTTTGCCTTATCCACCAGGTCCTGTGCCTTCTTTGCTTCTTTGGCGCTGGCCCTTGTGGTACTGGACAAACCATACAGCATTACACCGGCAGCTTTGCCCGTCATTACGGAATTGGTCTTTGTGTCAAAATTTCCACTCTGGTATTTTCGGCTGCGGTTCAGTACAGCTGTGTCCACTTTTCTTCCTACATCGTCGGCGCTTTCCAGTGCATTATTAGCAAGGGCTGATTGCAATACCGGCGCCCAGCCACCATCTTTCCAGCTTCCATCGGTGTCCTGTCCTTTCTGGATTCTCGCTACACATTTATCCAATGCTTTTTCAATTCTTTTTTTCAGTTGTGCGTCGCTGATGTCATAACGAAGAATATTGGTAAAGAACTGGGCAGTCAGTATCACATCAATATTTCTTCCGAGTTTGATCTGTGGTTGTGTGTTAGTCAAGGTGGTGAGGTAGGGCTGGTTGTCGGGACAATTTTCTACCTGTTTCAATAAAAACTCAGTCCCCTTTTTCAGATTTTTGGAGTATTCCCCTTTCTGTAATGTGTTATCCGTTCTCAGCAAGGACATCGCAACTAATGATGTACTCGCAGGATCACTTGTTACTGCGTGTGGATCCAAAACATCCTGTCTTGCATGGGTGCCTGCGCCCCATCCGCCATCATTTGCCTGGGCCTTGCCCGTCCATTCCAGTCCTTTCTTAATGGATGCTTCTACTTTTTCCGGTGTCTCAAATTTGATAAACAGATTTTGCTCCTGGCTGGTATCCAAACCAAAAACCGTTTTCATAATACAGACGTGGCTCAGTTCTGTATTGTTACAGCGCTGAACTATTTTCTTCTCTTCACTGCCGTTGTGATTGGTGACGGCAAAAAATCCTGCTACAGCTAAGGCGGAAGCAGACAACAGCACATTTCTTTTTGCAAATAAAATTTTCATGGCATTTTTCATTTTAAGGTTAAAAAAGAATTACCGCCGGGTGATAAGGTGTATGGAACCTGCTTTCCGGCCCGCTTCGCAGCGAGACGGGCAAGGCAGGCAAGGAAACAGGGAATTAAAAAAGATGGATGACCATTTGCATCTCGTCTTCATTATTCCCTGCTCTTTGCTCAATTATTTATTTTGAACCTGTTTCGTCATCCGTATCCGTTTTCTTCTTTGGGTCAGGATTTGTTTTGGCAAGCAATTGTGCACTTTCCACCAGGCGGATGAATTCTGAGCGATAACCTTCCTCATCATTGCCTTTTGCTTTGCGGGCAAGGCCCAGCACATCTGCATAAGAAGCATTGGATTTGAATTCAGAATTGCGAAGCAGCATACCAAACTGCGCTACAGATGCGGCAAAGCGGAAATTGTCAGATGTTTTGGCAATAACAATCTGTTTGTCTTTTACCGGGTGTTCAATCAATTTACTTACATCTCCGTCCGGCGCTTTATAACGGAACTTCACGGTCAGTATCTCATCTGTTTGTGCAGACTTGCTGAGTGGAACAACATTTTTCTGGTATTTTAATGAATCAACAGTTTTTAAGAACTCGCTTTCCGCTCCCACCGGTATCACTTCATATAAAGCGGTAACAGTATGTCCGCTGCCGAGTTCACCGGCATCTTTTTTATCATCGTTAAAATCTTCTTTGGCCAGCATCCTGTTCTCGTAGCCGATCAGCCTGTAGCCCTGAACTTTTGCAGGATTGAATTCAATCTGCAGTTTCACATCTTTGGCAATGGTGAAAAGTGTGCCTCCAAATTCATTCACCAGCACTTTTTTTGCCTCGGTGATACCATCAATATAGGCATGGTTGCCATTTCCTTTGTCTGCCAGCTTCTGCATTTTGGCATCCTGGTAATTGCCCATACCATAGCCTAATACGGTGAGAAATACACCACTCTTTCTTTCATTCTCAATCAATCTTTCCATAGCATCATCGCTGCTTTCACAAACATTGAAATCGCCATCGGTGCAAAGGATGACACGGTTGTTTCCGCCTTTTGCAAAATTTTCTTTTGCTGTCTTATAAGCAAGCTTAATGCCTGCTCCACCGGCTGTTGAACCACCGGCTTCCAGGTTGTCAATAGCATCTTTGATTGTTGTTTTTTCTGCACCGCTGGTGGGGGCTAACACCAATCCTGCCGCACCTGCATATACTACAATTGAGACTTTGTCTTGTTCTCTCAATTGATCCACTAACATTTTCATGGATGATTTTACCAGGCCCAATCTTTCTGCCCCCTGCATAGAGCCCGAAACATCGATCAGGAAAGTGAGATTGGATGCAGGCAGATTTTCTGTAGGGATCTTTTTGCCCTGCAGGCCTATCAGCACCAGCTTATTGTTTTTATTCCAGGGCGCATCTGATATTTCTGTGTTGATGGAGAAAGGTTCATTATTTGTTGGTTGGGGATACTCGTAATGAAAATAGTTTACCATCTCTTCAATTCTTACTGCCCCGGCGGGTGGCAACTGGCCCTGATTTAAAAACCGGCGAACATTGCTGTAAGAAGCGGCATCCACATCAATGGAAAAAGTGGAAAGCGGGTTATCAGAAACTTTTAAAAAATTGTTTTCAACGATATTATCGTAACCTTCACGTTCAAATTCGTCTATGATACCATCACCATCCTTATCTGTGCTTAACCCGGAAATCTTTCCCATAAGACCATTCTGAAAATTTACTGGCCTTGACATTGTAAGTTCTGCGGATCTTACTTTAGCAGAGTTATTTCCTAATTGCTTTGTTTGCCTTTTCTGGCCAATAGCAGTCACCACCACTTCAGTATGTGTTCTGTTATCGGCTTTTAATACAACATTGATGGTTGTTTGTGCATTTACCTGCACCTCGGTGGTAATAAACCCCACGGAAGAAAACTGAAGTTTGTCTGTCGGCTTACTCACTACAATTTTATATTTCCCATCGTACGAAGAACTCACGCCGGTTCTTGTTCCTTTAAGAAAAATGGAGACTCCCGCTATCGGGCTTCCCTTATCATCTGTTACAGTTCCGGATACAGTCCAGCTTTTAACAGGACGAAATGCCAGCATAATGAGTATGACAGGCATTATTAGTAATAATATTCTTTTCATAAAATGAGTTTAGACCCTTTGATGCTTCCATTTTAGCAATTGCATAATAGCCCTTACCATTTTATTTGCTAATTTTATCGCCTTGTCATTTTTAAAGAACATATCTCACACATCATTATCTGATAAAGAACTGGTCGCTCTTTACAAGCAATCGGGTGATATGGCCGTGTTGGGCGAACTCTACCAGCGGTACATGGACCTCGTCTATGGCGTATGCCTTAAATATTATAAGGAACCCGAAACAGCCAAGGATAGTGTGATGCAAATCTTTGAAGAACTGGTATCAAAATTGAAAAGACACGAGGTGGACAATTTTAGGGGCTGGCTCCACCAGGTGGCCAAGAACCACTGCCTGATGCAACTGCGGACACCGAAGAACCTTAAAACAGTGGAATTCAAAACGGAACTTGTGCAATCGGAGGAAAATGTGCATCTGAATGGCGTACTGGAAAAAGAAGAGAATTTCAAGAAGTTAGAGCACTGTCTCGGCACACTGACAGAGGAACAACGGGAGGCCGTAAAGCTCTTTTATCTTGACGGGAAATGCTACAACGAAATAGCAGAAATAACCGGACAGGACTGGAACCAGGTCAGGAGTTTTATACAGAATGGCAGAAGAAACCTGAAGATATGTATGGAGAAAGCTGAAGTCGGAGGTCAGAAGTCAGCCCTTCGGCAAGCTCAGGGTGACAGCCGGGAGTCCGGAGTCAGAGATTGAAAAAAATATGAACTTTGTAAATGCAAGATTAAACAATAAACCAAGATCCCCCTTTAGGGGATAGGGGTATGGCAACAGGTACCAACATAACGAATTTTACAGCAGCTGATATTGAAAAATATCACAAGGGCTTGCTTTCTTTCAAAGAAATGCATGACCTGGAAAAAGCTGCGCTGGACGATCCCTTCCTTGCAGACGCACTGGAAGGTTATACTGTTACTGGCAAGAATACACAGGCTGATATTGCGGAACTGGAAAACAGGCTTGGCCAAAGAGTGGAAGGCGCAAAGGTGATCCCTTTATCTGCAGGAAAAAACAAACCCATCCCTTGGTTGCGGATTGCAGCTTTGCTGATCATCATTAGCGGTACTGCTGTTCTTGCCAACCAGTTTATTTTTAAAGGGAAGAACAACAAAATCGCAAAGAATGAGGTGACAAAAACAGGAGAAGTGAAAGCCCCGGACAGTTCGGTTAATCCGGCTGTTCCTGTTACTACGGGCACAAAAGAAACTGTTTCTCCTGCAGTAAAAGATCAGCAGCAAGCGAATGGTACAACAAAAGTGACCGAGGAAACAGCAGGTATCGCGGCAGTCGCCGGTGGTATCGCCGAAGCGTT
>CAYHPA010000160.1:0-354 GCA_964358155.1 uncultured Chitinophaga sp.
GTTAGTCGCCAGTTTCTTTGAATACAGGGTGGTGTCCCACATTTTCGGGATCATGTAATAAAGAATGGCAAAAGCAAGGAAGCCATTCCATCCCAGACCGCCAATATGCACATGGGCAATGGTCCAGTCAGTGAAATGAGAAATAGCATTCACAGTTTTCAGGCTCATCATAGGGCCTTCAAATGTGCTCATACCATAACAGGTAATGGCCACTACCATGAATTTTAAAACCGGGTCTTCTCTTACTTTATCCCAGGCGCCACGTAGCGTGAATAAACCGTTGAGCATTCCACCCCAACTGGGTGCGATCAGCATAATGGAGAAAACAACACCCAGCGATTGAGCCCAATCTGG
>CAYHPA010000160.1:364-7552 GCA_964358155.1 uncultured Chitinophaga sp.
TCCGGCCCAGATGTAGATAAATATTAACGCCCAGAAGTGAATAATGGAAAGGCGATAAGAATAAACAGGACGGTTAGCAGCTTTGGGCAGAAAATAATACATCAGGCCCAGCACAGGGGTGGTCAAAAAGAAAGCTACTGCATTATGACCATACCACCATTGCACCAGGGCATCCTGCACACCGGCAAACCAACTGTAACTCCCGGTTGCTGAGTAAGGAAGTTCAATGGAACGTACAATGTGCAGCAGTGCTACAGTAACCCAGGTAGCTATATAAAACCAAATAGCAACATAGAGGTGTTTCTCTCTTCTTTTAATGATGGTGCCAAACATGTTGATGCCGAATATGACCCAAACCAAAGCAATAGCTATATCTATGGGCCATATCAACTCTGCATATTCGGCGCCATTGGTAAGCCCGAGCGGTAATGTGATGGCTGCAGCAACAATGATCAGTTGCCAGCCCCAGAAATGTATCCAGCTCAGCTTGTCGCTGAACATTCTTGCTTTGCACAACCGCTGTAGCGAGTAATAAATACCGGCAAAGGATGCATTGCCGACAAATGCAAAAATGATGGCATTGGTGTGCAATGGACGAAGACGGCCAAAGGTAGTGGCGGCAAAATTGAGACTGCTTTCGGGGTAGTATATCTGGATGGCTACCCAAAGCCCTACCAGCATACCTATTATCCCAAAAACGATAGTGGCGTAGCCAAACGCTTTTACAATCTTATTGTCATAATAGAATTTTTCGACTTGCATAACCGGGTTTGTTTATTGTGTTTTGGTTATCCGAAGGGACTCTCCAAAGGAGTCCTGCGTGACCTCCGGAGAAGAAGCAGGTTTGTCATCAAAAAGAATACGGGAGGCAGGGGAATAGTCGTCTTCAAACTGGCCGGACCTTACACCCCACAAAAAGGCAATAAGAAATATGCCCGCAACAGAAATACTCGCCACAAGGAGAATTAGAATTACGCTCATGTCCGGGTTTTGATCCCGATACTTCGTCTGGACTCAGTACATCGGGAGCTGTAAAAGTATTTGGAGGCTGACGGGACGGGGATAAGGAGTATCAACAAAAAGACTGATTTTAATCATGTCTTTTTATCCTTCCTGAAAGCAGACCCATTTGCCTTGCCAATAAAGTACTACTGCCAAAAGTTATGAGCAGGATGCTAAGGGAACTGCTGGGCATGAGGATGGCAGCAATTAATGGAGAAAGATTGCCCTGCACCGCAAAAAACAGCCCGATAATATTATAGACAATGGAAAGTACAAAGCTGGCTATTACAATATTACGATTGGCTTTACACAGGTGGATGAAGCGGGTAAGCCGGGATAATTGATTGGCCTCAATAATGGCATCACTCCCCGGTGTGAAATTATTTGCCTCTTCGGTAACAGCTATTCCAATATCACTTTGTTTCAATGCGCCGGCATCATTCAGTCCGTCTCCAATCATCATTACTTTTTCTCCGTTTTCCTGTAGGTTTTTAATGTAGTTCAGTTTGTCCTCGGGCTTTTGGTGAAAGAGCAGTCTTGTTTTTTGGCCCAGCATCTTCTGCAGGGTTTCCTTTTCTGTTTCATTATCGCCCGACAGGACAGAAAGCGGATACCTGCTTTTCAGTTTTTTTATCAAACCCGGGATTGCCTCCCGGTAGTGGTTGCTGAATACAAAATAGCCATGCAATTCTTCATTAATACCAACAAATACGGCCGTACCCACCTGCCGGCTTGCATCACCGGTTACAAAGCTATAGGTGCCGAGTTTTATGAAATCTCCATTCACAAACCCCGAAATACCCTGCCCGGTAGTTTCTTTAAAGCTGGTTACTGCAAGACGGGTTTCTGTTTCAAGGTATTTTACCAATGCTTTGCTAAGTGGATGGTTAGAACAGGCAGCCAATGCAGCTATCTGTTTTTCCTGGTAATGGCTGAGCCCTTTTCCTTCATACACAATATCCTGCTGTTGTGTGCTGGTCAGTGTACCCGTTTTATCAAAAACAATATGTGTGGTCTTCGCAATATCTTCAATGGTCTGTGCATTCCGCAGATAGAAACGGTTGCGGCCCAGTATGCGTAAAATATTTCCATTGGTAAAAGTGTTGGACAACAAAAGGGCGCAAGGACAGGCAATGATAAAAA
Source organism: uncultured Chitinophaga sp. (assembly GCA_964358155.1). Lineage (GTDB taxonomy): Bacteria > Bacteroidota > Bacteroidia > Chitinophagales > Chitinophagaceae > JJ008. The sequence goes on from CAYHPA010000160.1 coordinate 2,510, forward strand.
TTGCCGTCACTGCAGGCCAAAGCTTTGAAGGATCATTTATTTGCCAGTAGATGGCTGTGGCTGCCGCAATGGCCAGTACGATATAGGTGAAATAGCGGCTGAGCAAATGAACAAAAGAAACACTCTTTTCTTCCATCTGCTCTTTCATTTCATCTTTGTTCCAGAGTTTGGTGAGGTAGCTTTGTGTTACTTCCTTTACCACCAGTATCTCAATATTCCCTTCTGTTTGTTTGCCTCCGGCATACACCAGTTCACCCACTTCTTTTAATACAGGCAAAGATTCCCCGGTTACAAAACTGTAATCAATAAAGGCTTTGCCTTTTGTGAGAATTCCGTCGGCAGGAATCAGTTCACAGTGGTGGATCAGCATCGTATCACCCGGTTTTATATCGGGCAGTTGGGCGGGCACTTCTTTTTCATCTTTTAGGACAGAGACCGCCACCGGGAAATAAGAAGTATAATCTCTTTCAAAAGACAGTTGCCGGTAAGTTTTGTCCTGCAGAATTCTTCCGGCCAGCATAAAGAAAACGATGCCAGTCATAGAGTCAAAATAACCGCCGCCGGTGCCACTGATTACTTCATAAGCGCTGCGTATGAAAGTAATGATAATAGCCAGTGCAATGGGGGTATCAATATTCAGGAATTTATGCCTCAGGCTTTTCCAGGAAGAGGTATAGAATGGCAGCGCTGAATAAAGCAATACAGGAATAGCAAGGCCAAAATTTATCCATCGAAAAATTCCCCGCAAACCTGTTTCACTGGCATCAATTCCCAGGTATTCCGGAAAGCTCATTAACATGATATTGCCAAAGCAAAAACCGGCAATACCTAACTGGTACACCATGCTTTTATCAATAGCAGGCCTCTTTTCTTTTAAATCGTTCAGGCTGATATAGGGCTCATAGCCAATGCTGCTGAGCGTTTCTGCTACTTTTCGCATGGATGTTTTTGCTGTAACAAAAACGATGTCCACTTCCTTGCGGGTGAAATTCACTTTGCTTGAGATAACCCCTTCATTCAGCCTATACAGGTTTTCCAGCAGGTAGAGGCATGAACTACAGTGCATCTGCGGAAGATAAAATGTAACATGAACCTGCTGCTGGTCCCTGAAGCTGACTAATTGAAGTTGTATCTTCTCATCATCAAGAAAAGCAAATTTATCCTTCCGGACTTTTATCCGTTGGCTGATGCCGGGATTTACATTCAGATTGTAGTAGTCGCAAAGGTCGCTTTGGTTAAGAATCTGGAAAACCATTTTGCAGCCTTCGCAGCAGAAATGCTTTTCCTCCAGCTGAATCCTGTCGTTTGGGCAGGCTTCGCCGCAATGGTAACAGTGTAATTTATTATGTACAAGGGAAGGTGAAGGCATGTTCTACCAGAATAGAGGGGCTAAAATAGAGGGAGGGCAGGGGGTATGCTATGAGTAAGTTCACATTGGAAGTTGATTTTTATCAAATTTGTCATGCGGTGCAACTCTAAAGAATTTCCCAGGTATATATCCATTTATAGTAGAATCCAACGATTATTGAATTTCTGATACCTTTACAAAACTTACAATGTTTTTCTGATGGAAAATATCATGGACATATCAAAGCCCGATACAACCGTAAAATGTTGGGTGGATTTATATTCAGACAAGATGTACACATGGGCTTTGCACAAAATCAGCAGCAAAGAAATTGCTGAAGATCTGGTGCAGGATACTTTTTTAGCTGCCTTTCAGTCCATCAGCAAATTTGAAGGCAAAAGCGAACCTAAAACCTGGCTCTTTGCTATTCTCAACAATAAAATTGCCGAACATTTCAGGAAGCAGTTCCGCAACCCCACCATTACGGAAAGCCAGTCGGGCACATCATTATTTGATACCCTGTTTGATGCCAATGACCAATGGAGAAGAGAACAGCGACCAAAAGAATGGCAGGAAGAGCAAGCCAATTTGCTTGATGATGAGGCATTTATTAAAGTTTTGCAGGCTTGCATGGGTAAATTACCGGGTAACTGGATGGCTGCTGTTCAATTAAAATATCTTGAAGAAAAAAAAGGAGATCTGATCTGTCAGGAATTGGGAATTGCCCCTACTAATTTCTGGCAGATACTTCACAGGGCAAAATTGCAGTTAAGAAAATGTTTAGAATTGAACTGGTTCAAAAAATAATATGATGAAAAAGCTGATGAATTACCTGATGCTGTCGTGCAGAAAGGCGACAGAACTGATAGAAAAGAGGACATTGGTGAGGCTTTCCTTCAAGGAGAAAGTACAATTGCGGATGCATAAAAGTATGTGTGATGCATGTACTGCCTATGAAAAGCAAAGCAGGAAAATAGATGAATTGCTTCATAAGCATATCCATACTGGCCATACTGATGATATGGCGGTCGTTACAAATGAGGCCCTCAAAGAAAAAATCATTAATAAGATCCCTTAAGGTTGAAAAAATTGTATGCCACCGGAACGTTATTACTCATTTTTATAGCCACATGGTGGTTAAGTGCTTTGCCCATTAATACCACATCAGCAGCGATACCTGATCAAACCTTACTTAAACTTTCGGAGAAATTATTGTATGCTGTTAAAACGGAGTCAGCAACCGATAGCCTGGAAAAAGAATTAGCATCCCTGAAAATGGATAATGTTATTACCGGTTTAAGCAACGATGCGGCAAGAAAGACTTTTTGGATAAACATATACAATTCATACTACCAGGTTCTTGCCATCCGGGAAAAGAAGGTTAAACCAAAAATATTTACTGATAAATCAATACTTGTTGCAGGGCATTCCTTCAGCCTTGATGATATTGAACATGGCATATTGCGAAAATACCGGTGGAAATACAGCATGGGTTATTTGCCGCGATTCCTGCCTTCAAAACTCATTAAAAGATTAGCCGTTTCAAGAATAGACTATCGTATTCATTTTACCCTTAACTGCGGAGCCAAAAGCTGCCCGCCGATTGCCTTTTATAAATATGAGAACCTGGAACAACAATTAGCAATTGCCACAAAGTCATTCCTGAAAAGTGAAACGGATGTTGATACAACCGGGAAAGTATTGCATACCAGTAAAATCCTTCAATGGTTTAAGGGGGATTTTGGCGGAAAAAGAAAAATACGTTCCTTGCTTTCAACAGTTTTTGACCGGGACTTTAGCGGCTATACCGTTAAGTTTAAAGATTATGATTGGGATGCCCAATTAAATAATTATGGTTTTGAATAAATCAAAATGAAACCAGACAGCAAAATTATCGGTGCAGGCATTTTAACCGCCACAGCTGCTTCATTATGCTGCATTACACCTGTGTTAGCATTGATTAGTGGAACAAGCGGTATCGCTTCCGCCTTTTCGTGGATGGAACCTTTTCGTCCTTATTTGATTGGGTTGACTGTTGCAGTTTTAGGATTTGCGTGGTATCAAAAACTGAAACCACGAAAAAAAGATGAGATAGTTTGCGATTGCGCCGAAGACAAACCATCGTTCTGGCAAGGCAAAACATTTCTGGCAATTGTTACGGTACTTTCTTTTCTGCTGATGGCTTTTCCCAAATATTCCCACATCTTTTATCCTAAAGAAAAAAAGAAGGAAATAGTAATAGTGGATAAAAGTAACATTCAGCAAGTGAAGTTTAAGATTAAAGGAATGACCTGCGAAGCATGTACGGAACATATCAACCTGGCTCTGTCAAAAGTACCGGGTATTCTTGAATACAAAACTGAATACAAAGCCGGCGGCAGCACCGTAAAGTTTGATAACTCAAAAACAAATCAAAACATTATTGCCAATGCTATAAACGAGACAGGCTATAAAGTAACGACCATCCAAAACTAAAAATGGATATTGTATTAAATTCAATAATTACCTGCCCGCACTGTGGCTATTCCAAAGAAGAAATAATGCCCACTGATGCCTGTCAATATTTCTATCAATGTGAGAATTGTAAGAAGGTTTTAAAACCACAACAAGGCGACTGTTGTGTTTATTGCAGCTATGGTTCTGTAAAGTGTCCGCCAGCTCAGCAACAAAAGGGTTGCTGCTGAGTTATACTGCGACATAATATTTTCCCCCTCTTTAAAAATAATTTGAAACAGATGTCAGGTTGCATGATTTGCTGCGACTGTTTATTTGTAAATCATTTTAAAAAAAATAAAACAAACAAAATGAAAAATTTTAAAAGTAAAAAAATTGCATTCCCTTTAATGCTGGCATTTACCGTAATGTCATTCTTCAGTGCTAACATAGCACAAGCCCAACAATCAAAACTTATTACAGTAAAATCAGCGAAAAGCTTTGATGCTACTGTAGCAGGGATTAAAAAAGGAGTTGCCGACGCAGGTATGATGGTTCTTGCAGAAATCAATCACGGCAAGATTTTATCCATGACCGGATTATCTGTAAATGCAGAATCCATTTTTATTGGCAACCCCAATGTTGGCAAGGAGGCGTTTAGCGAAAATACGGCTGTAGGATTAGCTATTCCTTTGCGGGTGAATGTTTATGAGGAAAAAGGCGTTGCGTACATTAACTACTTTGCTCCATCCAGCGAATTGGGTTATTTTAAAGGTGATAAGGTTAAAATGATAGGTCAGAAACTGGATGAAAAGATAGCCATGCTGACAGGTATGTTTGCTAAATAAAATATCGTACCCTGAAAGGATGGACTTTAGATAAGTCCATCCTTTTGCTTAAATCAATTTACCATGGATACCCAGGTCAGAAAGATTGTACTCCTGTTAATGCTATTGTTTTTATCTGCTGTTGCGCCGAATTTATTTGTCATGGCACAGAAAGGGATTGCCCCGCTTTCTTCTTTAGCTGCCGGGTTTCTTATTCCCTCTATAGTGTTTATCGCCATCATTTTAGTCATCTCCCGCATTCTAAAGTATTCAGATATTGTACGATTGACGCTTAATGGGATCGTTGCCGGATTGATAGCAACGATTGCACTGGAAATTTTCAGGGAGTCCGGGTTCAGGCTGGGAACAATGCCAGGGCAATTGCCCCGGCTGATGGGAGTCCTGATACTGGATCAATTTGCATCAGGACCTGAT
>CAYHPA010000161.1:0-7503 GCA_964358155.1 uncultured Chitinophaga sp.
TTTCCCGTACAGGCATCTGCAAAATAAAAGAGCAGAAAAAATTGCACAAAGAGTTGTATGGTCCGTTGTCCTGTTGACACTGTTGCCAAGTATCTATTTCGCTTATGACATGGTAGAACAAACCCGGTATTCAAAAAATGCAACCCGGTTTATCAACAATGAGGCAAATTTTCCCAACGACTATTTACTTAGCCGGAAGATTGATACCAAAACAAAAAAAATAACACTTGTATTTGGAGGTAAAGAAATATCTCCGTCACAAATAAATGTATTAAAAGCATCTCTGGATAAATATGATATCAGCGGGACTACTCTTGAAGTGAAGCAGGGGTTTGCTTACCTCGCCGAAGAAAATACTCAGGAAAAAAATGAGCAACTGGTGCAAGTAACGAAAGCGCTGGAAATAGAAGAAGAAAAGGCAAGATATCTTCAGCAAAGTATGGATAGTATAAAAAACCTGCAAAATCTGAGCTACCAGGTTTATAGAGAAATAAAATCACAGTACCCGATAGTTAATTCCGCCATTATACAGTCAGCCCGGGTAATCAGCGATAGCTCAGGAATTAAAACTGCCTATATAATATCACTGGTAGCTTCCCATAACTTCTCGTGGATTGAAAAAATGAAGTTAGAGAACTGGTTGAAAATACGATTAAATGAACCGAACATAAATTTAATAATTCAACAATGATTAGTGTAATTATTCCGGCATTGAATGAAGAAAGAACAATACGACACGTTGTTCAGCTTGCAATGATTTCACCGAATGTCTCTGAAGTCATTGTTGTGGATGACAAATCATTGGATAATACGGTTGAAGAAGCCAAAAAAGAAGGCGCTACTGTTATCACCAGTACCAAATTGGGCAAAGGCGCTTCTATGAGAGATGGCGCATTTTATGCAAAGAATTCTATTCTTGTCTTTCTTGATGCTGACATCACTACCTACCCGGAAAATATTATTCACTTGTTAACTGACCCTATCATTAAGAACAAATCTGATTTCTGTAAATCCTATTTTTCAAGACAAGCCGGTCGGGTGACGGAACTGGTAGCAAGACCGCTGCTCTCCATTTTGTATCCTGAGTTTCCCGTATTCCTTCAACCACTCAGCGGAATGATCGCCGGCAAAAAAGAACTTTTTGAAATGATCTCCTTTGAAGAAGGCTATGGAGTTGATATCGGTTTACTGATAGATATGCACCAGATGGGAGCAAGAATCGGTGAAGTTTATATCGGGCATATTGAAAATGCAATGCATCCATTGGAAGAACTGGGCAAAATGTCGAGAGAAGTGGCTTCGGTTATCCTGAAAAAATCAAAGAACAGGGGCAGAAACAATTTTGAAACATTTGAACACATACAATTGATCCGTGAACAAATGGAATTTGCCATCCGGGAAAGCTCCCGGAAATTGAAGAAGATCGCCATATTTGATATGGATAATACATTGCTGAGACATAGTTTTATCTATTCCGCTGCTGCGAAATTTGGCTTTGAAAAAGAAATGCTGGAGATCGTTACTACCCAAAACAACCCTTTTATAAGGACCAAGCAGATAGCCAGGCTGCTGAAAGGGAAAAATATCAGTGAGCTGCTAAAACTGGCAGACGAGATACCAGTAACTGATAATACGCAGGCCGTCATTGATACATTAAAAGAAAACGGTTTTATCGTTGGCATCATGTCCGATAGCTATGATTGTATTGTTAACCACTTGAAAAACAAATTTTCCTTTGATTTTTCGCTGGGCAATGAGCTCGAGTTCTCAAAAAGTGTTGCCACCGGCGAAATAAAGATCCCTTCCTTCTATCTTCCGCATGAAGAAAGTATTTGCAATCATGAGTATTGTAAAACGCATGCTCTTACCCATATCTGTAAAAAATTCAACGTACCTGTTTCAGATACGCTGGCCATTGGCGATAGCGAAAATGACATTTGTATAATAAAAAAAGCAGGTATCGGAATTTCTTTTTGTTCTACCAATAACCTGGTAGATACGGTTGCCGACTTTGTTATTAAGGAACCTGACTTCAATTTGCTGATACCGTTTATTCAATAATATGGTCATTCCAATTTTCCCGAAGAAGCCCTCAGCATCTCCGGGTACCCCCATTTTTTAGAAAGTGCATTCACCGCCATCGCAATCCTTTTTGTTTTCGTGGGTTCTGTCTTAGCGCTGTCGATCCATTTGCTGAAATAACGCTGATGGGAGCCGGTTAGCGATTGAAAGAATTCTTTTGCCTTCGGTTCATCGGCCAGGCATTCCATTAAGTCCTTATTGAAAACAAAAGCGCTGTCATCTGCTTCCAGCTGCACTTTTAGCATAGCACCATGCTTCTTTCCAATTGCTTTTCGCATCGTTGCATTTACCGGCATTATAAAAATGCCACCACCCATCGGCAATAAGGAGACACGGCTGATAGCATAATCATCCAGCCTGCCTTTTACTTTAAACTCTTTCTTATTGCCCGGTTTCAATTTTTGTGCAATATCAGCCGGCACTTCAAAATAGGTCCAGCCGGTTTTTTCTCCCTGCTTGTCAAACCTGTGCAGTGTAGCCGTAAACTTTACCGGATTCATAGAATAAATTTACATGATTATTCCATGGGCCGTGCCAGCACGAACCATGGAGGCAAAGGTTAAACAAATCTGAAAATCGGCCGTTCATCCGAATGCGCTGTTGCCCGGGATGATATTTCATTACTTTTGATTTTCTCAACTAACGGCTATCGTTCCATGAAAAAAATTGTACTCCTTATCCCACGAAAATTATTTTTCGCCCCGTTCCTTCTTTTGCTCGCCGGTATTGCAAAGGGCCAGGATATCCCTGTCACCATCAAAATCAACAACCACAAAAAGGAACCCGTAGCTTTTGCCAGCATCACTGTACTAAACAGGCAGGATAGTACACAAACCACAACAAAAGTAGCCGACAGCAGCGGCAAGGCCTTTTTTCAATTGAATAAAAACGGACAATATACTGTCAGTATCAGTGCCGTCAATTATCAACCGGTTGAAAAAGGCATTATCGTTTCCGGCGGGCAAACGGTCTTCAGCTTTGCCACTGAGCCCCTTCCCAAATCCCTGCAGGGAGTGGTGGTTACTTCCAAAAGGCCATTGATGCGGCAGGAGGATGATAAAACCATTGTTGATCCCGAACCTATCGCAGCGTCCTCCACCAACGGCTACGAAATAATTGAAAAAACTCCCGGCCTGTTTGTGGACCAGGATGGGAATATCTATATCAACAGTCTTACCCCTGCCACGGTGCAGATCAATGGCCGGGATATGAAGATGAGTGCCCCCGATATTGCCACCATGCTGAAAAACCTTCCCCCCAATGCCATTGCCAAAATTGAAATTGTAAAGACGCCTTCCTCCAAATATGAAGCATCCGGCACCGGGGGTGTGGTGAATGTGGTGCTCAAAAAAGGTGTAAAGCTGGGCATGACAGGTAGTGTGAATGCGGGAATGCAGCAGGGCACTTACGGAAATCAATTCATCGGTTTCAACCTGAACAATAACGATGGTAAAAAAACATCTTATATCAATTTGAACGTTGGCAACAGGAATAACTACGAACGCATCTACACTGATCGCCTCTTCGCCCCGGATTCACTGCTGAGCCAGGGGGCTTTTACAAAATATCCGGCTAAAAGTTTTTACACTGCTTTCGGAATTACATGGGAGCTTGGAAAAAAATGGGAACTCACATATGATGGCAGCATCAATTACAACAAATTCAACAACCGGTCTGAGAACAGGAACAGCATTAAAAAAGTGAGCACCCTGCAATTGTTGAGCAACAGCCTCAATAATGTAACGAATGATGGATCTAACTTATCCCTCGGGAGCGGTTTTGAAACGAAATATAAAATTGATACCCTGGGGTCTGAGTGGACGAATGACACTTATTTCACCCGTTCAAAAAATAAATCGGACCAGGACTTCTCTACTGATTATTTTACTCCTTCACTCCCGCCAACCGGCGGCGATGGCAGTATGGACAACAGCCGTGACTATTTTACCGGCCGGTCTGACCTGAAACTGAAAATGAAAAAAAAGTTCACATTTGAAACCGGCATTCAGGCAACCGTACATTCTATAAGAAATGTAACCAATTACTTCAAAGAGTCCGGCGGGGTGCGCACCAAAGATGTGAGCCGCACCAACACCTTCCGGTACAATGAGAATATCAATTCATTTTACCTGCAGGGTTCAAAGACAATTGGAAAAGACTTTGTAGCCAAGTTTGGAACAAGGCTGGAGAATACAAATATGAGAGGGAGACAAACCATTCCGGGTGACACTTCTTTTTCCATTCACCGCACCGACCTGTTTCCTTATGTCTATCTGAGTAAAAAAGTAATCAGCATCGCCGGTTTTGAACTCCGGGCCTTTTTAGTTTACCGCCGCAGCATCCGGCGTCCTTTTTATGATCAGCTGAATCCTTTCCGACGTTATGTGGATGAGTTCCTGACAGAAACAGGAAATCCTGCACTTCGCCCGCAATTCACCAACAACTATGAGTTCAATATAAGTGTGAATGAAACGCCCCTGCTGGCCGTGGGGGTAAATGATACCAAAGACATTTTTACCAACGTCGTTTACCAGCCCGACAGCAGCCGCAGCCAGGCGTACAGGACTTTTGACAATCTTGGTAAAAATAAAGAATGGTATCTCCGTGGACTCGGCGCATTACCCCCCGGCGGAAAATATTTCTTTGTATTGGGCGCACAGTACAACCATAATTTTTACCAGGGATTGTATGAGAACAAGCCTCTGTCATTCAAAAAAGGAACCTGGACCTTCTTTACCTTTCATACTTTAAAGCTGGATAAAAAATCCACATTTACCCTCAACGGGTTCCTTAGACTGAAAGGACAGCAGCAATTCTATGAGCTTTCCAGCTTTGGTGCACTGAACAGCAGTATCAACAGAAGGTTCTTTAAGGAGAAGCTGACGGTTACACTCAGCATGAATGATATTTTCCGGACCAATAAAAACGATTTCACCATCAACCAGGGCTCGGTGGATGCCAGTGGTTTCCGGGAGGGCGACACCCGCAGGTTTGGTATCAATTTCCGTTTCAATTTTGGCATCCGGAAGAAAGAAGAGAACAATAATCCATTTGATGCGGAGTCCCCGGAGAGAACGAATTGAGTTTATTGAAACCGCTTCAGGCTTAAAAAGTCAATGGGTAATTGTGATCTTCCATTCATGGCAAGATCAGCCAGGATTTCCCCTACTACAGAAACAAATTTGAACCCATGCCCGCTGAAGCCACAGGCGATGGTTACATCCGTATCGTAACCGGGCAAATGATCAATGATGAAATTTTCATCTGCCGAGTTTGCGTAGAGGCATGTTTTCGCAGCAACTAATTCTGCATCGCCAACAGCAGGAATATATTCAGCCACCCAACTGATCAATGCATTGGTTTCATCGGCAGTAATATTCCTGTTTACCGCATCCGGGTCTGTTTCGTCCGCCGCATGATGCCAGGCAAATTTCATTCCTTCCGGTTCGCTGAATTGCTCTTTTTGTAAAAAAGGAAACCCATACAATGCCCCTTCTCTTTTATCATCCGCAATCAGCCAGCAGGGAAAATTCTCTGGCAGGATTTTTTTTTCATTTTTCGGCTTTACCCAAACAATAAGTTGCCTTGTTATTTTCAACGGGCTGTTTAACTGCAGTATCATTTTTCCTGCCCACGCACCTGCTGTGATGATGAGTTTTTTTGCATAGTAAGTATTCTTATTACTTACGACTTTAATTTGACCGTTCTCTTTTTTCCACTCAAGCGCCGGTTCGTGGGCATGAATGACTGCTCCTTTCTTTACCGCTTCGTCTTTAAAGAGTGTAATGGCTTTTTCAGGTCTCAGAAAACCAGCATCCGGTTCAACAATGCTTTCAAATCCCGCAGGCAAATTAAATTGGGAGTATTTCTTTCCGGGTTTATCCAATTGCAAAGAGTGAATCGCCGCAGCTTCCTGCACTCCTTTCATCACCCGATGATGAGACGGCCCGTGGTATACCAACCCTGTATTAAAATAAACCTGCTCACCAGTTTGTTCTTCCAGTTGCTGCCAGTTGTGATAAGCTCTTTGCAGCAGCGGTACATAATCAGTATGCTCAAAATAAGCTTTCCGTATGATACGGCTTTGACCTGCATGCGAACCTCTATCATGTGGTATGCTATCAAATTGCTCAAGCCCCAAAACCCTATAACCACCTGCTGCCAGTTGATAACAGGCAGCAGCACCCATGGATCCCACACCAATCACTATTGCATCATAATTATTATTACTCATGACTGAACAAAGCTGCATTAAAAATAAAAAACAATTTCTGCCTGATTAAGCCTATCTTTGACCCGTTAATTTGAGCGATACACAGCATTCTGTAAGTGAACGATTTTTTCTGCTACGCATATTCTGCTAATAGTTAGTCTTCTTTACCCTTGCGTTATTCTCAAGTATTTTTAAAAGTTAATTTTTTTACATGAACATTTATGTTTCAAATTTAAGCTTCGCTGTAACAGATGAAGACTTAAGGAGTTATTTTGCAGAGTACGGAGAAGTTACTTCTGCCAAAGTTATTATGGACAAGTACACTAACCGCAGCAAAGGTTTCGGTTTTGTGGAAATGAGCGACGATGCTGCTGCCCAGAAAGCAATTGCTGAGCTGGATGGCGCTACTGTTGATGGCCGTACCATTAAAGTAAACGTTGCCCGCCCCAAAGAAGAAAGACCTGCCCGCAGGCCTTCTTTTGCCAACAGCAGCAACAACCGCTGGTAATACCGGTACTTTCCAAAAAGATAAAAGCCCCTTAACGGGGCTTTTGTTATTTATAATAATAATTTATCAGGCTCTTTGTTTGCTGACCGGTTTCTTCTTCGCTTTCTTCAATGCGTTTTTAATAGCAGTGCTGAGGTTAGCAAAGGTGGGCTTGCCCGGAACCAATACGTCATTGACAAAGAATGCCGGCGGGTCTTTTACTCCCCTGTTCATTCCTTCTTTGATATCATCCTGCACTTCCCAGCCATAAACGCCGTTCACCAGTTCATCCAGGAATTTTTTACTCTTTACCCCCGCTTCTTTGGAATGCAATTTTAAACTAGTAGTGCCAAGATTGCGGCGATTCTGAAAAAGTACATTATGCATTTCCCAGAATTTTCCTTCCTGTGCAGCAGCCACAGCAGACTCACTCGCCTTAAGGCTGCGTTGATGGATAAGTGTAAGCGGGAAATGACGGAACTGGAACCTGATCTTTCCTTCAAATTCTTCCAGCAACTGCTTTACCACTTCGTTGGCCTTCGCACATTCTTCGCTTTCATATTCTCCAAATTCCATTAACGTAACAGGCGCATCTTTTTTGCCCACAAAAATCTCTTTGGGCCCAATAATGATTATTTCCTCTTTTTTCAGTGCCATTTCTTAATTCTCCTTTATTTTATTCCGGGCTGTATTCCGACTTTTCTTGATTAACAAATTTCCC
>CAYHPA010000162.1:0-7496 GCA_964358155.1 uncultured Chitinophaga sp.
TGAAAACCCTTCGAAGACTCGCGATATTCGTCCTGATGGTGATGCCGCCGGCGTAAAGGCAGCGCTTCGTGGATTAGACCTTGCATTGGAAGAAGGCCTGAATGTGAAGCTGGTGCTGATACCTGACGGGGATGACCCGGATAGCTATGTAAACAAAGTCGGGGCCTCTGCATTTAAGGAGTTTGTTCAAAAAAACAAGAAAGACTTTATCCTTTTTCAACTGGAGGTAGCGCTGAAAGATGCGGGCAGCGATTCCAAAAGAAAATCAGATGTGGTGAACCGGATGGCGGAAACCATTTCCAAGATCAACAAGGTAGAAGATTTTACCAAACAACAGGACTACATCAAGCAATGTTCGGAGATATTAAAGATTGAAGAAAGCGGACTACATGCGTTGGTCAATAAATTTATCCGTGACAGGATCTCTACTCTTGAAAGAAAGCTTCATCCCGATAGTTATCGGGATGAAGAAGCCAAATCAGAGGAAGATAATGCCAGACAAGCAGAAGAAACCAACTATGATGATGCCACATTCAGTTTGCTTTTCAAAGATGAATTACAGGAACGGGAAGTAGCCAGGATATTACTGGAATATGGTATAAAGAAATGGGATGATGCAAAGCTGGTGGCTGATTATATCATGGAAGAAATGGTGGATGAAAGCCTTATTGACAACAAAGATGTCAGCAGGCTGATCACCGTATTCAAAGAACTGCTGCAAACCAATCCCGGTTCAGCCAATAGCAGTTATTTTATTTATCACCCGGACACACAGCTCAGCGCCCTTGCTGTTTCCCTGCTCAACTTTCCATATGAAGAAAGCCAGCACTGGAGAAAAGAATTCAGCCAGGCAAGCGGCTACCAGAAACATTTGTTTGAAAAAGACTATGATGATTTTATTAAAACACTTGCAAGGGATAATGAAGAAGAATTGATGACTTACCTGAGCATGGACGAAGACCGTACCAATGAAGCGGTGGAATCTGCCGTCAATTATCTTAAACTCCGGAAAATAAAACGAATGCTGCTGGAAAATCAATTGGATCTTGAAAAGCAGCACACAACGGAAGAATATAGTGTGCTACACCAGACACATGACCATTTGAAAAAGATGGAAATGGAACTGACAAAGAAAATGGGGGCTGTGATACTGAAATGATTCAAAACTTTACTCCATCATATATTTCTGCAAGCGGGATGGAAATCCCCAAGGCCTTAACAAGTAAAATATCACTGAGGTTTTTATATTCTTCAAGCTCCCAATGGCCATTCTCATTGATCCTGAAAACCTCTACTATGAATGATATTGAATCTACAAGTATATATTCTTTCAGGGTAGCAATATCCCGATATAATTTAAACTTATCGCCCCTATCGTAGCTTTTAGTGGAACCGGAAAGAACTTCAACAATAATAACAGGATTCAGAATATTCAATTCATCTCCATCTTTGGTTTCTATTTCACCGCATACAACGGATATGTCGGGGTAAGTAAAAAGGGTGTTGGAAGGTATATATATCCTCTGGTCACTGTTAAATGGCTGACATGTCTTGCCTTTCAGTTTTTGACCGAGAAATACTGTCAGATTTACCGCAATAATATTATGTGGAACTTTTGCACCTGACATAGCAAATACCTCACCCTCGTAATACTCATGCTTCTCTTCTGAGGCATTTTCAAATTCCAGGTACTCTTCTATGGTGAGTTTTTTTTTGCCATAGACCGGCAACGGTTCTCTTAATTCCAGATTCATACCTAAATCTACAGGTTTTATTTAATATCCGAAAGCAACAAATCACTATACGACACTTCAATCAAATCTTCCTCTTTGATCCCAAATTCTTTTACATAAAAATCACATTGCTGCTTCAGTTGTTCTTGCGAGAAATCAGCCAGCATATTTCCTGCCTCAATTTCAACAAAAGAGCCAAGGCCGGGAACCGAGTCAATATGGAACTTGACATTGCCGATATAATATATCTCCCGGCTTTTCTTTACAATGACTTTTATACCTATCGACTCGACCAGCGCCGATTTCAGGCCTGTCACATCTTCTACTTTCACCAATTTAAAGATGGAATTTTTTGGCCCGGCTTCATCCGGACGTTCATAATAGATAAGATTGGTTTCGATGTTTCCCTGCCGGAGTTTTAAACGGCCTTTCCCTACGTTGAAATAGGTATCGGTTTGTTCATCCAGTCCCTTGTACTCAGCGTTATTGGACAAAAAATATTCCCGGACAAAAGAAGGATTATCACACTTTGCCTTTATTTCTACATTCAGAAAAGCCATAAAAAAAGGTTTGTTGCTTGCGCAACAAACCTAAATACATTTTTCTATAACTGGTCTTATTCTGCAATAGCAGCAGCTTCCCTTCGTCTGCTGTGGGCTTGTTCGCCCCGCGGGCCTTCGCCTTTCTCAAAACGCATGGCGCTCCATACATGGTCCAGTTCCACCCTTTCGATGCTTTCATAGCCATCGCTGGTGAGGCGGTTCCAGCTGCGCTCACGGTTAAGGTCCGTAACGATTTTCGAAGTGGTTTTGGGATAAGCTACCCAGAATTTTGACCCGTCCTTCAGGGAAGGCATTACATCCGTCAGGATACCATTCAGTTGATTTTCGCTTACAGCGAAGACCAGCGCAAAGTCAATTTTCCGTGTCTTCAACAGCGGAGTCATGTTTTTGCAGAAGGATAATTTGCTGAATTGTTTCTCGATGGAGGAGGGCAAACCCTGAATTAAAAGATTCTTTTCGTCTGCCAGTTGTAATTTTTCAAACATCGTTTGTGACATACCTGGTAACTATTTTTAAGGGTTCCTGTCAATAGCCCCGGTTCAGGAGGTCGTTGACAGAGTTCTCAAAGCAGGGAGGGCAAAGGTAGTAAAATAACCCGGTAGTTAAAACATTTACTCAAATAAAAATCCCGTCCAGAGCGGTTTTGAACGGGATTTATCACTTAAAACCAGCGGTTTAATTACCCACTGGCTTATAATATTGCAAAGCCTCAGGCATAAATTTCTGTAATTGCTCTATCCGGTTTCCTTCGGTAGGATGTGTACTTAGAAATTCTGGCGGCCGCTGACCTCCTCCGGCCTTTTCCATTCTTTGCCAGAGCGCTATTGCTTCCTGCGGATTATATCCTGCCATAGCAGCCCAGTTTAATCCATAACGATCCGCCTCATATTCATGATTACGGGAAAAGGGCAGCATCACCCCTACTGCTGTGCCTATGCCATAAGCTCCCATAAAAAGATTTTGTGTTTCCTGCGGTTTGTTGGCCACCGCCACTGCCAGCGCCACGCCTCCCAACTGCTGAATCAGGCCCTGGCTCATCCTTTCATTACCATGATAAAAAATGGCATGCGAAACTTCATGACCCATCACCACAGCTAATGCCGCTTCATTTTGAGTAATCGGCAAAAGACCTGTATAAACAACAATTTTACCACCCGGCATGCACCATGCATTCACATCCTTGCTGTCAACGAGGTTGTATTCCCAATTATAACCTTCCAGTTCTTTGGAAAGTCCCTTGCTGGCATAATAATCTGTTACCGCTTTAGTGATACGCTGCCCTACCCTTCTCACCATTTCCGCATCACGATTGGTATTGGAAGTAATGACTTTATTGCCGGAAAGAAATTTCTGGTATTCGGTAGTAGCCATCGACTGCACTTCTGCCTCGGGTAATAATTTAAACTGCTTACGGTTGGTTATGGAATTTCTGGAACAGGCAATGAGCAGGGCGCATAATACAAAGACGGAACTGATAATTCTTGTCATACTGAAAATTTTAATATTGACGTTCAATGATCATACCGGGTTGATACGAACAGAATTATTTTTTTATGTAAAGTAAGATTTTCCCGTTTACTGATCGTGCCGGTTAAGAGAATTCTCCCGTCTGCGCTGGCGGCGGCGGTCACGGTTTTTCAGGATAGGCACTTTGCTTTCATTTCCTTTCAACAACCTGCCGATGTTTTTCTGGTGCGTCAACAAAACCATCAAGGCCACCGCAATGGCAAATACACGGTATGCAGGATTGTCCACATTAAAAATGACCAGGATAAAAACAGGGAAAGCAACGCTTGCCAGTATTGAGCTTAATGAAACAAATCTTGTAAGATAAAGTACCAGCATAAATACACCTACACAACTCAGCGCCGTCCAGGGTGAAATGCCCAATACGAGCCCAAACAAAGTGGCTACTCCTTTTCCTCCACGAAAATCTGCCCATATTGGAAACACATGACCGATAACAGCTGCAAGTCCAAGACCTGTTTGCAGATTTTGCAGGTTCACGGCATTGTCAGCATATTCGGGTAAGAGCAAGGCAAGTTTTACGGCAATTATTCCTTTCAGCATATCAGCCGCCATTACAATAGTACCCCATTTGGGACCGAGCACACGGTAAACGTTAGTGGCGCCGGCATTGCCGCTGCCATAATCCCTGATATCTATATCAAAAAAATGCCTGCTGATCCAAACAGAGGTTGGAATGCTGCCAATCAGGTATGCCAAAACAATCAATAAAAGTTCGTTCATAGAACCCTTGTTGAGGGGGAGGGCAAAAATAAGCAAAAAGCGGATGAGGCAACATTAAATTAATGCAGCAATAACCTGTTGTTAATAATTAAACCTTAGACATATCCAGCCCCGGTCGGTGGTTTTTCCGTTGAGTATCAGCGGGTATTTACGGGTCTCTGCTAAAATGTCTGCTTCATCCTCCAGCAACAGACCGCTTAGTAATAAAGTTCCCTTAGGAGCTAATTGACGAACTAATGACGAAAAATTATCAAGTATCACATTCTTGTTGATATTGGCAAGGATAATGTCGTACTGCTCATCAGTTATGGCATCATTGGCTTTTTTCAATCTTATCCTGTTGCAATCATTCCTTTGTATGTTTTCTTCCGCATTTGTGATACTCCAGTCATCATTATCAATCGCAAGTACATCAACTGCTCCCAACTTTTCAGCAAGTATGGCAAGAACACCAGTGCCGGTACCAAAATCAAAAACTGATTTACTATCAAAAGCAATTGTCCGTATTTGCTGCACCATCATAAAAGTAGTGGCATGATGGCCGGTGCCAAAACTCATTTTAGGAGTAATGACGATCTCATGCTCCACTTCCTTTATTGGTTCATGAAAGTCTGCCCGGATGGCAATCCACGGGGTTCCCTGAACAAAATCATCTATCATAACAGGATGAAAATTGGATTCCCATGTTTCGTTCCAGTTTTGTTCAGGGATTAGTTGTTCTGTATAACTAAGCTGGTATCTAAAAGCAAGTTCATGGAGAGAAGCCTTATCATAGTTGGATTCCGTAATAAAGGCTTTCAGTTCAGATTCGGTTTCTTCAAAACCTTCGTAACCTGCTTCAGCAAGCTGAGCGATGAGAACATCCCGTTGTTCGGGCTGAAGGCTTGTGACTGTTATTTGAACATGGTTCAGCATGCACTAAAAGAAAATTAATATTTTTTACTGCTTACAAGCCCCCCTTTCCTATTGTAGCGATTTTCTGATCTTCTTCTTCCGTCCATATAATATGTTCGTAATCTGCCAACCGGGTATCCGTTCCTAAACTTTCCTTCAAATTTTTTAATCCCATTTGAAAAATACTCGGTAATATATCCACGGCATAGTTTCTCGCAACAATAATAATCACCTTGTCCTGATTGTTTAGGAACAATAACTATTTGCTGTAATCCCGCTCCCAAAATTGTATCGGTATAATCTCTAAAATATAGGAAGTTGATAAATACACTGTCGTCCTGGATAAGATGAGACTTCAATATATAAACACCAGTGTCTTTTAATACTACATTTGACTGAAGGAAAAAAAGAGTGTTCTCAGAACCATTTTTCCTTATTGAAAAATTATCCAGTCCTTTATGTGCTGAATCGCATTCAAATTTTAATATGCACTTGAAGTTGATTTGCTGGGACTTAGAATTTGCCGAGACAAGTAAGCCTAATATAAAAACGACCTTAGTCATTACTGCAATATATCAAAAAGTAAAAAACCCTGATTGCTCAGGGTTTTGGTATTAATTATTGCCTTGCGGCGGCGTTTGCTCCTGTCTTGGAGTATGCTCCGGCTTTGGTATCAGTATCTTTCTCGACAATTTAAATTTACCGGACTTTGGATCCGTGCCGATCAGTTTCACCTTCATCACATCACCTTCCCTCACTATTCCGTCCAATGTTTCCAAACGCTTCCAGCTTACTTCGCTGATATGCACCAGTCCTTGTTTGCCGGGAAGGAATTCAACAAAGGCGCCAAAAGGCATGATTGATTTTACCGTGGCTTCATACACATCACCTACCTGCGGAACAGCTACAATTCCTTTTATCCACGACACGGCTCTCTCCACGCCATCTTTATTG
This sequence comes from uncultured Chitinophaga sp., assembly GCA_964358155.1. Classification (GTDB taxonomy): domain Bacteria; phylum Bacteroidota; class Bacteroidia; order Chitinophagales; family Chitinophagaceae; genus JJ008. The sequence goes on from CAYHPA010000162.1 coordinate 6,395, forward strand.
GTGCTGAAGATGCTGATCTCACCCATATTGTTCTTTTCTTCCAGGTTGATGGTTGTGCCGGTCTCCCTTTGAATTTCCTGAATCACTTTACCACCCGGTCCTATCACAGCGCCGATGAATTCTTTATCAATGAAAAGTTTCACCATTCGTGGTGCATGTGGCTTCACATCACTTCTTGCTTCCGGTATCGTTGCATACATCGCATCAAGGATATGAAGGCGTCCTTCTTTTGCCTGTGCCAGCGCCTTACGCATTACATCCATGCTCAGGCCATCTACTTTAATATCCATCTGCACTCCGCAAATGCCATCTCTTGTTCCGGTTACTTTAAAGTCCATATCTCCGAGGTGATCTTCATCACCAAGGATGTCAGTTAATACAGCAAACTGTCCTTCTTTGCTGATCAACCCCATTGCTACACCCGATACGTGTTTGGGAATGGCAACACCTGCATCCATCAATGCCAGCGAACCGGCGCAAACAGTGGCCATCGAAGACGAGCCATTTGATTCCAGGATATCACTCACCACACGAACGGTATAAGGGAAATCACCACCCGGCATCATCTTTTTCAATGAACGCATGGCCAGGTTACCATGACCAACCTCACGACGGCCAACACCCCTCATCATTTTTACCTCGCCAGTGTAGAATGGAGGGAAATTATAGTGCAAATAAAATTTAGAATAATCAGAGATAGCGGCGCTTTCCAGCAATGTGGAGTCCAAAGGAGTTCCTAAGGTAACAGTGGTAAGCGATTGTGTTTCTCCTCTTGTAAACAATGCAGCGCCATGTGGTGAAGGCAGCACATCCACTTCCATATTCAGCGGACGAACCTCATCCAGTTTACGGCCATCCAAACGGACTTTATCGTTCAGTATCATATCCCGTACAACATAATATTGCAGATCGGCATAGTAAGTCTTGGCCCACTTAGTAATATCCTCCGGCAGACTTCCACCTTCTTCCTTGATGTATTCCTTTCTCAGGTATTCCATCAATTCTTCCCGAATAGTTGCAAATTTGTCTGTACGGTCATGCTTGGCCAAAGCGCCTTTAGCAACTTCATACACTTTTTCTTTTGCAAAAGCATTTACTTTCT
>CAYHPA010000163.1:0-7378 GCA_964358155.1 uncultured Chitinophaga sp.
CTGGCCATAGCTTATGCTGCTAATTTTGGTGGTATTGCTACCATTATCGGTACGCCGCCTAATGTGCAGTTTGTAGGCTATTTTGAAAAAAAGTATAATACCAGCATTGACTTTCTGGAATGGATGCTGTTATGCACGCCTTTGGCATTGCTGCTGATGGTCTCGCTATATATCGTAACCACTAAAATCCTTTTTCGCAATCATATACGGTCAAACGCTGCAGCAAGAGAGCATATCAGCAATGAGCTTTTGCGTCTTGGCCCCCTTTCTGCGCCAGAGAAAAGAGTGCTTTTTATTTTTATTACTACCGCCTTATTGTGGATACTAAGACAGCCGATCAATGACATGCAAAACCTTTTTAAACTGGATGATAACATGATTGCCATTATGGGGGCGGTGGCTTTGTTTATCTGTCCATCGGGGGAAAGAAAAATAGTGCAGAGTGAAAAGGATGAAAGAAAAAATATACTGGAGTGGGAGGATACCAGCCGGATGGCCTGGGGTATTCTTATTTTGTTTGGCGGAGGTATAGCCCTTGCAGATGCACTGGAAAAAGCGGGATTGATCCAGCAGTTGGGGCAGTGGCTCGGGCTGTATGCAGGGGCGGGACTGATCCTTGTATTCGCTGTCGTCATTATTTCCATTTTCATCAGTGAGGTAATGAGTAATGTGGCACAGGTGATCGTATTTGCTCCGGTTGTATGCTCCTTAGCGGATTCAATAGGGATGAACCCGCTGCTGCTCGGCATTCCAATGACCCTCGCTGCCAGTTGTGCCAGTATGTTGCCCATGGGCACACCGCCCAATGCCATTGTATTTGCAAGCGGTCATATCAAACTTAAACAAATGCTGAAAGCAGGATTTGTGATGAATATTGTTTCAGTGATACTGATAACATTATTCTGCTGGTTCCTGCTTCCTTTATTAATGAAGATGTAATCGCCGAAACCAATGAAATAGAAATGTGGAGCTATCAGCCTTGTATGGCAGTAGTAAATAAACTTACGATGGGGCTTCCTTTTTTTCTCTTTCTCTCCTTTAAACTCTTAGCTTAAAATCTCGGACAGTTCAGTTTCTTCGCATCCGGGTCAGATGGTTTCTTGATGTAAATAAGAGAAATTTCAATACCACCTCTTGTATTGGAACCTGGTTTCAAGCTGGAAGTATTGACATCGTAAGAAGCGCCGATATGAATGCTGTTGAATTCTAAACCAATGTAAGGAATAACGGCATCATTAAACCGATACCAGCTTCCGATAAAAACATTCACCGGGTTATCCTCATTCCGATTTACACTATATGAAAAAGCTCCGCCTACCATAGTATTTTGAGCTTTCGCCTGCATGCTGTGATTAGCTGCAATATGGAGATAATTGTAAGAGCCGATAGGTATTTTTCCTCCTGCCTGCAGGGTTGTTCTGGCAGAGAGAAGGTAATTACCGCCTTTGAAAGTTTCTTTTGGCCGGTTGATATGGTACATGGATGCGCCAAAGTAAAAGTTATTATACCCGTTGGTACTTCCGTTATAAAAAATGCCCGCATTCACATCCACATAGTTCACATTAACCTGTTTGTTGCTGAATATCTCACTGGTAACACCGGTAAAACCAAGCGGCGTAAGCTGATCCTCAAAATATACTTTTGTAATGTCCAGTCTTTTACTCACAAATGTTCCCTGGAAACCGGCGCCAATCTGGTGATAACCGTTCTCATCAAGTCCTTTATGATAGGCAACGGAAAGGCCACCGTAATTGGTAACCAGCACGCCATCTCCCGCATTGTCTGAAACGCCAAGAAGGCCGACACCCAATTGGTCAATTTCTGCCAGCCTGTTTTTCAACACGCCGAAATCAACAGAAACCGTTTTGGTCTGATAAGCATTCGGAATGGTTGGCCACTGGTTACGGTAATTGCCCGCAACACGGAATAAGCCGTCAAACTTGCCGGTCAACGCCGGGTTCAGCGTAAGTGGCGAAGCAAAAAATTGGGAAAAATTGGGGTCCTGGGCTGTTGACTCACTTAACAACGCCACACCTGCTATCAGGGTCAAAAGAATTTTTTTCATCACAGCTATTAAAGTTTTTTCACCGGTAAGACGGAAGGATACCTAAAGGAATTTGTCCAGAGAAATAATAGAACGTTCCGATTCCTGTTGAAATTGCCTTAGCCTTGCTATCCGTCCAATACGAAGCGGAAAAATACAACATTTTCAAGACCTGAAAAGTAGAATTATTGCTGCTCGGGAGGGAAAGTCGTTAGTCTTTAGTCATGAGTCAAGAGCCTGGTAGTCAATTTTTAGCCCAGATACTAACGACTATAGACTAACGACTTAGGACTTCCCTCACATTTGCACTTTCGTTCCAAATGCCAGGTCTCCCGCATCACCCAACCCCGGAACGATATAACCCTTGGCCGTAAGCTCGTCATCAATATCCCCGCACCATATAGTTACCGATGGCTCTTCTCTTTTCACATATTCTATGCCAACGGTGCAGGCGATAGCCGCCACAATATGAATAGCGCTGGGTTTTCCTTCGGCTTTCAGAAAATGAATGGTTTTTACGAGGGAAGAGCCCGTTGCCAGCATGGGATCAGAAATAATGACCACCCTGTTTTCCAGTTCGGGGCATGAAACATAATCAAGGCTTATTTCAAAACTGCCGTCCTTATTATGCTTGCGATAGGCAGAGATGAATGCATTGTCGGCCTGGTCAAAATAATTCAGCAGGCCCTGGTGCAGAGGCAGGCCGGCCCGGAGAATAGTGGCCAGCACCGGTTGTTCTTTTAATACTTTATGTACAGCAATACCCAGCGGTGTTTGTATTTCCTTCTCTGTAAAAGGCAGCACTTTGCTGATCTCATAAGCAGCCACTTCCCCGATTCGCTCCAGGTTGCGGCGAAAACGCATCCGGTCTGTCTGAATGGTCACATCCCGGATTTCACCAACCCAGTTACTGATTACGGAATGTTGCTGGCTGAGGTTTACTATCATAATAGTATTTAGATTTTTTGTATTTAATACTAAGACCACAACCGCCATTACACTGTATCAAAGCCTGGCACAATCATGGGGCAAAAAGGGTATTTTTGATTTTAAGCAAATCTAATCTAAGTACTAATATCTAAATACTAAAATCTCTTTCATGCTTTACCGGGCAATTGGTTTAATGAGTGGCAGTTCGCTGGACGGACTGGATATTGCCTTTGTGGAGTTTCATGAAAATGCCGGCAAATGGACCTATGAGATCAAGCAGACAGCTTGTTATGCTTACGATGATGAATGGATGGGCCGCTTAAAGAATGCGATATCATTGTCTGCAATGGAATATCAGCTTCTTCATGCCGATTATGGCCATTATATCGGGCAAAAAGTAAATGATTTTATTGGAGAACACCATTTACAGTACCAGGTGGCATTGATTGCATCACACGGGCACACTACATTTCATGTTCCCGGAAAAAAAATGACGGCACAATTGGGTGACGGAGCTGCAATTGCCGCTGAAACAGGATTACCGGTGGTAACCGATCTGCGGGCATTGGATGTAGCGTTGGGCGGACAAGGTGCACCTATCGTCCCCATTGGAGAAAAAATGCTGCTGCCGGGGTATGATTATTTTCTCAATATTGGCGGTATCGCCAACATTTCTGTCAAAAGTGATCCTTATATCGCTTTTGATATCTGCCCGGCCAACCGGGTGCTGAATATGCTGGCCAATGATGCCGGCAAACAATATGATGATGGCGGAGAAATGGCTGCCGGCGGTTCAATCAATTCCTCTCTGCTTGAAAAATTAAATCAGCTTGATTATTACCAGAAACCTTATCCTAAATCGCTGGCCAATGATTTTGGAACGGATATCGTGTATCCGATGATACGGGATACGGGATGCGGAACATCCGATGCGTTAAGAACATACTGCGAACATATCGCTCTGCAAATCACTAATGCAATTGCAACAATCAAGAACTCCCGACTCCCGGCTCCCGACTCCAGACTTTTAGCCACCGGCGGCGGCGCTTTCAATAAATTTTTAATTGGCAGGATTACGGACAGGTTAAAAGAACTCAATATAGAAGTGGTCATTCCCGATCCCAGACTGGTGAGCTATAAAGAGGCTCTTATCATGGCATTTATCGGGGTGCTTCGTTGGCGGCAGGAGTATAATGTGCTATCTTCCGTAACCGGCGCTGCAAGAGACAGTATCGGGGGGGCTTTGTGGACCGGGCAGGAAGCCTGATCATTTCAAAATAAAACATTATAGCGATGGAAGAAGTTAAAAAAACTTCGGCAGCAACCAACGGGCATAGTCATGTCCCTGAACGGGGTTCTGTGTCAGAAGTATTGCAATTTAAAAAACTGCAGGAGCGGTTTCGCCAGCAATATGAGCGAATATTTCCTGATAAGCTGGCGCCCCGCACTGTCATCATCATTCCGTCCATCACAATGGACGAAGAGATACTTTCCAAGATCAGCGGTATCAATCATTATGAAGAAAGGATGCTGTGCATGCTGATGCTGCTGCGCTTGCCCCGCACCCATGTTATTTATGTTACCAGCGAACCCATTGATCCCGTCATTGTGGACTATTATCTGCACATGCTTCCGGGTGTTACAGGCTATCATGCCCTGCGCCGCCTCACGTTGCTTAACTGTCATGATTTTTCGTCGAAGCCACTCACACAAAAAATACTGGAGCGGCCGAGGCTTATCCAGCGTATCAAAGATTTTATTCCGCCAGAACATGATGCACATATGTCCTGCTTTAATGTAACTCCGCTGGAGCGGTCGCTGGCAGTACAGTTGCAGGTGCCCATCTATGGCTGCGACCCCGACCTGTATGAACTGGGCAGCAAAAGCAATGGCCGTAAACTTTTTCGGGAATGTGGTCTTAATGTACCGCCCGGTTTTGAAGACCTGCATACTAAAGAAGACATCATCAACGGACTGGTGAAGATGAAGCAGCAAAACCCTGCCTTGCGCAAAGGAGTGGTAAAAGTAAATGACGGATTTTCCGGCGATGGCAATGCTGTTTTTTCCTATGCCGGCTCAGAGCATGCGGTTGACCTGAAAACATGGGTAACAGAAAACCTGGAAGGAAAATTAAAAATGGTGGCACCCGATCTTTCTTATGCTGTATTCTTAGACAAGTATAAAAGCATGGGTGGAATTGTGGAAGAATTTGTGGAAGGGGAAACGAAAGAATCACCCTCGGTGCAGGTCCGTGTCACCCCGACTGGAAAATGCGAGGTCATTTCCACCCACGATCAGGAACTGGGTGGCGAAAGCGGCCAGGTATATCTCGGTGCTCATTTTCCCGCCTCCAATGAATATGCGGTTGAGCTGGGCATCCTGGGAAAAAAAGTAGCCGAGGCATTGAAAGAAAAAGGAGTGCAGGGGCGTTTTGCCGTTGACTTTATTTCGGTAAAAGAAAAAGAGGGATGGAAGCATTATCCCATTGAGATCAATTTAAGAAAAGGCGGCACCACGCATCCTTTTTTAATGCTGCAATTCCTGACCGATGGGGCATATGATGAGGAGCAGGGCCTGTATTATACTTCAAAAGGACATTTGATCCGTTATTACTTCTGTTCCGATAACCTGCGGAGCGATAAATACAAAGGCCTTAGTCCGCATGACCTGATTGATATTGCTATGGTGAATGACCTGCATTATGACGGAAGTTCACAGGAGGGAGTCATGTTTCATCTGATCGGCGCCCTGTCGCAGTATGGCAAACTCGGTGTGGTATGCATTGGAAGTACACCACAGCGGGCCAGGGAGTTTTATGCCAAGATTGTGACGGTGCTCGAGAAGGAGTGTTGATAAGACCCGGTATCTCCATTTAACTTATACTAACAATGAAACTGACTAAAAAACTGGAGAAGGAAATCAAGGAGGCCTATATCGAGTATTGGGATTGCTATATGCGTGGTGATACCGGAAAGTTCATGACATATGTCGATCCTGATATGCACCTGACTGGAACTACTGAGGACGAGGTGATAAAGGGCCGGGCTGCCATACATAAATTCATTCGCAATACAAAAGCACAGGTGGTTGGAAAAGTTCAAATGAGGAATCGTAAACTACAGGTTACTTCATTTGAAAAATACTTTTTCATATTTGATCAGTTTCACCTCTACCTGCTTATGGATAAGACCTGGACATTTTATGCCAAGTTCAGAATATCAACGATCGCCAGGCAGGATGGGGCAGGATGGAAATATATCCAGCAACATGCTTCTATTCCCGATACGGCTACCGAAGAGGGAGAAACCATTTCCTTTCAAAAAATATCAAAGGAGAACCAGGAATTAAGGGATGCAGTAAAACGCCGCACCATTGAACTGGAAAATAAAAACCGTGAACTGGAGATTGAAGCAGCCCTGGAAAAGGTCCGTTCTATCGCCCTGGGGATGAAAGAACCGGCCAATATGCCGGATGTATGCAAAACTATTACCCTTCAATTGCAATCATTAGGCGTAAAAGAGATACGCAATGTACAGACCGCCATTTTTTATCCGGTGAAGGGAACTTACATGAACTATGAATATTATACGAAACACAAAAAAACATTTATTACCGAAACTGTTTACACCAATCATAAAGTAGCTAATGCCTTTGCCAAAAAAATGTTACAGGGCAAGGGTGAAATTTATATTACACATATCAAAGGGAAAAAAGTAAAGGAATGGCTGGCTTACCAGAAAACAACCAATGTTTTTATAGATAAATACCTGAACACCGCCTCGTCACTCAATTATTACTGGCATTCGCTTGGCCCGGTAGCACTGGGCATTTCTACCTATGCGCCTTTGAATAAGGATGATTTGAATTTATTCAATCGTTTCCTGAATGTATTTGAATTGGCCTACACCCGGTACCTTGATATTGAACAGGCCCTGGCTCAGGCAAGAGAAGCAAAGATTGAAACATCACTGGAGAAAGTAAGGGCACAGGCTATGAGCATGATGAAATCTGATGAACTGTTGAAGGTTTGTGAATCTATTTTTAAAGAACTTCGCATGCTGGGTTTTAACGAAACTGATTTACGCAACACCCAGATAATAATTAATAACGATGATAAAAGAATCTACTCTGCCTATCAGTATTCCGATTATATAGGAGGTGAAATAGCTGAAGTACTTTATGATTTGCATCCCGTCATACGTCTTTTAAATGATAAATTAAGACAGGCAAAAGACGCATTTGCCGATATTGAAATTTCCGGTACAGCACTGAAGGACTGGAAGAAATTTGTAAATAGTTTTCCACAAAAACATGATGCAAAACTGAATTCCGCCACGGAACTCCATTATTATTTCTATTCAGTTGGTATCGGTGCATTAGGTATTTCTTCTTTTAAATCTTTAC
>CAYHPA010000164.1:0-7376 GCA_964358155.1 uncultured Chitinophaga sp.
TCTGGTCATTCCGATATACATCCACTTTGACATGCATTATCTTCTCCACTAAATGGACAAGGTTATAAGTAAACGAGTCGTAGTTGTCAAATACAAGAATTCTCATACTGCTTTAGAGTTTAAAGTCCCCCACCGGAGGAATTTAGGGAGGCCGCCATCTCAACCGCTTTCTTCAAAGCTCCCAATTTGTTATTCACTTCCTGCAACTCGCTTTCCGGATTACTTGCTGCAACAATCCCTGCACCTGCCTGGTACGTCAATGTGTTTTGCTGACTTAAAAAAGTCCTTATCATGATAGCATGATTACAACTGCCATCAAACCCCATGAACCCGATAGCGCCACCGTAATAACCTCTTGCTGTTGGCTCGAACGCATCAATCAATTCCATTGCTTTGAATTTCGGCGCTCCGCTCAACGTTCCTGCAGGAAAAGTTTTTGCCAGCAAGTCAAATGGATTACTTCCTTCTCTTAGTTTTCCTTTCACTTCACTTACCAAATGAATTACATGAGAAAAATATTGTACCTGCCGGTAATAAACTACTTCTACTTCATCGCATAGCCTGCTTAAATCATTTCTTGCCAGATCCACCAGCATCACATGCTCTGCATTCTCCTTGGCATCTTTTAATAATCGCTCTGCTGCCAGTTTATCCGTTTCATCATCTCCTGTTCTTTTGAATGTGCCTGCAATGGGATGAACAACAGCCGTTCCTTTCTGTATTATCAGTTGTGCTTCCGGTGATGAGCCCATCAATTTGTAATCTCCATAATCAAAGAAAAACAAATACGGGGAGGGGTTGATGCTCCTCAAAGCCCTGTACACATTGAATTCGTCACCAATAAATTTTTGCTGAAACCTTCTGCTCAGTACGATCTGAAAAACATCGCCACGGTGGCAACCGGCAATACCTTTCTTCACCATTTCTTTATACTCATCATCCGTCATGTTGGAACTTTCGTCTTCTTTTGCTGCAAAAGGATAAATGGGTACATCCTTACTTTTTATCAGCGATTCTACAACTGCCACTTCGCTTTCTATATTATTTATTTTATTCTCGCAGATAACCAGCTCGTCTTTGAAATGATTAATGGCAATGACATATTGGTACAGCCTGTATCGCATTAAAGGAATTGCGCCCCCCTCTCCACCTTGTGGAGAGGGGCCGGGGGTGAGGGTCTCAAAAAATTGTACGGCATCATAACTTGTATAACCAAATAGTCCCTGGGCAAACTTTGCTTCCTTGCTTCCACTTTTCTTCACATCAAACCGTTGCATGAAATCCCATAACAATTGCGGTACTTCATTCTTATTTTTCAGTTCAATTTTTTCCGGCTTTTGCCCGGGCAATTTAAACTCCACTGTTTCCGCAGAACGTATCTCCATGCCGCCAATGGCATTGATGCAGATAAATGACCAGCTGTTTTCCGATGAATGATGATCGGCGCTTTCCAGCAGGATGGTATCCCGGAACCTGTCCCTCAGGCGCAGGTAGATGCCCACCGGGGTGAACACATCCGCCAGCATTCTCTTACAGCTTGTATTTATTTCAACTTTCTTCATACCACAATTCCCAAAAAAACATTTAAACTTTAAAATATTTTGCCTTTCTCCCCCTTAGGTGTTGGGGGCAATAAAAAACCCCGGACAACCGGGGCTTCTACAATATCGTCACATAACATAGTTATGACATTACAGCCCCTTGCGAGTTGTAAGCCACCACCATGTATTGTTATACTTAATCATTGCACAACAAATATAAAAGCAAAATCGATATTCGCAAATTCTTTTTAGCTTTAAAGATGAAATCACTTTTATTAAAGGCCTTATTCATAGCCATCTTTCCGCTGCACAGTTTTGCAAATCCGGCCGACACCACTATCAAAGGCGTGCTGGTCAGCTTCAGGTATTCCCTTTCCATCTTTCCTTCATCATGGCAAACAGCCCCGGTAAGCGCTGCAGGCACATCCATCGACGCCTCTGAAATAAAGCGGAGCAAACTGGTTATTGCCAGGGCATTGAATAAATACCCGGTGGCCACACTTGAGGCTAATCTCAAGACAATCTATTTTCTTAAATCCATGGAATTCTTTGGTGTGGGATATGGCGGCACCAATTCAACAGCAGAACTGTACCTCACCAACGATGCTGCTAAAAACGGGTACACCGATACATATATTGAACAATCATTTCATCATGAATTTTCCAGCATCCTGTTCCGCAATTATACTTCGAGGCTGGATACGATGGCCTGGAAAAAAGCCAATATCGCCGGCTTTGATTATAACGACCCCGAAGCCGGTGTGGGCGCCATCCGCAACAATGAGTCTTCGCAGGAACTTGATTCCGTTCTTTGCCGCAAAGGATTTCTCACCCAGTACGCTTATTCAAGCCTGGAAAATGATGTGAACACGGTTGCACAAAATCTGTTTACACCCGAAGAGAATTTTTGGGCTTATGCAGAAAAATTCCCACGGATAAAGCAAAAAGTAAAATTGCTGATAGCCTTTTACAATAAAATAAATCCTGTATTTACAGAAGCATATTTTCGAAAGCTGGGCCAGGCGTCTGAATAAAGAATTTCCAGGGCTACTTTTCCTGCATTCAATTTTTAGTAACGGGTCAGTTTCAAAATTCAGATAGAATCAACCACGAAGTCACAAAGTCACTAAGTGTTCATGAAGAATACTTTGTGTTGCTTCGTGTCTTTGCGTCTTAGTGGTAAAAAATTCAAACCGGGACAGCACCCAATTTTTCTACCAGCGGTGCTCTTACAGCCATTTACTTGCTTAACTTGTATGTCTAAACTTTCTGTCATGGCAACCAAACGTTTTGCTTCGCTTCTTTTCATTTTATCCTTTATTCTGGTTCAAACTGTAAAAGCACAGGATGATGCCGGATATAAGATGCCGCCCAAAGCCATTGCCGACATGCTGCTGGCCAAACCTGCTCCCAATGTAAGTGTGGACGATAAAGGCGAATGGATGCTGCTCTATGATGTCAGCATTTATCCATCGGTGGAAGAACTGGCAAAACCTGAGTTTAGAATTGCAGGCCTGCGTATCAATCCGCAAAATTTTTCACCCAGCCGTCAAAATTTCATCAACAATATCTGGCTGAAGAATATTGCCACAGGAAAAGAAATGAAAATCACCGGGCTTCCATCTCCCCTGTTTGCAGGAAGTGTAAGCTGGAGTCCCAATAACAAAAAGATTGCTTTCACACAAACATCAATGGACAAGGTTGATCTCTATGTGATTGACGTAAGCACACAAAAAGCTACGAAGCTGAATAAAACAGCCCTGAACACCCTGATGGGAAATTATCAATGGTATGACGACAACACCTTATTATACCGAACCATTGTAAAACCTGCTTCCGCAGTACCTGCCAAATCACTGATGCCAAAAGGCCCAACCGTACAGGAAAATTATGGCAAGGCTTCTCCCCGCCCCACTTTCCAGGATATGATCAAAAGCCCTTACGATGAGCAGCTATTTGAATTTTACACCACGACACAATTAGTAAAGAATGTAAACGGAACCGAAACAAAGATCGGGCAACCTGCCATGTGGGCTACCATGAACATATCTCCGGATAAAAAGTATATGCTTATCCGCACATTGAAAAAACCTTTTTCCTATATGGTGCCGGCTTTTGGTTTTCCTGCTATGGTCGCCATTACGGATATGAATGGTAAAGTGGTGAGACAACTGACCGAGCTTCCTTCTGCCGAAACAGCGCCAAGCGGAAATGATAATGTGCAACTCGTTGCCCGTTCATTTGACTGGCGGGATGATGAACCTTCCACTGTTATTTGGTGCATGCCGCTGGACAGCGGCCTGATAAAAAAGAATGTGGACTTTCATGATGCCGTCTTTGCGCTGGCTGCGCCGTTCAACAGCGAACCACAGCAATTATTCAAAACAAAAATGAGGTACCGCGGTGTTACCTGGGGCAACAGTACGCTTGCATTGGTGAATGAAGGCCTTACCGGCAAACAACAAACACAAACCAGCCGCTACAACCCTTCCACCGGTGAAATGGAAAAACTGATGGAAAGGAATACGACCGATGCTTATTCTAATCCGGGCTTTCCTGTTACTGAAAAAAATCAATGGAGCCGGAATGTGCTCAAGACAATTGACAATGGCAGCAAACTTTTAATGAATAACCCCAGTGGCAGTTCTCCCAAAGGCGATCTGCCTTTCCTGGCAATTTTTGATCTCAATACAAAAAAGACCGACATCATCTGGCGCAGCAGCGAAGGAAGTTTTGAATATGTTGTAAAAGTGATGGATGCAGATAAACTGCAACTGCTCACCAGAAAAGAATCAGAAAAAGAAATGCCTAATTTCTGGCTCAAAAACCTCAAGACAAAGATTGCAGACCGCCAGCTGACCAGTTTTGCCAACCCATATCCGCAATTAGATGGAGTGATAAAAGAAAAAATAAGATATAAAAGGGCTGACGGTGTGGACCTGACAGGCGATCTTTATTTACCCAATGGATATAATAAAGACCGTGATGGCAAACTGCCTGTTTTCATCTGGGCGTATCCGGCTGAATATAATTCCGCAGCAGATGCGGCACAGATACGTGGCAGCGAACATCGTTTTACATTGCTGAACTGGGGTTCGCCGGTTTATTATGTTACCCAGGGTTACGCCGTGCTGAACAATGCAGAGATGCCCATCGTTGCCAAAAGCAAAGACAATGCGCAGCAGCCTGCGGCAAAACCCAATGATGATTTTATACAGCAGCTTACCATGAATGCCGAAGCGGCCATCAATATGCTGGACTCCATCGGTGTGGGCGACCGCAACCGGGTGGCAGTGGGCGGCCATAGCTACGGTGCATTTATGACGGCAAATCTTTTGGCGCATACCAAACTCTTTAAAGCCGGCATTGCCCGCAGCGGCGCTTACAACCGCTCACTCACTCCTTTCGGTTTTCAGAATGAAGATAGGACTTACTGGCAGGCGCCGGAGCTATACAACAGCATGAGCCCTTTTATGTATGCCGACAAAATAAAAACACCGATACTGCTGGTGCATGGCGAAATGGATAATAACACAGGCACCTATCCCATACAGAGTGAACGGATGTTTAATGCCATAAAAGGCCACGGCGGCACGGTAAAATACCTGAGCCTGCCTTACGAGAGCCATGGCTACCAGGGCCGGGAAAATATTCTGCACATGCTGAATGAACAATTTGCATGGCTGGAAAAATATGTGAAGAGTGCGGGGAAGAAAGAAGAGAAGAAGGCGTTTTAAAAGTAATTGCAGGAGTCCTTGCCAGCATTGACAACCTACCTGTCGAAGGCGGGTAAAAAAAAGCGAAGAGTGCGGTATATTTAATTGTTGCCGCAATTAAAAACAGAATTTATCTTTAATTATACCTTATGAACCGAAGCCTTTTGGTACGACTTACTATTGGAATATGTTTAGCAATTATCTTAATAGTAATCGCTGCATATGTTGTGAATTTTTCAAAAATGTCAATCTCCACTAAATCTGGGGACTGGGGAACCTTTGGCGACTATTTTGGAGGCATAATGAATCCATTAATTGGTATATTAAACCTAATCATACTAATTTATATAACTTTTGTTATTTCGGACAATGAAGAAAGGCGAAATCAAAATGATCTTGCAAATCAAAAAAAATTTGCTTTGTATTCTTTAAAGCATGATTCTTTAAAGGAACTAAATAGAATTCTTGAACAAGTGCAACCAGAGTTAATTAAGTCCGATGCTGATTCAGAGTTGAAAATTATCCTTATCCGAAATGATTTAAACGCATTTATTACCACGCATGGCTATCTTTTCTCTTCATTTGATAATATGTCATGGGAGCCGTTAAGGGACAGTATAGATGCCCTTGCTATTATTGCGGGCAAATATTTTAAAGCCAATCACGCAACTGAATTAGAAGCTGAACTTTTACCAGAATTACGAAATTTCAATGAATTAAAAATTGCCTTTATTGTAGAAGTGCAGAATCAAATAATTTGAGAAAAACTGCGGCCAACTTTCGCACCTGTTGGTATTCCCAAATGCAACACGCCGCAGTTGTGTCTTGTGTGCGGGCAAAGCAGCCGGAAAAAAAGACCAACAGCACAAAGTACAAAATCCTCTAACTGCACTCAGTCTTTTTTGTGATTGTGGAGGACCCGGCAAACAAACTGAAATTTGGGTGGTGTATTTCCGTATTTGAATTTGATGTATTGCTGGCGAAGGGTTTCTATTGCCGCCAGACGTTCTGACTCTGGCCTTGACTGCCAATAAGCGAAATCTGTTTTTCTGTCTTTAAGCGACCTTATCGTCACCACTTTTTCCATGTTTCAAATTTACTCATTTAATCCCGCTTTTGGAAATGAAGGGATAAAGATTTCTGTATTGAGTGATTACCTGAAATCTTTCTGCAACACAATCCCCCGCCCCATCGTCATTTTCCCACAAGTTTCATTTAAATTCGCTGATAACATTTCCCTGTCAACTGAAAAAACAGCCTTATGCGGATACCCGTTCTGATAGCCGGCATTATCACCCTTTTTTCTCTTGCATTCCGGCCTTCACCCCTGCCATTGTATGAGATAAACCAGGTGCTGCTGCCTGATGCCCTGAACAAACAGGTTTGCATTTCCGGCACAAAATATATGGATGGCAAACTTTATTTCGCCTCCGAACGCTGCCCTTTGATACTTGTGATGGACCCGGAAACCAAGACCATCAACAGTATTCCTTTATCGGTGCCACAGGAATTTGAAATGGAAGGAATGACCTCATACAAAAACAAATTGTACATGGTATCGGAGAATGTGGTAGCGGTGTATGAAGCGGATATCAGCAACGGCGCTGTTAAAAAGATTGAGACTTCCATTCCACTTCCTCCTAAATCAAAGGACGGCGATGGCATGGAAGGCATTGCGGCCAATGACAGGGATAATAAATTTTACCTTTTACGTGAAAGAAATGATGATATGACCCGTTCCCAGATTTATATTTTTAGTATTGACCCCGGTAGCGAAGACAACAGCTTCTCCCTGAAATACGAATCCATGATAGAGCTGCCGCTCGAGAACAGGCAATGGCGCTATTCGGATATTTGTTTTGATAAAGAGAATGACCGTCTGCTCTGCCTGAAATCTTTTTCCAAGGGCAAGCTGCGCCAGCAATTCCTGGAATCCATTGATGTTGACAAGAAAGGAAACCTGGATGCCGCATCATTAAAGAATGTGCCGGTGGAAAAATTCTCCGACATCTCCAACCAATACAAAGACCAGGGATACAGCATGAACCTGGAAGGCATTACGGTGGACAAGCAAGGGAATATTTACCTCGTCAGTGATAATACTTCCGGAAAAGCGCAG
>CAYHPA010000165.1:0-7333 GCA_964358155.1 uncultured Chitinophaga sp.
GTTGTATTCAGTGTTTGGAATGAATACCTGCAGGGTTAAAAAAGCAGGATAGTAAATCACTGCTATGAAAGGTCTGGAAAATCAAGACTACCTGATTGGCTTCATTGCATTCAATGTGATTGCTCTTGTTTTTTTGCTATGTGCCGTCAGGTGGCCACGCATTGCCCGTGTCCTGTTTTTTCTTTTATTTGGCTGGGCATGCTGGATGAACTGGACCTATTCGCAAAATAATCCCGCTGCTTACCAGGAGTATGCCGATCTTACTTTCCTGGGTTTCTACAAAAGTTTTATTAATGGCTGGTTCAGCAGGAATACGGAATGGGTGGTGGGTTTTATTGCTGCTTGTCAGGGAATGATAGCTGCTTCCATGCTGCTGAAAGGATGGGTATTCAAATTAGGTTGCGCCGGGGCAATAATTTTTTTACTGGCCATAGCCCCATTGGGGGTGGGGTCCGTTTTCCCCTGCACCATCACATTTGCCATCGCACTCTTTATTTTATCGGGTAAGGGCCGGGAATATTTATGGCGGACAAAAATTGCTGTTCTGGCAAATAAAAAAAACTAAATGATATGAAAGGTATTATTGTTTACAAGGGCAGATATGGCGCTACCCGGCAATATGCCCAATGGCTGGGAGCAGCATTAAAAATAGAAGTCTGGCCTGCATCAAAACTGGATGCGGACTTACTGGCTGGGTATGACTATTTTCTTATCGGCAGCAGTGTTTATATTGGCAAACTGGAAATAAAAAAGTGGTTGAAGAAAAATTTACCTTGCTTTTCAGATAAAAAAATATTTTTATTCCAGGTGGCAGGCACTCCACCTGTGGAAAAAGAAAAGAGACAATCGTACAATGATGCCAGTATTCCAAAAGAGATAACAGGCAATTGCGGGTTTTATTATTTACCCGGCAGGATGATTATGCAAAAATTATCATGGAAAGACAGGTTTATGCTGAAAATGGGTGCCCGGCTGACCAGGGACCCGGCAGAAAAAAAAGCAATGCTGACTGACTATGATGATGTGGCCAGGGAAAACCTTAACGGGCTTATCGCAGCAGTACAAAAATATGCCGGTATTCCTGTGCCAGCCCACTCGCTCATGCCGGCAGGCACTACAATGCTATAAGGGCAGCTATATATTTATTTCCCTGTACTATATTTTATACTGAACTTTATTAAAAGCCGGATAATTATGCTCAACCAGGCCCATATGACATCGTTGTTTGAAAATGCCACTGAGGGGATTATTCTTACTGACAGCAAAGGAAATATTGTGATTGTAAACCCGGCCGGAGAAAAAATGTTTAGCTATGATAGCGGTGAACTGAACGGTCAGCCAGTAGAAATACTGATACCAGAAAAATTCAAACCCCACCATAAGGACCTGCGGGATGGTTTTTATGAAAAACCTTCCAACCGCTCCATGGGGCATGGCCGTGACCTTTTCGGCAGAAAGAAGGATGGTTCCAATATGCCAGTTGAAGTAAGTCTCAGCCATTACCGGCGCAATAATGAAATATTTGTTATTGCCTTTATTGTAGATATAACGCAGCGTAAGGAAATTGAGGCCAGCATGCTGAAGCAAAAAGCAGAATTGGAAAAGATAACTGAAAAAATACGGCAATTGAATGCAGAACTGGAGATAAAGGTGGAGGAAAGGACGCTGATATTAAAGGAAGCCTTGCAAAGACTTGAGCAGTCGCAACAGGAACTAAGCGAGGCGCTGGATAAAGAAAAACAATTGAATGAAATAAAAAGCCGGTTTGTATCTATGGCTTCTCATGAATTCAGGACACCATTGACAACAGTACTTTCTTCGGCATCATTACTGGCCAAATACACCACGACGGAAGAGCAGGAAAAAAGGGAGAAACATATTGGACGGATAAAAAACTCCGTCAATAACCTGAACGATATACTGGAAGATTTTCTTTCTTTAGGCAAACTGAATGAAGGTAAGATAGATAAGAAAACGGAGGAGGTTGACATACGGCAGATGGCAGAGGATATTGCCGAGGAAATGAAAACCCAGGTAAAAAAGGGACAACGTTTTTCTTTTGAATTTTCTGATACATGTAAAGCATTAACAGACAAAAAACTCCTTCGCAATGTTCTGATCAACCTGGTAAGTAATGCCATAAAGTTTTCAGACGAAGGAAAACCCATTTGCATGAAGGGTATACCTGTGGATGACCAGGTTGTAATCAGTGTTATTGATGAAGGAATCGGCATTTCAGAGGAAGACCAGCAACTCCTGTTCTCCAGTTTTTTCCGGGGGGCCAACGCAATGAATATACAGGGAACCGGCCTTGGCCTGCATATTGTAAAACGGTATGTTGATCTGCTGGGGGGAGAAGTAAAAGTGCAAAGTGAATTAAATAAGGGAACAACCATTACTTTTAGCATTCCTATAAATGAATAACAACATGAATATGAAATCTGTTTTAGTAATTGACGATAACGCTGACATCAGGGAGAATACAGCGGAAATTCTGGAGCTGGCCGGTTATAAAACCCTAACCGCCGAAAACGGTAAAAAGGGAGTGGAAGTGGCACAGCGTGAAAAACCCGACGTTATCGTTTGCGACATTATGATGCCGGAACTGGATGGATACGGCGTTTTACACCTGTTGAAAAAAAACCCGGATACCGAGCACATCCCCTTTTTGTTTCTTACTGCTAAAACAGAACGGGGTGATTTCCGAAAGGGGATGGAAATGGGTGCGGATGATTATATCACCAAACCGTTTGAAGATATAGAACTGCTGAATGCCATAGAAGTGCGGTTAAAGAAGGCTGCCGTATTGGAAAATAAGTACTCCCCTTCACAAGAGGGGATTAACCAGTTCTTAAGAGATGTGAAGAGCGCCGGACTTGTCGACCAGCTGGCCGATCAGTATGATGTGGAAAGCTATTCAAAAAAGCAGATGCTTTACCAGGAAGGGAAAAGACCTAAATATTTGTATTACCTGGTAAAAGGGAAGGTGAAAGGATTAAAAACTCACGAAGACGGAAAAGAATACATCACCGACCTGTTCAGTAATGGTGATTTTATGGGATACCCGGCTTTGATCGAAGAAAAAAACTATGACGATTCAGCCGTGGTGCTGGAAGATGCAGAGATAATGCAGATACCACGGGAAGATTTTTTGCAGATGATATATGGCAATATGGATGTGGCGGCCAAGTTTATCCGCATCATTACTCAAAATGTAAAAGAAAAGGAAGAAAGGTTGCTTAACCTTGCTTATAGTTCACTTCGAAAAAGAGTGGCAAAGGCGTTGGTGGATATCCATTCAAAATTCAACCCCGGTGATACCAATAAGCCGCTGGAGATTTCAAGAGAAGATTTTGCTCACTATGTAGGTACAGCCACCGAATCACTGATCCGTACATTAAGCGATTTTAAATCGGAAAAACTGATAGAAATTAGAGAAGGAAAAATTTCTATCGCTAACCTGGAGAAACTAAAGAACCTGCTGTATTAAAAAGCCCCCGTCGTTGAGTACCAGACGGGGGCAGAGCCTCTGATTTTTTTTCATTAATTCACAGAAATGTTTTTTACTTTCTTGGGCTCCTTTACTTCAATTTTTGGGACTACTAATTTCAGCTCCCCGTTTTTGTACTCTGCATCAATTTTTGAAAAATCACAATTTTCAGGAAGAGTGAAACTGCGGCTCCAGCTGCTGTAATTGTATTCCCGCCGGTTGAACCGGTCATTTCCATCTTCTTTTTGTTCTCTTTCATGTTCTGCGCTGATGGTCAGCATATCATCGTATGCTTCCACTTTAAAATCTTTTCTTTCAAGTCCGGGAGCAGCAATGCTCAGGCGGAATTCTTTTTCTGTTTCGGTTACGTTCACTGCGGGAACACTCATTACTTTGTTGAAGTTAAAAAATTCATCCAACGGTGCGTTGAAGAATTTGTCCATCCAGCCACTTTCAAAAAAAGAAGGCCGGGAGATTCGGGGTTTGTCCAATGCTTTGTTTTCCATATTTTTTAATTTAGTTTCGTAGAAACCTGATAAAAGCAAGTTCGTTGCTCTTATTGGGAAAAAACAATGATATGGATAAGCAGAGGGGGTGATTTTTATCAGCACTTAATGATCGGCATCGCGGATTAAGTCAAAATCGTCGGGACTGTCTTTCACATTTTTGCCCGTAGAAATTTCCCGGCCATGTGTATTTTGCTGCAGCAATGTCCAGTTATCTGTCATGGTGGTTTCCAGCCACAGGTTGCCCGATTTGCGAAAAACCTGTACGGCAAGGCTAAACTGGTCTTTCAATAATTTTTCAAGGTCCTTTACTTTCATGTTTTCAGCTATTTCAATCTGGCCATCTGTAATTGCCAGCTGGCTATCACCGATTTTTTTGGTATTAGGTAGTATCTGCCTGGCTGTAAAACCGGCCCTGGCTACCTGCCTCGGATTAAAGAATTCAAGCTTCAAAAAAGGGAAAACTTTATTAAAGTCTTTTTGAATGTCACTGATGAGGCGATAGGGTGCAATGTGTAATACCATATTCATAAGGTTAGTAGACATAAACGGAATGTGTAAAAATGGATGAATCGTTTTTTCCCTTTGGAATTATGATAATCAATTCGCCATTTTCATAGCGGGCCCCTGTCATCAGGGCATCAGCATTTTCGGGCAATGGGAAAACCCTTTTCCAACGGCGGTAATCATATTCCCAACGGTCGTGAATGCAATTTGCAGTGGCTGGCTCTCTGCAGGCAGCAACGGAAAGAGATTTGCCTTCCATATTTATTTTAAAAGATTCTTTCGTAAACCCCGGTGCTGCAATGGTCAGTATGTATGCTGAAGCTGTTTCATCAATATTCGCCGCAGGTATATGCATCGCCTTGTTCCGGCGAAGTTTACCTTCCCCCACAGGCTTGATTAGCGAGGTTTTAGTAAAACTTTTTGTCCTTTGAGCGGCAGCTGCCATAGATAGTTTTTTGAATATGTATCAAAACTATCCTCCCTGCCAGCCGTTAAATATGATATGGATAATAGCAGCAGATGATTTTTATCAACCGGCTTCAGTCACCTGTAAACTCATCCAGTTCTCTTCTTTCCTTCTTGGTAGGCCGCCCAATCTTGCTTTGCCGCTTGCCGGTATGAAAGCTGGCAGCCTGGAATTGTAAACGTTGCAATTCTTCCTGGGGAGTAATGTCAATATAATTTTTGATGGCTTCGGGAGCCGCCACTCTTTTTTGTAACAGTCCTGTAACTTTTATTCTCCAGCGTTTTGCCTCTGTCTTTACTTCATATTCATCACCAATGTTTACATTCTTTGAAGCCTTTGCCTGTGAGCCTGCAAATTTTACTTTACCAGTATCACAAGCTGTAGCCGCTGCAGATCTTGTTTTAAAAAGACGGATAGCCCAGAGATATTTATCGAGACGGAGTTTTTCAGGCATTATTTGTCTTTATTTTCCAGTTCAAAAATATCCTCCACTTTCTTCTTAAAAATTTTTGCAATTTTTAACGCTAATACTGTTGACGGAACATACATTGATGTTTCTATTGCAAAGATAGTTTGACGGGAAACTCCTAATTCGTCCGCAAGTTCCGATTGAGTCATGCCCTTTTCGCCACGAAGTTCTTTGACATTATTTTTCATTTCTTATCCTTAGCCTGTTTCGGAGCATAATAAAATTGAAACGGATAATATAACAAAGCCAGAAAACAAATAAGGTTTTTACAAACAACATGAGTTCATGATCCCTCGGCGGATCTTTCATGAATGCTAAACGGATAAAAGAGTAGGTGAGGAACAAAATTTGGACCAGTGTTGCAAATTGAAAACTTTCCAACCTTATTTTCCTAATATATTCATCTTCCTTCTTTTCTTTTGAGAAAAGAAGAAAGTATAAACCAAATAGCCCAGAAAAAAAGAATATTGTTAGTAGAATTGGAACAGAGGGGAATGGTAAATCATCTACCCATAGCATGAATTTGTACTTTATTCTTAACTGAATCAGATACCAGCCAAATAGTCCAAGCGGAAACATAAAGGCTCCCCAGTATTTAAATTTATACGGCAATAAGAATTTGCTCATTTTATCTATTTAATAATTAAATGTAAAGAATTCTTTACATTTAGAAAAAAATAAAAACCCTCACCTATAAAGTAAGGGTAAAAATTTTTTCTGCGCCTTTGCGGCTCAGCGGATATTTCTCTATGCTTCCGCAAAATACTTGTGGAAATAAGGAATCGTCTCAATCCCCTTGTAATAATTCTCAATATTATATTTTTCATTCGGACTGTGCAGATTGTCATTGTCCAAACCAAAGCCCATGAAAATTATTTTTATTCCTAATTCTCTTTCAAGAATAGAACAGATGGGAATGCTGCCACCGCCACGGACGGGTATTGGCTGTTTGCCAAAAGTTGTTTTCACCGCTTTTTCTGCAGCCAGGTATCCTTTACTATCAATCGGCGTCATATACGGTTCGCCACCATGGTGTTCAAATGCTTTTACCGTCACCCCTTTTGGGGCAATGGATTTAAAATAAGCCAGCAGTTTCTTTGTTATTTTTTTTGATGACTGATTGGGAACCAGCCTTGCTGAAATTTTTGCCGTTGCTTTTGAAGGCAATACTGTTTTGGCCCCTTCTCCCATGTAACCGCCCCAGATGCCATTTACTTCAATGGTCGGGCGGATGCCTGTTCTTTCATACGTAGTATAACCTTTTTCGCCCCTCAGTTCTTTTACGCCCAGATCTTTTTTGTATTCTCTTTCACTATACGGCGCTTTATTGATCAGGGCCCTTTCTTTCTTTCCGGCTTTTACCACATCATTATAAAACCCGGGTATGGTAATATGGTTGTTTTTATCATGGCAGCTGGCAATCATTTGTGCCAAAACAGTTATCGGGTTGGCTACAGCGCCGCCATAGGTACCACTGTGCAAATCCCTGTTGGCGGCAGTTACTTCCACTTCAATATAACTAAGGCCCCGTACGCCTGTATCAAGCGAAGGGTTCTTCATGCTCAGCATAGAACTGTCGCTTATTAATATTACATCAGCTTTCAGCAGATCTTTATTTGTTGCCACAAATTTGCCAAGATTGGGAGAACCAACTTCTTCTTCTCCTTCAATCAGGAATTTAATGTTGGTGGTCATGCTGTTGGTTTTTACCAAAGTTTCCAATGCTTTTACATGCATGTAGAACTGACCCTTATCATCAGCGCTGCCCCTGGCAAATATTTTTCCATCAACAATGGTTGGCTCAAAGGGCGGGTTGGTCCAGAGTTCCAATGGCTCGGGTGGCTGCACATCATAATGGCCATATACCAGCACTGTTGGTTTGGATGAGTCAATCA
>CAYHPA010000166.1:0-7330 GCA_964358155.1 uncultured Chitinophaga sp.
CTGTGCTGGGCAATGTGACAAGTGAAGACCTGGAATCAGGCAAAAAAGAAACTGCCGAATTTACCGGCACAAAAGATGCTGATAAGATAACCGTGAAGTTCAAAGGCAATGCCCCCGTTGTAGGCGCCGCTTCCGAATGGACAGACAAACCCTGGAAAATTGTAAAGAAAGAAGGCAAAGGCAATACCGAAAGCCTGTCTGTTATTTTCAATGCAAAAAATTACGATACCAACAAATGGAAAGACACAGAATACCTGTTTGCACTGGTGGATTGTAAATAAAGTATCTATTGCCTTGCATACCTGAATGCAGTTCCCCGCAGCAACGGATGGCCGCCGGTTAATACACCCGGTTCAACCTGCAATGAAAAATTATCAAAGAAGACTTCTATGATGGAAGGCCCCAACCGGAAGATGAATTCATTATGATCCTTATCCACAACAGGAATGGACGCAATGCGTTCCGGGCAAAACTCCAGTAATAAAGAAATGGAATGTACTTCCTGTTTGGGAAACTGCACATCGCCCTGCTGGTTCATTTGTTTCCAGCTTCCTTCTGCGCCATCTGCAAGACTTACAAAGCTGTGGCGCATGGCCATGGTATTTTCTCCTTCCAGTAAAATATGGATGAACTCATGTTCCCTTTTTCCGCTCTTCACCAGGGTATATCCATCGGGTAGCTTTGCCAGACTGTTCAGAATAAGATGACCGTTTGCTTCCGACCATTTTCCCGACCCTACCCTGTCCAGCGCACCATAAGTAAAAAAGAATTGGAATGTATGATCAGGTTTCAACAGGAAACCCGAAGCCATTTCCCGCATGCCTTGCAAATAATATTCTCCTGGTATAGTTTGTTGCATGAATATATCGCCCCTACGGGGCTCGTTCACAAAACTGGTTCATGAATTATGTACTGCACCTTCATCACTTATTTCAAAACTCATATGTAGGATAAATTCAGGCTCCTGACTAATGACTATCGACTCCTGACTCCTGACTCCATACTAATGACTCCCGACTCAAGACTAGTTTTCCATCATCACAAAAGCTCCCCAATAGTAAGGTTCTTTGTATTTGGTCATCAGTTGAAGTTGCGCCTGTTTGAATGCTTTTTGTTTATCGCCCGATTTTACCCAATTGCTGTAGAACCCGTTCATCAGTTGCTGCGTAGCCGCATCATCCACTTTCCACAGGCTCATAATGATGGCATCGGCACCGGCCACCAGGAAAGCCCGTTGCAAACCATACACACCTTCACCGGCTTTTACTTCGCCGAGTCCTGTTTCGCAGGCACTGAGCACCACCAGTTTGGTTCCTTTCAGGTCAAGGTTCATCGCTTCGTAAGAAGTCATTACGCCGTTACTCACACTGTCCATCGTTGGATTAAGTTTATCTGCTTCCATCACTCCTGTCAGCATCAGTCCCGAACGGAGCAACACATTATCCTTCGCATTATCTGCATGCACACCTATCGGCCAGCTTGCTTTTTCCACGTCTGGAAAAAAGAAACCATGTGTGGCAATATGGAGTACGGACGTTTCATGAGATGATTTCAGGTTTTTTTCTGTAGCATCTTTTTGCATATACGACGCAACATTATACCCGGAAGATTTCAGCACCGTATTGATCCCATCCACTTCTGTTTTGGTGGCAGGAAGCGGCACAATGCTTTTATCAGTTCCATAATCCGGAAAACCGATAAGGATAGCCTTCTTGCCCGAATTAGGAGAACTGCTGACCTCATTCTTGTTCACCATATCTTTTGAATTGCCCAGCAATATGATATCATATTGATTGATGAGGAAATCGCCGGCAGGTTTTTTCAGTGTATATAAATTCACCTGGTTATACACTCCGTCCAGCGACACGTATATTTTCTTTTTTCCTTTTACTTCTGCTTCCAGCGGCGCCCAGTAGTGATTGTAAGACTGTTCATCATTCACCCGGTTTTGCATAGACTTACGATAGGTTTTATAATGCTTTGTTTCCATGTCAAAGCCTTTGTCCATCAGTATCATTTTTGGATTGGCATTTCCCTTGCTAAGGATCAACGCCACGTACTTTGAACCGTCGGTAAACACCTGGTCAAAATCCCGGATGCGGATGATCTCTATCAGCGCTTCATCAGCTTTGAGCTTATTCTGCACCTCGGAAAGTTTAACCTTAGAAGCAAAATAAAAATTCGAGAACTCTTTGGAACTTTCCGACAGTCTTTTTTCCCGTGAGTTGATCTCTTTTTCCAGTGAATCAATATTGATCGCCTGCTCTGTCAATTCTTCTTTTGAAAAACCATACAGTTTTGTCATCTGTTCTTTCAAATCGATCCATTCAGCATAATCATTTACCAGTTTTTCATTGCCACTGGAAAGGATGGCCTGGCTGATGCGGCGGGTGGAACTGAGCAGCAATCCTTTGCTGGCAAGACGATACTCAAACATATCTTCCAAAACATCTTTTTTAACAGCCGCAGCTTCCAATGCAAAATTGTAGAACCGCTGAAATCTTGGCGAGAGCAGGTCCCAGTATTTTGTTTTTTCCGACTCACTCATTGGCGGAAAATACAGGTTGATAAAGTCCAGCGATTTTTCCATCACTTTATGATAGAGCGTATAAGCGTTATCATAATCTTTCGTCTTCCAATATAATATTGCAAGGTCTTCCTGCGACTGGGCAAACAAGGGATGATCATCTCCCAGCGCCTGTTCCCGGATGCTGAGTGCATTTTCCAGTAAAGGTTTCGCTTCATCATTGCGGCCTTTGTAGCGGTAAAAATTACCGAGGTCGCTTATCACCTTGGCATAGGCAGGTGATTTTTCGCCAAAACTCTTTTTGTACAACTCAGATGAACGCTTCAGCATGTCCTCCACTTTGTCCTGTTTGTTCATGATGAGGTAGAGGATAGCGATATTATTCAGCAGGTTGGCAAATTCGGGTGTAGTACGGTCCAGTATCTTGCCCTGCATCTTCATGTAAATGCTTTCAGCCTTATCATACTGCCCCATTTGCTGGTACAACAGGGCAAGGTTGGAAATGAACCTCAGTTTGTTCTTGGATTTGCTGCCAACTTTCTCGCCAAGCTCCTGCACCTGCATCATATTTTTTTCGGCATCTTCATAGCGCCCCAGACATTGATACAGCATGGCCTGGTTGTTCATTACAATGGCATAAGGCAATGAGGTTTCCAGTTTGTTTGACCGGATTACAGCCAGCGCATTTTCAAACTCCTTTTCAGATTCATTGTATTGTCCCAGGTTGTAATGCAGCACTGCATAATTATTAAATGAGGCGGCCACTCCCATATCATTTGGCCCGAGTGTGGTTTGGCGAAGGTCCAATGCTTTGGAAGTAAATGTTTCTGACTGTGAATAGCGGCCCATGGTGGCATAGAGCAGGCCGGTGTTGGAAATGGTTTTCATATAACCCGGATCTCTCAGCAGATAGGCTTTTTCAAAATATTTTGCAGCCGTTGTAAACCGCATTTCCGCATAAGGAAAGCGGCCCATAGCAAAAGCGGATTCCCCCATCTGCAGGTTCAGCCTTGCATTCTCTTCATCGCTGATATCAAAATCTCTCCGGTAAAGCTGGGTGCTGATATTTTTTATAGTCATGAATTTACCGCCCAGTTCCCTTTTGTCTTTTACATTAAAAAGGCCGGAATTATCACTCAGCAGTATGGCATAATCAAAATCAGTGGAGTCAAACTCGGCACGGATATCATTCATCTGTTTGCGTGCAGCATTGTGGGCTTCATAGCGGGCCCTGTCAACCGTTTTTTCCTTGGTTTTGTTGACAGCCTTGTCTTTTAAGTTCCTTAGTATCTGGGCAGGTACTTGAGTTGACAAAAGAATAAACAGGGCGCTTAGAAGAATTTTCATACACATGTTTTTTGGATAAAGCAGGACGGATCAATGTTCAAGTTACAGCGATTTTTTGTTTATTTAAGTACACTTATGAAAAAAGTCATCCGGCCAATAGCGGGATGACTTTCTTTTCTTTGAGAATAAACTTAATTACAACCCAGTACTTCGCAAAGCTTTGCTTCCAAAGCGGGGCCTCTCAGGTTTTTTGCAATAATCTTTCCCTGGGGGTCTATTAAAAAATTTTGTGGTATGCCGCTTACACGGTAAAGTTTGGCAGCTGCATTACTCCAGAATTGCAGGTCGCTCACATGATCCCATGTCAGGTTGTCTTCTTTGATGGCATTTATCCATGCATCTTTTTGTCCGGGTCTGTCAAGCGATACCCCCAGCACGGTAAAATTTTTTGATTTGAATTTATTGTAATTCTCCACCACTGTTGGATTTTCTTTGCGGCAGGGCCCGCACCAGCTGGCCCAGAAATCGAGCAGCACATATTTTCCCCGGAAGGAAGAAAGAGAAACCGATTTGCCATCCGTATCCGGCTGGGTAAAATCCATTGCCTGCGTGCCCACGGCGCCAATTTTATTTTCAGCGATAAACTCCTGCAACTGTTTGCCGGTTTCTGAGTTTCGCACCGCTGCATTTAATTGATTGAACCTTTGTTCAAGCAGCACCACATCATCATTGAACTGGTAAGTAACATTCAGCACAAAAGGAACGATAATAGAAGATGGCTTGCCGCTTACCAGCTTGTCAATTGCTGCCTGTACTTTTTGTTGCTCACCGGCATAAACATTCATCAGGCTGTCCTTCACTGTGCCCGGCAGCGTATAGTTGATGGTAGTAGCCAGGGAGTTGAGCTGTTGTGCCAGGGGAACAAAAACGGCAACAAATTCTTCAAAATCTTTGTGTGAAGCTGAGCCTTCTACTTTAAACTTGCCCGGTTCACTTTTATCGGCTTTAAATGAAATAGTAGTATTCTCCACATATACTTCAGCCGGCCTGTTTTCATCAAACATAATATAGCAAAGCACAGGGTCGGCAACAGTTCCTTTCAATACAAACTTGCCCGCGGCCAGTGTAGCTTTTGCCATATCCACACTTTCCCCGTTTTTAATAAGGCGGATTTCTGTCCCGTCGGGATATCCATCCAGCTTACCATTGATGGTAAAACCTTTTATCGTTTTCTGTGAAAAAGCTATCACAGGGGCCAGCATCAAAATCGTCAGTAATTTTTTCATATCCTGCAAATTTATAGAATGAAGCTGAAAGAGAGAAGGCCAATCAGCCCCGTATGGACGAAAGGAAAGATTTTGTGGCTGCATTAACATCCGGGCTGTTTTCCAATGCTTTAATGTAGGCGCTGCCGATGATGGCCCCATCGGCCAGCTGACAGACGGCATTAAATGAGGACTTATCCTTAATGCCAAAGCCCACAAGGACAGGGTTGTTGAGCCTTAAGTTCCGGAGCTTTTGCAGGTAATCCGTCGTGTCAGCCGCCTTTCCATCGCTGCCGGTGGTTGATGATGATGAAACTGCATACAAAAATCCGCTGCTGAGACTGTCCAGTTTCCTGACCCTTTCTTCAGATGTTTCCGGGGTAACTAAAAAGATAAAATCAAGGTTATACTTCTTAATTATAGTGCCGTATTCTGTTTCAAACTCATGCTCCGGCAGGTCAGGCAAGATCAAACCATCAATGCCAACAGCAGCGGCATCAGCACAAAATTTTTCAAACCCGTATTGCAGCACAGGATTCATATAGCCCATCAGAATAACAGGAATGGAAATTTCTTTTCTAAAATCTTTTAATTGTTCAAAGAGCTTTATAATCGTCATTCCATTTTTCAGAGCAACAGAACTGCTTTGCTGAATGACCGGCCCATCGGCCAGCGGATCGCTGTAAGGCATACCGAGCTCTATGATATCAGCGCCGTGTTGTTGCAGGGCTTTCATTACTTCCATTGTTGAATGCAGGTGAGGATAGCCTGCGGTGCAGTAGACATTAAGAACTTTTCCGTGTTTTATTTCAAGTGCTCTTTTAATTCTATCCATAAATCATTTTTACCGCAGAGACGGGGAGATGCAGAGATTTTCAGCTTTGCTGAAAATCACCTCAGCGACTTTGCGCCTCTGCGGTTATTATTTCTGTTCATTCATATAAGTACCAAGGTCCTTATCCCCCCTCCCGCTCAAACAAACCACTACCACATCACTCTTTTTAAAGTTGATCATTTTCAACGCATGCAATGCATGCGCCGATTCCAGTGCCGGAATGATACCTTCCAATTTTGCCAGCTCAAATGCAGCATTCAATGCTTTCTTATCAGAGCAACTCAAAAAAACCGCCCTGCCACTTTCATATAAATGTGCATGCAGCGGCCCGATACCCGGATAATCCAACCCCGCCGAAATACTATGCGGCTCCACTACCTGTCCATCCTCTGTTTGCATCAATAAACTTTTACTGCCATGCAAAATGCCCGGCTTGCCGAGTTGGGTAGTTGCTGCGCTTTTTCCACTGTTGATACCTTCGCCGGCTGCTTCAACAGCGATTAACTGTACTGAAGGTTCGTCTAAGAAATGATAAAATGCCCCGGCTGCATTGCTGCCACCACCCACACAGGCTATCACATGAGTGGGTAAATGCATCGCAAGCTTTTCCTTTAATTGCCATTTTATCTCTTCGCTGATAACAGATTGAAACCTCGCCACCATATCCGGGTAAGGATGCGGCCCCACAACACTGCCGATTATATAATGTGTATCATCCGGATGATTGATCCAATCCCGTATCGCCTCGTTCGTCGCATCCTTCAACGTTTTACTGCCGCTGGTAACCGGTATCACGGTTGCACCCAGCATTTTTATTCGTGCCACATTCGGCGCCTGCCGTTCCATATCTTTTTCACCCATGTACACAATGCATTCCATTCCTTTTAGAGCACAAACCGTAGCTGTAGCCACTCCATGCTGACCGGCCCCTGTTTCTGCAATGATCCTTTTCTTGCCCAATTGTTCAGCTAATAATATCTGCCCGATCGTATTATTAATTTTATGTGCTCCGGTATGGCAAAGGTCTTCTCTCTTTAAATAAATATTGGTTTTGTATTTTTCACTTAATCTTGTTGCAAAATATAAAGGCGTTGGCCTGCCCACATAATCTTTCAGCAGTTGCTGAAATTCTTTTTGAAATCCATCCTCATAAATGATCTCCAGATATTTTGTCCGGAGTTCTTCCACATTGCGGTGCAGCATTTCGGGGATGTAGGCGCCGCCGAAGGGGCCATAGTAGCCTTGTTCGTTGGGATGCTGATATGTTTCTTTTTCTTTCATTACTTCATTGCCATCTTAAACTGCAACACTTTGCTCATATCCTTTATGCCAGGTTCTTTTTCAAACCTGCTGTTAATATCCACGCCAAAAAAATCAGGATGCTTGAATGCTTTTATTTTAGCCGCATCTTCCACA
>CAYHPA010000167.1:0-7286 GCA_964358155.1 uncultured Chitinophaga sp.
ACAGGACTTGGCACATTCCGCCCTATTGAAGTGGAAGATTTGAGCAAACATAAAATGGATGCCGAATACTATCACATAGATGAAACAGCCTGCAAGGTTGTAAACCGGGCCAAAGAATACGGTCACCGCATCTGCTCTGTAGGTACCACTACCATGCGGGCAATGGAATCATCTTTTACCGCACAGAAATTATTGAAACCGTCTGAAGGCTGGACCAATACATTTATTCATCCGCCATATGATTTTAATATTGCCGATTCATTAGTTACCAATTTCCATTTACCCAAAACCAGTCTGCTCATCATGACCTGCGCCTTTGCAGGATATGAACTGGCTATGGAAGCTTATAAAAAAGCGATAAAAGATAAATACAGGTTCTTCAGCTATGGAGATGCGTTGCTGATTATTTAGAACTAAGATCAACAGGATTAAAGCGGATTTAAAGGAAATAAATACAGGAGCCCTATACAAAGGGGCTTCTTCAGTTACAATCCAAACATCCCTTTATTCAATTGCTGCAGAATTTGCGTTTTATATTCGGCCGGCACAAGTAAGGAGATATTATGCGGACTGCCACCATAAGAAACCATTCGGACAGGAATATTCATGATAGAGCCGAACAGTTTTTTCACCATCGCTTCTGTTTGAGAAATTTCATTTCCCACCACCGAAATGATGACCTGGTTCTTGTCCACTTCAATGGAGCCAAAAGGTTCCAGTTCTTTTGTTATCTCCTTCAGGTGAGCGGCATTATCAATAGTAAGTGATACAGCAACCTCAGACGTTGTAACCATATCCACCGGTGTGCGGTATTTTTCAAACACTTCAAATATCTTTCTCAGAAAACCATAGGCCAGCAACATCCGGCTGCTCTTAATGCGGATGGCAATGATATTGTCCTTTGCCGCCACTGCCTTCACTCCCACACTGCCCGCTTTTTCGGTAATCAGCGTTCCTTTTGCGTCGGGATGCATAGTGTTGAGCAACTTCACCGGTATCTTATATTGCTGTGCAGGCCAGATAGATGCCGGGTGCAAAATTTTTGCACCGAAATAAGCCAGCTCCGCTGCTTCTTCAAAGCTCATCTGTTCAATAGGCTTTGTTTTCTTTACAATACGGGGATCATTATTGTGCATGCCGTCAATATCCGTCCATATCTCGCAGGCCGATGCATTGATGGCTGCGGCTATCAGCGAAGCGGAGTAATCGCTTCCTCCCCTTTTCAGATTGTCCACCTCACCACGGGAGTTTTTGCAGATATAGCCTTGTGTAACGAATATCTTTTTTGTCTTATGTTGCTTCAGCAGTTGGCTAAGCTTTACTTTAATACTTCCTATCTGTGGCTCATCATAATGGTCAATGCTCATAAACTCCAGGGCAGGCAGCAGCATATGGTCAATGCCTTTTTCCTCCATATACACACAGAAAAGTTTGGTGGAAAGCAGTTCACCCTGTGCCAGTATGTCTTTATTCAGCGATTCGCTGAAAGAAATTTTCAGGATGATGTTCAGGAATTCAAAATGCTCGGCAATGATGGCTTTTGCTTTGGCAAGAGCATCCTTGGTTTTTACGAGGTCTTTAATAAATAACTGGTAATGCTTCTCCAGTTTGTCAATGGCCTGTTTTGCTGTATTACGATCGCCTTTGGCAATATGTTCGCCAATTTCCACCAGGGCATTGGTAGTGCCTGACAGGGCGGACAATACTACAATCACCGGCTCCGTTTCTTTAGTAACCAGTGATACTATGTGATGCATTCTTTCAGGCTTACCCACACTGGTGCCGCCAAACTTCATTACTTTCATAACCTTCTCTTCAGACTTTAAATGGATTTATTGAATCAGCAAGTATGGAGACAAAGATAAGCTCCTGCAACAAAGCAATCACAACTTAAAGCTTAGTCAATTCAAATTTTCCCAATATAGAATCCCAGGCAAGGATATCAAACCCTTTATAGCTGTAAGAATCTTTTCCGGCATAGATAAGCCGGCCACCCTTTTTCCCTGTTAATTTATTCCAGTAAGTAAGGTTCCTGAAAAATGAATCCTGGATGGTCATTCCGGATTTTACCTCCGTTGGCTTTAGTTTATTGCCATCCTGTTCTAATATATCTATTTCAATGCCTTTGTTATCCCTCCAGAAATAAAGATTGCTTTGGAGGCCCTTGTTATAACGGCCCTTGATAAGTTCATTGATCACATAATTTTCAAAAATACTTCCCCGCATGGGGTGCAGTTCCAGCATTTTTTCACTGCTTATTTCAAGCAATGCACACAACAGCCCTGTATCATAAAAAAATAATTTGGGCATTTTAACCAGTCGCTTGTTATAGTTAACATGGTGTGGCTGCAGCAGGTGAATAACATAACTGCTCTGTAAAACACTCAACCATGACTGCACTGTTTTATTATCAACTCCTGATTCTACTGAAAGGCTGCTCATATTCAGCAATTGTCCTGCCCGGGAGGCGCATAATTTCAGAAATTTATTAAAGGTGGATATTTTGCCGATGTTTTTAATCTGCCGG
Source organism: uncultured Chitinophaga sp. (assembly GCA_964358155.1). Classification (GTDB taxonomy): domain Bacteria; phylum Bacteroidota; class Bacteroidia; order Chitinophagales; family Chitinophagaceae; genus JJ008. The sequence continues at coordinate 2,528 of CAYHPA010000167.1, forward strand.
ACATCCCTGTCAATATAAGTGCGGATATAATTTGAAAACCATTCCCCGGGCTTTAGTTTACGGTTGTAGATAGCAGGATACCCTCCCGTAAACATGAGCTTGTTTAAAGGAAGCGGTTTTTTAGTTATGAGACTGATTTCATGATAATCAAACGGAAGCAGTTCAATATAAGCTACCCTGCCGGCCAGTGTCTGCGAAATATTTTCCTGTAGTAAAAACTGATTGGACCCCGTGAGGATAAACAGCCCCTTTGACTTTGTTTCATCCAATACCTGCTGGAGATAAGAAAATAATTCCGGCGCCCGTTGCACTTCATCCAGGATGGCGCCTTTTTTATACCGATTTAAAAAAGCCCTTGGGTCGGCCAGCGCCTGCTGGCGGGTGTCCGCATTCTCGAGTGAAACATAGGGTTTGGACGGGAAAAGTATTTTTGCCAGCGTTGTTTTTCCGCTTTGCCTCGGGCCGGTAATAGCGAGGGCCGGAAACTTCTTACCAAGCCTTGCTGCCTGTTTCAGCGCCGATCGTTTGATGGTAATCATAGTCCAAAAATAGTACAATTTTGGAGTCTGACTCCAAATCTGTACCATTTTATTTTAGCCCTCCCATTGATAATTTTTCAGCCAGCCCGTTCAAATCCTCCACCACCATTTCCAGCAACGGAATCCCATTCCTCATCCTCTCTTCTTCAAACTCCCTTTCCGGGTCGCCGGGTACCAATACTTTTTCCTGGCCGGCAATGGGTTTTGCATTCCGGAATCCTTTTATCCAGTTATCCATATGCTGTTTAAATTCATCTGCCGGGCGGAATGCATCAATCCGCATCGCTCCCAGAAAATGGCCGATACCTTTTCCGGGCTGCTGCGCCGGCATAGGTACATAGGCAGGAAATGGCGGCACCCATGGCGCATAATTGGCACCGCTTAATAAGGCGGAAAAAATATCAACGATAGCGCCAAGTGCATAGCCTTTGTGTGAACCATGCTCCCTGTCGCCACCCAATGGTAATAAAGCACCACCTTTCTTTAAAATATTTGCATCGGTAGTTGAGTTACCTTCTGCATCCTGCACCCAACCAACAGGTGTGTCTGCATTTTTCCTTTGCAGTATTTCTAATTTACCGTTAGCAGCCGTGGTGGTGGCAAGATCGGCCACAAACGGCGGTTCAATACCGGCAGGCGCTGCTACGCAAATAGGATTGGTGCCAAGCATCTTATCAATGGAAAAAGTGGGCGCTACCAGCGGGCTTGCATTCGTCATAGCTATACCGATCATATCATGCTCCAGCGCCATCATGGCATGATGCGCAGCGATGCCGAAATGATTGCTGTTCTGCACACTTACCCAACCGGTGCCAACGTTCTTTGCCTTTTCAATAGCGATTTGCATGGCAAAAGGGGCAACAATTAATCCAAGACCGCTATCTCCATCCACCACTGCCGTTGATGGCGTTTCATGAATGATCTTTATATCCGGTGTTGCATTTACCCGTTTCACTTCCCACAGCCTTATATAACCACTGAGCCGTGCAATGCCGTGTGAGTCTATTCCACGGATATCAGCAGACAGTAATGCATTGGTTGCTGTATCAGCATGTGCATCGCTGCAACCGATTTTTTGAAAAACGGTTTTGGTGAAATTGAATAATTGCTGGTAAGGGAAATTTTTATCTTGCATAAGTTGCAAAAATAAAGGATCACCTATGAAGTTGTCTTTAAAGCTTGAGGCCAATTGTAGTTTCTCCTCAGATACCGTCTTGACTTCCTTGGCAAATGTTTGATAAAGATCGCCAACTCACCTCTTTTTATAAACTCATTTGGCTGATAGGCTTTGTTAAACTCTTTAAACCATATCCTGATTATTTTCTCGTTCATAGCGTTATCATAGTCAGGTTGTCTTCTACGATCCCGTCTATTTAGATGAAGAAAGTCTCGTAGTTCCCCACATCTGAAAAAAGATTTTGCATCAAGTCCAATAATAAAGTCAATACTACCAGGAAAAACATCAGAAAGTTTATAAAAGTCTTCGTATGTACAAAAGCTATCAGGACTAATACGGCTTTCTTGTGCATTGCCAGAAAGCGCAAGAGCTAAAAAAAATATCATCCATTGCTTTCCCATCTCTAAAAATACTCATTTATTAAAAATGCCCCGCTCAGCAGGGCATTTCTTATTTCCTCAAAATCAAATTTAATCATGAGAATCCTTGTTCTCTTAAAACGGCAGATCATCCACCGGCTCAGTAATGTCGCTTGGCGAAGGAACATTACTACTGCTCCCTGAAGTAGCTGAAGAAGCATTGGCAGGTTGCTGGTAAGAGCCGCCAGCACTGTTTTCATTTTTGCTGCCTAATAACTGCACCTCCCTTACACGAAGTGAAAGTGAAGAACCTGGTGTGCCGTCATTCCGCTGGAATGATCTTGCTTCCGGTTGCCCCTCCACATAAACCTGTGTGCCTTTTTGCAGATAAGGCGCCACTGCTGTCCTGTCTGTCCAATAGGCACAATCCACCCAAATGGTTTTTTCCTGCTGGATACCCTGGCTGTCCTTGAATTTTTCAGAATGTGCAACAGTGAAGTTGATCACATTTTTTCCGTTGACGGTGTTCACCACACAATCTTTGCCTAAGCGGCCGATAACTTGCATCTTGATCATAGTACTCGTTTTTTAAGTTGACGTAAATTGTTTGGACGGGCAATTTACAATTATTTGGCAAGCTATCAGTCACCCGGCATGCTGCATGGGCAAATGTGAATAATTATTCCTTCCCCGCAGCCAGTTTAGTTCCGTGATATATTTCTGAAAGAGGGATGGAAAGCTCCAGCTCAGGTATTGCCAACTGCTCAGTCAGTTGCTTATATTCTTCCAGTTCCCAATGTCCGCTGCCATTAATACGATAAACTTCTACCCCTTACAGAGTCTGTATCAACCAGTATATATTCTCTCAAAGTCGGAATATCCCTGTACAGCATAAACTTTTCACCCCGATCTAGCTGCGGGTGGATGGAGAAAGTATTTCAATTAAAACAGTGGGGTTAACAATATTGTCTTCATCAATGCTGTCTTCTATATCCCTGCAATAGACAGAAATGTCCGGGTAAGTATATAATGTGTTTTCGGGTATATTCAGACGCATGTCTGGGCCAAATGGCTGGCAGGGTTTGCCCTTAAGCTTAATGCACAGTTCACCAAACAGGTTTGAGAAAATAATATTATGCCTGTCTCCCGCACCCGACATAGCCAGCGCTTCACCATGTCCCAGCATACGAAATATTTCACCACGGTAATATTCATGCCGATCCGTAGCAGTCCTTTCCATCTGCAAATATTCCTCCTCGGTAAACTTGCTTTTGCCATAAGCTACTATAGGCTCGTTTAATTCCATGCACTAATTTACAAATTATTATTCTGTTCTTCCGCTTGCTGCATCTATTATCCTTCCAAAAAAGATAGCATTCATAAAAAGCTTAGCACTGCCAAGTCAAGAAACTTAAAAATAAGGTAGCCGCTATAGCCTCTTTATTCTGAAATTCAGGTCTTTTTTAAACCTCTCAAAAAAAATACGTTCTACCATCTGGCGAAATAATTAATTGAGCTATCTTGTTAAATCATATTTATGCCAGTCAAAACACTACTACTATTATTATTTTTGGTAATAACCACATTATCAAGCAGTTTTCAATGCAACAAGGATTATCCTCAAAATAATCCTGTATCAAAATATGCTTTTAAGGAATCCGTTTCAATCTTTCCATATCAATTGAATTATAACATTGGCGATACCATTTGGATTGACTTGAACATCCCGAGGAAAATGATATTTGATTCTATTTCTGGTACAAGGATCATTTATGATTCTCTCAATTTCTTTAGCATAGCTCAGGTTGATCTTTTATACAAAAACCCATTTATTGCAAATGGCCCTCTTGCGGACTTTATTTACCCCCAAGGAGTTTCAGCATATAGTTCAACAGGCGGCCCTCAAACATTTACGCAAATAAGTTTTGGTTGCGCCCCCTCATCTGATTATCACTTACTGCTTGGTATTATATTAAAGCAAAAAGGTGTTTTTGGAATTAGCTTTTACAATTCTTATTTAAGAAAATGCTTTTCCAATTCTACCGACCCGAACAAGCTGACATTAGCATTTAATGTAACCGACACTCATAAAAGCTATTATTTGCAGCAGCCTTTGGCTAATATTGGTAAAACCCACGACCCGGTTTTTTTGAACATGCTTGACAAAAAAATCATGGTCGTTATAGATGCTCAATAATCAGGACTATTCCGTTCTTCCGCCTGCCGCATCTATTATCCTTCCAAAAAAAATCGCATTCATAAAAAGCTTACTTCCTCCTAACCAGAAGGCCCGGAAGTTGGGATTGTCTGCAATATTGATGACCCGGCCATTACCTACTGTATTCACCACCACTGCTGCAGAGTTTTTGATCGCATCCAGGTTCTGTTTGCTTACCCAGCCACTTTGCAATGGATTGCTGCCATAATAAAAAGGAGTTGCATAAGGGTTCTTGCTTTTTTCCATGAACACTTTATTTCCTTTGAACAGGCTCACCGTTTTCTGGCTATATCCATACGCCAGCGGATGAGCCAGGTCTGCATCCGCTCCAAAGATGGCACCCTGTATCTGTTGCGACCCATCTATCTGTTCTCTTTGTGTGTAGGCAAGCCGTGATGCGCTGTCAACCGGCGAAGCAACTTTTTTAAATTTATTATCTGTAATACCATTTTGTGCAGCCCAGCTT